>DWUQ01000045.1 GCA_019120675.1 Candidatus Paenalcaligenes intestinipullorum | reverse complement strand
ACAACACACAAAAAATCCGCAAGAATATTCTGCAGTTCACTCATGCGAGTGGTTACGACTATGGACAGAACTTTTTAAACGTAGACATTCTACAGTCTAGTAAAAAAGACCCGACAAAAAACGAACCAGGTCACCATTTTCAATCACCTTACGGCACAACTGGCGCCACTGAGGCCTATTTGGTCTATCGCCACCAGCTATACGTTAGCAAGCTAGCCGATGCCGACTTCAGCTTCGGTCCAGTTAAAGACGTGACCCTCACTGCTGGTTTCGACCTCAACACCAAAAACACCGAGTTTGCACCACGCAAACGATTGTTGGTGGTCGGTCCAACTTTTAAATTTGATGTACCGAAAGGCTTTGTTGATCTAAGCTTGTTGTACGGTAAAGAGTGGAACCACTGCGGCATCTGTAACGGCCCTGACCAACGAAACAACGTTAGCTTTAATTCACAATTTATCGCCAGTTTAGCGTGGGCGCTACCTTTCGATGCGGGTGCCGTACCGTTGAAATTCCAAGGTTTAGCAAACTTTAACGGCCCCAAAGGTCGTGATGGTCAAAACGTTAAAACCAAGAGCGAAATCATGATCCGTGCGTCGCTGATGGCGGATGTGGGGAAAATGGCTTTCGATAAGCAAAACACCCTCTGGGTCGGTGTGGGCTACGAGTTCTGGCACAATAAATTTGGTAATCGCTACGATGCCGCTGGCAACAAAAAGCCCGGCATTCGCACCACCGCCCCAATGCTGTTAGCCGAATGGCACTTCTAAAGGCTTTCTTAAGCCAGTCCGTCGTGCTGGCTTAGGCTAAGATCGCCCGATGCAAAAAGGCCGCTTCCTCAGAAGTGGCCTTTTTGTGTCTATTACTAGAAGCTCAGCGTGCCATCCCTCATATCAAGCGCTCAGTCTTCTAACTCTGCTATAAGAGTCGATACTAAAGAGTCACTACTCTTTAACTATAAATAACCAAAACACTCAATAATATGAACCTCTGCCAGCCTAGTTTTGACTCAGCCCACGCTGTTATGGATCCGTAACTGCGGGCTTAGGACTCCCCTTCCCAATAGCCAGGTTGATGATAGATATTGCGTAAGTAATCAATAAAACGACGCACTTTGGCGGGCAAGTAACGCTGTTGCTGATAAACCGCTTGGATGTCGTAGCTTGGCAAGGAAAAGTCCTCCAGCACAGTGACCAACTCACCACGCTTGAGCTCGGCTTGGATCTCCCATGTGCTGCGCCAACCGATGCCCCAGCCTTGTTTGACCCAGCCATAAAGCAGCTCACCATCGTTGCAATCTAAATCACCATCCACCCGTACCGCAAAGGGTTTGCCATCGCGCATAAACGTCCAGCCACGCTGCTGACCACCCTGCAAGTTAAAGGCCAAGCAATTGTGACGAACGAGATCCTCGGGAACGCGTGGCACGCCGTAGCGTTCGAAGTAGCCCGGCGTACCGCAGACCACACGACGATTAGGGAATAGCCGCACGGCCACGTAATTGGGGTCGGTGACTTCGCCAATACGAATGGCCATATCGTAGCCTTCGCGCACCAAGTCCACTACACTATCAGTGAAGTTAAAGGAGAGCTTTAACTCTGGATAACGCTCCTTGAAGCTCAGCGCGTGGGGCGCGACATGCCGACGACCAAACGCTGCTGGCGCCGACACCACTAAATGCCCACGAACGACTTTGCGCTGAGCACTAATGCTGGCTTCGGCTTCGTCAAAATCTTTTAATATTTGGCGACATTGTTCTAAGAACTGTTCGCCCAAATCGGTTAAAGTAAGACCTCGGGTAGAGCGATGCATTAAGCGCACACCTAAGCGCTTTTCCAAAGCGTCCAAGCGCCGCCCCATCACCACTGGCGTGACTCCCTCAATGACGGAGGCTGCAGCAAAGCTGCCCTTTTCCGCCACCAGAGCAAAACTGCGTATTTCTGTATATCGACTCATTCAATACTCCTAGTATCGATAGAAACAATGCTACCACTATTTCTCAGGTAGGGAGCCACTCTTTATTATGTTTACAACTACTTTTAGTTGAATTGATACCCTAGGAGATTCTAATGGCCCGTATGAGAGCTATTGACGCCGCTGCTGCCGTATTGCGCGCAGAAGGCGTATCTACCGTGTTTGGCGTACCTGGTGCAGCCATTAACCCGTTTTATTCCGCCATGAAGCGCAATGGTGGCTTTGACCACATTTTGGCACGCCACGTAGAGGGTGCCTCTCACATGGCCGAGGGTTACACACGTGCCGAGCCCGGCAACATTGGTGTTTGTATTGGTACGTCTGGCCCAGCCGGTACCGACATGATCACTGGTTTGTACTCTGCCTCCGCAGACTCTATTCCTATTCTTTGTATTACTGGCCAAGCCCCTCGCGCCCGCCTCTACAAAGAAGACTTCCAAGCCGTTGACATCGAGTCCATCGCTAAGCCTGTTACCAAATGGGCCGTGACCGTGCGTGAACCTGCCTTGGTACCTTATGTGTTCCAGCAAGCCTTCCACGTCATGCGCTCTGGCCGTCCCGGTCCTGTGCTGATCGATTTACCACTGGATGTCCAGTTGGCTGAAATCGAATTCGATATCGATACCTACGAGCCTTTGGCGGTGTACCGCCCTGCCGCAACGCGCGCCCAAGCCGAAAAAGCCATCCAAATGCTGAACGAAGCCGAGCGCCCCTTGCTGGTTTCCGGTGGTGGTGTGATCAACGCCAACGCCAGCGACAAACTACAAGAGTTCGCTGAGCTGGTCAACGTACCCGTTATCCCAACCCTAATGGGCTGGGGCACCATCGCTGACGACCACCCCCTAATGGCGGGTATGGCCGGCCTACAAACCTCACACCGTTACGGTAACGCCAACGTGTTGGCTTCCGACTTTGTGTTTGGTATTGGTAACCGTTTCGCCAACCGTCACACCGGCTCCATCGACGAGTACACCAAAGGCCGTAAGTTCATCCACGTGGATATCGAGCCCACTCAGATCGGTCGCGTATTTGGCCCCGATTTCGGCATCGTATCCGACGCTGGTGCTGCACTCGAGTTGTTTATCGAGGTTGCCAAAGAGCTCAAAGCCGCTGGCAAGCTCAAAGACCGTTCCGCTTGGGTTGCTGAGTGCCAAGAGCGCAAAGCCACCCTGCAGCGCAAGACCAACTTCGACAACGTCCCAGTAAAACCACAGCGTGTTTACCAGGAAATGAACGAAGCGTTCGGTCGCGATACGCGCTACGTCAGCACCATCGGTCTGTCACAAATTGCAGCCGCCCAGTTCTTGCACGTATACGAGCCACGCAACTGGATCAACTGCGGTCAAGCTGGCCCCTTGGGTTGGACCGTACCCGCTGCTTTAGGTGTAGTGGCCGCCAACCGCGACAAAGAAGTCGTGGCGATTTCCGGTGACTACGACTTCCAGTTTATGATCGAAGAGCTCGCCGTAGGTGCTCAGTTCAAACTGCCTTACATCCAAGTGTTGGTCAACAACGCTTACTTGGGTCTGATCCGTCAGGCTCAGCGCGGCTTCGACATGGACTACTGCGTACAATTGGCCTTTGATAACATCAACGCACCCGAAACCGAAGGTTACGGCGTGGATCACGTTACCGTTGCTGAAGGTCTGGGCGTTAAAGCCATCCGTGTACACAAGCCCGAAGACATCGCTGGCGCGTTCGAACAAGCCCGCGCTTGGATCAAAGAGTTCCAAGTACCGGTGGTTGTCGAGATCGTCCTTGAGCGTGTGACCAACATCGCCATGGGTACCGAGCTCGACAACGTCAACGAGTTCGAAGAGCTAGCTTTGAGCGAAGCGGATGCGCCTACTGCCATCCTTCCTTTGAAAAGCTAATTCGCCTTATTAACCAGGAGTTTTATTATGCCTAAATTCGCCGCCAATCTGACCATGCTGTTTAACGAGGTCGACTTCATCCAGCGCTTCAAAGCTGCTGCTGATGCAGGTTTCAAGGGTGTGGAATACCTCTTCCCTTACGATTTCGACAAAAACACCTTGGCAGAAGAGCTTCAAAAACATGGCCTAACGCAGGTGCTACACAACCTGCCTGCCGGTGATTGGGCTGGTGGCGAACGCGGCATTGCTTGCTTGCCAGATCGTGTTAGTGAGTTCCAAGAAGGTGTCGGTCGTGCGATCGAGTACGCCACCGCCCTAAACTGCAAACAAGTTAACTGCTTATCCGGTATCGCGCCTCAGGGCGTGGATGCCGACAAGGTCAAGCAAGTCTTTGTCGACAACATTCGTTTCGCTGCTGACAAGCTCAAAGACGCTGGCATTCGTCTACTGGTCGAACCCGTCAACACTTTCGATATTCCAGGTTTCTACGTGAACCGCACCGAGCAAGCCATTGCGCTGCTCGACGAAGTCGGTTCCGACAACGTTTATCTGCAATACGACATCTACCATGCTCAGCGCATGGAAGGTGAGTTGGCTAACACGATCCAGAAACACCTGGCACGCATTGCCCACATCCAACTGGCGGATAACCCCGGTCGTAACGAACCCGGTACCGGTGAGATCAACTACGAATGGTTGTTCAAATTCATCGACAAACTCGGCTACGACGGCTGGATCGGCTGCGAGTACAAACCTGCTGCGGCCACCACCGATGGTTTGGGCTGGATCAAAGCACTCGCTTAAGTATCCGCGTACAACCTATACAGAACAACGATTTATTCAGGAGAATCCAACATGGCTAAAGTCGGTTTTATCGGCCTCGGCATTATGGGCGCGCCCATGGCTGTTCACCTCATCAAAGGTGGTCACGAACTCTTCACCAACACTCACGGCGAGACCCCT
>DWUQ01000044.1 GCA_019120675.1 Candidatus Paenalcaligenes intestinipullorum | reverse complement strand
GTGTTGTGAAGGGAGGGTTTTCGGTAAGCTAATACTTAACGAAATTACTTTTTAATTAGGAGACCATCATGAGTCGTCGCGAAACCGAAGTTCGTCAATTACAACAACAATGGGCCCAAGATCCTCGCTGGAAAGGGGTAAAACGTAATTACTCTGCTCAGGATGTGGTGCAGCTACGTGGCTCCATCACTGAAGAGCACACCTTAGCGCGACGGGGTGCCGAGAAACTGTGGCGCCTAATTAATGAAGAGCCGTTTATTAATGCACTAGGCGCCATGACCGGCAACCAAGCCATGCAACAAGTTAAAGCGGGGTTAAAGGCTATTTACCTTTCCGGCTGGCAAGTTGCGGGCGACGCCAACTTGGCGGGTGAAATGTACCCGGATCAGTCCTTATACCCCATTAACTCGGTGCCGCAAGTGGTTCGTCGCATCAACAACGCCTTACAGCGTTGCGATCAAATTCAATGGTCTGAAGGCGGCGATCCCGAGCAAGAGGGGTACATTGATTATTTCGCGCCGATTGTGGCCGATGCCGAAGCGGGGTTTGGTGGGGTATTGAATGCGTTTGAGCTGATGAAAGCCATGATTGTGGCGGGGGCCTCCGGTGTGCACTTCGAGGATCAGCTGGCTTCTGTTAAAAAATGTGGTCACCTTGGCGGAAAAGTATTATTGCCCACACGTGAGGCTGTTGCGAAGCTCACTGCTGCGCGTTTGGCCGCTGACGTGATGGGCGTGCCGACCGTACTGCTGGCTCGTACCGATGCGGATGCGGCAGATCTGATCACCAGCGATGTGGATGAGAATGATCAGCCCTTTATCACCGGTGAGCGTACGGTAGAAGGGTTTTTCCGCACCAAGCCAGGGATTGAGCAAGCGATTTCCCGGGGGTTGGCCTACGCGCCGTACGCAGATTTGATTTGGTGCGAAACAGCCACACCCGATTTGGAGTATGCGAAAAAGTTTGCTGAAGCCATCCACCGTCAGTTTCCAGATAAGTTGTTATCTTACAACTGCTCACCTTCCTTTAACTGGAAGAAAAATTTGGATGACGCCACGATTGCTAAGTTCCAGCGTGAACTAGGTGCGATGGGGTATAAATTCCAGTTCATTACTTTGGCAGGCTTCCATGCATTGAACTACGGCATGTTTGACTTAGCATACGGATACGCTCGCGAGAACATGAGTGCTTTTGTGAACTTACAAGAGCGTGAGTTCGCCGCAGCAGAGCGTGGCTTTACCGCGGTTCGACACCAGCGCGAAGTTGGTACAGGCTACTTTGATGCGGTCACTCAAGTCATTGAAGGGGGGCAGTCTTCGACCACTGCCTTAACGGGCTCCACTGAGGACGCACAGTTTAAATAGTAAATACTTCAACATTTTAGGCCCAGTCATGTAGAATTATAGGGCTCCCTTGGACAGCCACGCTCTTGGGTGTGGCTGTTCTGCTTTTTATCGCTTTAATGATGTAAGTCAAATAGGCCAAGGGTGGATTCGCCTATATTTTTAGACATGCGCGCGTATTCTATTTTTTCCATACCCGAAGGCTTTCCAGACTCGCTACGTAAAGAACGTAAGCGACTGTTGGCAAAGCTTGCTTTAGCATGGCTTGTCATGATGCAAGCCATGATGTTTGCGTTTCCGGGCTATTTGCGCTCCGAGTCTATGGCACCCGATAATCTCCAGTTGCTGGATCAGGCTATTGTGCTGATGAATTGGTCCGCGCTGGTCTTAACTATTCCTGTCATGGCGTATTGTGCTTCCCCTATTTGGAAAGGGGTAGGGCAAAGCGTACGTGGCGGCTATATAGGTATGGATATCCCTGTTGCCTTAGGGATTATTGTTGCCTTTGTGCCCAGTGTTGTGAATACTTGGTACCAGCAGGGTGAAGTGTATTTTGAATCGGTCAGCATGTTTGTGGCTTTCCTGCTCACTGCACGCTACCTCGAACTCTGTGCTCGACAGTCATTAGAGCGTGGGCACGCTTTCGAACAGGTCGAAGATTTTCGTACAACACTCACCACTCGCGCTAACCGCATTGCATTTTGGTTTGTGCTGATTCAGGTCTTATTGGCCTTAGCCTGTGGGGCGATTTGGTATGTCTATGAGCCCTCACATGCAGTGGCCGTTATGGTGTCGCTGTTTGTGATGAGCTGTCCTTGTGCGATGTCGATGGCTGTGCCCACAGCTGTCGCCGCCACTCATTCCAGCTTAATGGTTGTGCCCGTACATTCGGAGCACGAACTACACGAAATCCTACAAAAAACCAACAAAGTTGCCAAGCAAAACTTGTATGGTTCCGTCGCTTGGCATCTTTTAATGACACCTTTGGCGGCCATTGGTTTGGTCTCGCCTTGGGTGGCTGCTGTTTCCATGCTTCTGTCGTCTTTATTGGTCGCTTTTAATTCTTGGCGGTTATACCGTCAACGGGTGTTAAGCGCCAATATCCCGTCGGCACAAGTAGCAGCTTAAGTAGGCTTATCGTTATGCTAGCGTCTTTATATATTCTTATTCCGATCTCGTTACTTTTTGTATTGGTGATCGGGGCGGCGCTATGGTGGGCTATTTTTGCTGGGCAGTTTGATGATTCTAAAGCTGCCGGAGAGTCGGTGTTACTGGATGACGATCGTACCGATCATCTAGTGGATGACCACAAAAAATAGAATCTAACTCTTTTAAAAATTTAGTCTAACCTTGCTTCGCCAGGTTGGCTGGATTTTTATAATTATGACATTTTGACCCAACTCAAAATGTCGGGGCCGAACATGAGCGATCATGTGCAGGGTAGGTCATAACTTTGTACTAATGTTAGTTAATTAGGGGAAGCAAATGGGCACTTCCGATACTATCGGGAAACAGGCCGCAGTCTTCAACTATGGTGTGATTAGGCAATTTGCCATCATGACCGTAGTTTGGGGAATAGTTGGAATGGGGGTCGGGGTACTGATCGCCTTACAGCTAGTTTGGCCAGAACTTAACTTCGAAACACCTTGGTTTTCATTTGGCCGTTTGCGTCCAGTGCATACCAACTTGGTGATTTTCGCCTTTGGTGGCAGCGCATTATTCGCTACCTCCTATTATGTGGTACAGCGTACCTGTCAGGTTCGTCTGTTTAGTAATAGCTTAGCCGCCTTCACTTTCTGGGGCTGGCAATTGGCTATGTTGGGTGCGCTCATTACGCTCCCACTGGGTTACACCAGTACCAAAGAATACGCTGAGCTTGAGTGGCCCATCGATATTCTGATTACTTTGATTTGGGTAGCCTACGCGACCGTATTCTTTGGCACCATTGCCAAACGACGTGTTCGTCACATCTATGTGGCCAACTGGTTCTATGGTGCGTTTATTACCACGATTGCGGTATTGCACATTTTCAACAACTTGGAAATCCCAGTTAGTTTATGGAAGTCTTATTCCATCTACGCCGGTGTGCAAGACGCGATGGTGCAGTGGTGGTATGGCCATAATGCGGTGGGTTTCTTCTTGACCACAAGTTTCTTGGGCATGATGTATTACTTTGTTCCCAAGCAGGCAAACCGTCCCGTGTATTCCTATCGTTTGTCGATTGTGCACTTCTGGGCTTTAGCGTTTACCTACATGTGGGCTGGCCCTCACCATTTGTTGTACACCTCCTTACCCGACTGGACGCAGTCTTTAGGGATGGCTTTCTCGCTGATTCTATTAGCACCTTCCTGGGGCGGTATGATCAACGGGATCATGACGCTATCTGGTGCATGGCACAAGCTGCGTACGGATCCAATCCTTAAGTTCTTGGTTACGTCTTTGTCTTTCTACGGGATGTCTACTTTCGAAGGCTCCATGATGGCCATTCGTACCGTTAATGCCTTGTCGCACTACACCGACTGGACAATTGGTCACGTACACTCCGGTGCGTTGGGTTGGGTAGCGATGGTTACATTCGGTTCCTTGTACTACATGATTCCACGCTTATATGGCCAAAAAGAAATGGCCCGCCCCAAGTGGGTTGAGCTGCACTTCTGGCTCGCTACCTTAGGTGTGGTGCTGTACATCGCTTCCATGTGGATTTCTGGTGTGATGCAAGGCCTAATGTGGCGTGCCACATTGCCGGACGGTATGTTGACCTACAGTTTCGTTGAAGGTGTCAAGGCCACCTATCCGTTCTATGCTATTCGAGCTTTGGGTGGTGTGTTGTTCCTAGCCGGTATCATCATTATGGGTGTCAATACCTTCTTGACGGCATGGGCCAAACCCCGTGTCAACCCAAGAATCTCTCTGACTAACCCTGATGCCATCAATACAGCAAACGTTGGTCCTGCTGTGCTTACCGAGTAAGGAGCTCACAATGTCCAAGCAAAAGAAATTTTTTGCTCATGCCACTATTGAACAAAACGTAGGCTTACTCATTGTGCTCAGTATCCTTGTGATTGCTGCAGCTGGTTTGGTGCAAATTGTGCCGCTGTTTTTCCAGCACTCCACCACCGAGCCGACTCCTGGGGTTAAGCCTTATGAGCCTTTGCGTCTAATGGGGCGTGACATCTACATCCGTGAAGGGTGTGTAAGTTGTCACTCGCAACAAGTTCGTATGTTGCAGTCCGAAGTGCAACGTTATGGCCCTTATTCCTTAGCGGGTGAGGGTGTGTACGAGCACCCTTTCCTATGGGGATCCAAGCGTACAGGCCCTGATCTGGCTCGTGTGGGCGGGGTGTATTCCGACAACTGGCATCGTATTCACTTACGTAACCCACGTCGCACGGAACCAGCGTCGAACATGCCTGCTTATCCTTGGTTGCAAAACAACACGGTTGAAGGCCAAAACATCCAAGCTCGAATGAACGCCTTGCGCGCTATTGGAGTGCCGTATACCGATGAGCAAATCGAAAAAGCACCTGAGGCTTTGGTAGGCAAAACCGAAGAAGACGCATTGATTGCGTATCTCCAAGGTCTTGGAGTAGAGGGCCGTGCTGCTGCTGAAGAAGCCGTGGCCGAAGGTCTGGCTACACCATTACTAAAAACCACCGAAACCGCTGATCAGGCGGCTGGGGAGTAATATTATGATGGCATACGTTAACGGTATCGTCACAGCAATTGGTTTGCTTACGTTTCTAGGTATCGTTGCGTGGGCATGGTCGAAGGGCCGTGCCCAGGCCAATCACGACGCTTCGCTGATTCCGTTTGAGCAACCCGACGAGTTCTCGAACGAATCCAGTAAGGGAGGTTCTGAATGAGTATGTTTGTAAACAGTGGATGGAGCATTTATATTGCTGTCATCGCACTATTAGGGATTGCTTTTTGTGTCTGGGTGCTTTGGACACAGCGTTCTTGGTTAACGCCTGACAAGGCTGACGAAGAATCAGAGCATGTTTGGGATGGCAATATTACCGAGCTCAATACCACCGTACCACGCTGGTGGACCATTATGTACATTGGCCTATGCGTGTTTGCGTTGATTTACTTGGTGTTGTATCCCGGCTTAGGCAGCAACAAAGGCTTGCTCGGCTTCACATCGGCGGGTCAGGTAAAAGCCGAACAAGAGCGTATCAATGCGCGTCTTGAGCCGGTCTACGCCAAATACGCCAAAATGGATATCACCGATATCGCCAAGGACGAAGAAGCCCGAGGCATTGGGCGCCGCTTGTTCTTGAACAACTGTGCCCAGTGTCATGGTTCCGACGCGCGTGGGGGTCCAAGCTTCCCTAACCTCTCTGACAAAGTGTGGTTATACGGGGGGGAGCCGGAGCAAATCCTTTATAGTATTACTAATGGACGTCACGGTATTATGCCGCCGCACCGTGATTCAATGTCACCGGCTGACGCCTCTGATATTGCGCAATACATTCGCTCCCTAAACAACCTTGCCCACGACCCTGCACGCGTTGCAGTGGGTAAAGAGCGTTTTGGTACCACATGTATCGCGTGTCACGGTGCCGATGCAAAAGGTAATCAAGCACTAGGCGCACCGAATCTTACCGATGGGGTGTGGCTATACGGTAGCTCCGAAGCCATTATCGTGGACGGTATTCTGAATGGTCACAATAACCAGATGCCAGCCCAGAAAAAACGCCTTACCGAAGAGCAAATTCGTTTGTTAGCCGGTTGGGTATGGGGCTTAAGCAACGTGCCCCAAAATTAAGCATTAGTACATCAACAAACGAGGTCTCAACATGAGCGATGATGCTCCCCGCCAAACCACAGATACACCATCTGCTGAACCGGTTCCTGAGTGGCGTCCACCTGTACCGCCCAAAAAGGCACAACGGGGTGCATCTCCTCAAGTTGAGAAAGCAATTTCCGATGTACGCAGCAAGATCTATCCCCGTTCTGTTACGGGGATCTTCGCCAACTGGCGAATTATTATGGTGTATTTCACGCAGATCATTTTCTATGGTTTGCCGTGGTTGCAGTGGAATGGTCGTCAGGCCGTTCTCTTTGATTTAGGTGCTCGCAAATTCTATTTGTTTGGCATGGTGCTTTGGCCCCAAGACGTTATTTATTTAGCGGTCTTGCTGATTATTTCTGCTTTTTCCCTGTTTTTATTTACCGCGATAGCCGGTCGTTTATTCTGTGGCTACGCCTGTCCCCAGACCGTCTATACCGAAATATTCATGTGGATCGAGCGCAAAGTCGAGGGTGATCGCGTTGCGCGTATTCGTCTTGACGAAGCCCCTTGGTCCGCCAAAAAATTCCGCCTTAAAGCCACGAAGCATACCTTATGGGTCTTGATTGCGCTGTGGACTGGCTTTAGCTTTATTGGCTATTTTGCACCCATACGCGAACTCGGCACTGCCATCATTACCCTATCTTTAGGGCCATGGCAGTGGTTCTGGCTGTTCTTCTATGCCTTTGCCACTTGGGGCAATGCCGGTTTCTTGCGCGAGTCTGTCTGTAAGTACATGTGTCCGTATGCTCGCTTCCAAAGCGTGATGGTGGACGATGACACCTTTGTTGTTAGCTACGACCACGTGCGCGGTGAGCCTCGAGGAGGGCGCTCCCGCAAAATTGATCACAAAGAAGCTGGCTTAGGCGATTGTGTGAACTGTAGCCTTTGTGTGCAGGTCTGTCCGACCGGTATTGATATCCGTGAGGGTCTGCAATACATGTGTATTGGCTGTGGGGCCTGTGTGGACGTCTGTGACCAAGTCATGGACAAAATGGATTACCCACGTGGTTTGATTCGTTATACCTCTGGCCACGCTATTACGGAGCGTTTAACGCAACCCGAGGCACGTCAACGTCTAATGCGGCCACGTATTATTGTGTATATACTGATCCTTAGTGTGATCACTGTCGCAGCGTTTTATTCCTTAGTATCACGCAACAGTATTCGTATGGATATCATCCAAGATCGGGGTGTGCTAGGGCGCGAAATACCGGGCGGTTATTTTGAAAATATTTATCGTCTACAGCTGATGAACTCGGCCGAGCGTCCAGCCAAGATCAAGCTTGATGTCGATGGCTTACCCTATGTGACGATTACCACTACCGACACCAGCAAGGACGAAATTGATATCCCGGCCATCTCCAACGAGTTGGTTCCGGTCTATATTCGTATCCCTGTTGATGCACAACTATCACAAGGTATGCACGATGTCATAGTTACGGCAACGCCGCTTACCCCTGCTGGGGATGTGGACCCAAATGGCCAAAAAGTTGTAGAAAAAACCAACTTTTATGTGCCTTACTAATTAAGGGTAGGGCTGTGCTACATCACAGTCCTATTGTTTCCTACCTAAAGCAAAGGATATTTTATGGCAAATGCCAATCATTCTGATCGCGACGATGGGCCCTGGTACAAACAGCCTTGGCCGTGGATTTTAATGGCGGGACCTTTTCTGGCTATCGTAGGTTGCGTGATCACTATTTCATTAGCTTTTCAGCACTATGGGAACGAAAACATTGATGACGGTGGCGTTAAACAAGGCTTAGTGGTCACAAAGCCTGCCAAGTCAGAATCTACTTCGTCCAAAGAAAAATAGGAGTACCCATGAGTAAACGCGCACTGATGTCCATTTTGTGGCCTTCTTTTATTATGGCTGGTGTAATGAGCGCTGTGGTGTTTGCTTTTGTAGATCCTCTGGAGCTCTCATTGCATGGTGCGCAGTTGACCAGCCGACAGCCCGTGTATACGTTGTGTTTTTTCTTGTTTTGGGCGTTGTTTGCTTTATGCAGCTCGGCCAGTGTATGGCTGGCAACACGTTTAGCGAAGGTATATGATCCAGTTGATTTGGATCGTTTTTGAGCGCACACGCATCACGCTACTATTATGGCGTAAAACGTTTAGTCTAAAGGCTCAACGCCCGCTAATTGGTACAAGGCATCCAGATCCAGTAATAATACTTCACGCTGCTGAATTTTAAGCAGCCCTTCGCGAGCGAAGCGCGAAAACAATCGGCTAACCGTCTCGAGCGTTAGGCCCAAGAAGTTACCGATTTCTTCGCGGCTCATGCGCAAAATAAACTCGTAAGGCGAGTACCCTAAGGTCGCTAAACGCTGCGACATATTAATTAGAAAGGCTGCCAAGCGTTGTTCAGAACGCAACGACCCTAAGTTCATCATGAGGGTATGAGCACGGTTAATCTCTTTGCTCATTAGGCGACGCAACTGTTGCTGTAAAGCGGGTACGGTCGCCGAAATCCGATCTAGGTCGTCGAGTCGCATCACGCAGACCTCGCTGTCCTCGAGAGCAATTGCGTGAGAGACATGCCGATTGTGCAGTAGCCCATCCATGCCAATAATTTCACCAGGTAAAAGAAACCCAGTTATTTGCACTTGGCCAGAAGCGTCTTCGAGCTGAGCCTTGATGCACCCTGTGCGCAATGCATAAATGGCGTCGACCTCGTCTTCGAGATGGAAGAGCGCTTGGCCTTTGAGTAAGCGAATGCGTTCCTTGACCAGTTCATCCAGTTTGGATAGGTCTTGGTTGGGCATACCCAAGGGTAGGCAAATCTCGTTGAGCATGCAGGTAGAGCAGCGCATGGCATCGGAAGCAAGGGCAATACGTTTGTGCATGGAAAGTAGCGACTCCAGACGATAAATGAAACTGGTGAGCAGCGAAGCGCACAGCTAAATAATATACCGCGTCCTAAGAGGCGAATTTAGCTTTCACTAGTCCATTTCTATTTTAACGCATTTAGCCTAGTCTGCTTGGTATGCCTTGAAAACAATGAGGGAAAATCTACTTTATAGCATTGGAAAGCTTGCAAGATTGTGCTTATAGTAGAAAGGCACCCATATTTAAGCTTGAGTGAAGCCGCCATGAGATGGAGGTGGGCTGGAAACTTGGGTAGCATGCATCTAAGCAGTGTGTGGTTTAGCTAGATAGGTCTTGACTTTTAAATAAAAGTCCCTATCTACAAGGTAGTCTCGATTATTTAAGGGCTGCTGCGAGCAGCACTTCATTCACAGGTTAAAACACTATGCGTATTGATAAGTTAACGACAAAGTTTCAACAGGCTTTGGCGGATGCCCAAAGTCTAGCCTTACAAAATCATCATCCTTACTTAGAGCCCATCCATGTCTTAGCTGCGCTACTGGCGGATACAGATTCGGGCGCTGGCAGCTTGTTGGCTCGCGCTGGGGTGGCCGTTCCTCGTTTGCAAGGTTTGGTTAACCAAGCCGTTGAGGCCTTGCCTCAAGTGCAAGCGAACGAGGTCAATTTACAAGTTAGCCGTGAGCTGCAGAGTGCTCTGGCTCATACTGAAAAGGAAGCCACGACTCGCGGTGATACCTATATTGCCAGTGAGTTGTTTTTATTGGTCTTGAGCCGCGACAAGGGTGAGGCAGGTCGTTTATTGCGTGAATCGGGCTTAAACGAGCAAAGTCTATTAGCCGCTATTGACGCCGTGCGTGGTGGCAGCAATGTGGATGAGGCTGATGCCGAAGGGAATCGCGAAGCCTTATCGAAATACACCACCGACTTAACCGAGCGTGCGCGTTTAGGCAAGCTTGATCCGGTCATTGGTCGTGACGATGAAATCCGTCGTTCCATCCAAATTCTCCAGCGCCGCACAAAAAACAACCCCGTATTAATTGGGGAGCCGGGCGTGGGCAAAACCGCGATTGTCGAGGGTTTAGCACAGCGTATTGTCAATAATGAAGTACCTGAGAATCTTAAGAATAAACGCGTACTCGTTTTGGATTTGGCAGCGTTATTAGCGGGTGCTAAGTATCGAGGCGAATTCGAAGAGCGGCTGAAAGCGGTACTGAAAGAGCTCTCCCAAGACGCCGGCAAAACCATCTTATTTATTGACGAAATCCACACTATGGTCGGAGCAGGCAAAGCCGAAGGCGCTATGGACGCAGGCAATATGCTCAAACCCGCTCTGGCTCGTGGTGAATTGCATTGTATTGGGGCGACTACGCTTGATGAGTATCGTCAGTACATTGAAAAAGACGCCGCGCTCGAGCGCCGTTTCCAAAAAGTGCTGGTTGATGAGCCCGATGTGGAGTCCACCATTGCTATTTTGCGGGGCCTCCAAGAGCGTTACGAGCTGCACCATGGGGTCGCAATTACCGATCCCGCTATTGTCGCGGCGGCCGAACTGTCTAACCGCTATATTACCGATCGCTTTCTACCGGACAAGGCCATTGACCTAATTGACGAAGCCGCGGCACGCATTCGTATGGAAATCGATTCGAAGCCTGAGGTCATGGATCGCCTTGATCGTCGTATGATTCAGCTCAAAATCGAACGCGAGGCGGTGCGCAAAGAAAACGATGAGGCCTCACAGCGTCGTTTAGCGGTCATCGAGGAGGAGCTCACTCGTCTCGAACGCGAATACAACGACTACGAAGAAATCTGGAAGGCCGAAAAAGCGGCGGTGCAAGGCACTCAATCCATTAAAGAGGAAATAGAGCAACTTCGTGCAGAAATGGCCGAAGCCCAGCGTAAAGGTCAGTATGACAAACTAGCTGAGCTGCAATACGGCAAATTACCCGAACTTGAGGGGCGGTTGGCCACGGCTGAGCAGTCGCAACATCAAGCGGATCAAGCCAAGCCTCGGTTATTACGCACCGAAGTGGGTACGGAAGAAATTGCCGAAGTGGTGTCGCGTGCCACCGGTATTCCGGTCGCGCGTATGATGCAAGGTGAGCGTGAGAAGCTGCTGCAAATGGAGCAGCATCTTGAAAAACGAGTGGTCGGTCAAGACGAAGCCGTTACGTTGGTGGCTGATGCGATTCGACGTTCTCGTGCGGGCTTATCCGATCCAGATCGCCCTTATGGCTCGTTCTTGTTTTTAGGGCCAACTGGGGTTGGGAAAACGGAGCTCACCAAAGCACTGGCAGGCTTTTTATTTGACTCCGAGGAGCATCTAATTCGTATTGATATGTCGGAGTTTATGGAAAAGCACTCGGTCGCGCGTCTGATTGGTGCGCCTCCCGGTTATGTGGGCTATGAGCAGGGCGGCTATCTCACCGAAGCCGTACGTCGCAAGCCCTACAGCGTTATTTTGCTGGATGAGGTGGAAAAAGCGCATCCAGATGTGTTTAACGTGCTGCTACAGGTGTTGGACGATGGACGCTTAACCGATGGTCAAGGCCGCACCGTGGACTTCCGTAATACGGTTGTGATTATGACCTCTAATTTAGGGGCGCATCACATTCAGGAAATGGCTGATCAACCCTATGAGCGCATCAAAGCGGTAGTATGGGAGGAGGTGAAAACCGCATTCCGACCCGAGTTTTTAAACCGTATCGACGAGGTGGTGGTCTTCCACGCTTTGGGCGAAGCGCAGATTCAAGCCATTGCCAAGATCCAGCTGCAACGCTTGGCACAACGGTTGGCGGAGCGAGATATGGAGCTGAAGGTATCCGATGCAGCATTGGCCGAAATTAGCAAAGTCGGCTTTGACCCCCTATTTGGAGCCCGACCGCTGAAGCGCGCCATTCAGCAAACCATTGAAAATCCAGTCGCTAAGCTTATTCTAGAAGGCAAATTTGCCGACAAGGATATCGTAGCAGTGGACTGGCAGGACGATCAGTTTGCGTTTAATCATGGCTAAAACAGTCTAGGCTATAGGTTTGGGTTAGCCCAAGGCAGCGAATCTGTACCACTCTCCTTATACAGGAAGGTAGAGCAATTCGGTTGTGGGCATATAACGTACGATAATCCAAACAGATGGCCAAATAAATTGCCCCCTCTTTAAACCCAAGATGCGTTTGTAGGGTCACGCACTTTTATCTTGGTTTCGAGAGGGGGCTTTTTTGTGGCAAGGAGGTTATTACCTCCTTAGGGATAGAGCTACGAAGGGTTAGGACGGCTTAGCGTGTTTGGTGTGGGGAACGTTGGTGCACGACTTTACCGCCTGCGACCGTGGCGTAGACCGCACGATCGTCGCCAAGCATAGCCAAGCCAAAGAGCATTTCCTCAAGGCTGTTATAGTGTTCAGCGCGACGAGCCAACAAAGGCGTCGCACGGGGGTCTAACACCACAAAGTCCGCTTCATGGCCGGGCAAGAGCGTGCCAATTTGATGTTCGAGTTGCAACGCTTTGGCCGAACCGTAAGTACAGAGATAAAACATCTGTAAAGCTGGCAAATAATGCTGCTGCAAGCGTGCTACTTTGTAGGCTTCATTCATTGTTGCCAAAAGCGAAAAAGAAGTGCCAGCGCCCACGTCTGTGGCTAAGCTGTACAGCATATCTGCTGCTTCTGCTTCTTTGGCGCTAAACAAACCACTGCCTAAGAAAAAATTAGAGGTCGGACAGTGGGCCGCCACAGATTGCGTGTCACGCATACGAGCACGGTCGCGCTCATCAAACCAAATGCAATGCCCGTAGACCGCTTTAGGCCGCAGTAAGCCATAGTGATCATAAATGTCTAGGTAGCTGTTGTGCTCAGGAAATAAGCTATGCACCCAAGCAATTTCAGCCTTGCTTTCGGCCACGTGGGTTTGGATATAAATATCAGAATACTGCTTGGCCAGCTGTGCGCAGCCATCCAGCTGCTCGCGACTGGAGGTGGGCGCAAAGCGTGGGGTAAGGGCGTATAGTTGGCGGCCAGTACCATGCCACTTTTGCAGTAAGTTTTCGCTGTCGGCAATCCCACCCTGAGCGGTATCACGAATGGCTTCTGGGCAGTTTTGATCCATCAAGACCTTTCCAGCGATCATCCGTAGGTTCTGGGCATGACTGGTTTCAAAAAAAGCCTCAACCGAATTTTTATGTGAAGTGCAGTACACCATGGCCGTTGTGGTGCCTTGGCGCAGCAGTTCTTGAATAAAAAACTCGCTGACGTCTTTGGCATGGTCGTAGTCATTGAGTGCCGCTTCGGTTGGAAAGGTGTAGTTCTCTAACCAAGGTAATAAATCCGGTGCGGGCGACGCAATCATATCGGTTTGTGGATAGTGCACATGGCTGTCAATAAAGCCAGCCGTAATCAGCTTGTCGCGCCAATCCACGAGGGTAGTGCGCTCGTCTAAGTACTCAGTGCCTTGCTGGTATTCGCCTGCAAAACAAATTTTATCGTCTTCGACCACAATCAAGCCATCGGCATGAAAATGCACATTGGGGTCAGTTTCGTGGGATTGTAGCGTTAAGTTAGGGGCGCCCGTAAAATACAAAAGCTGAGCGCGATAAGCCGTATACGTCGTCATAATCAAGCCTTCTAAGCAATAGACATGGGCCAGCTACTTAATAGCTTGACCCCAAGGTTGCCGTCAATGTCTGGGGAGTCGATAAACTAGGCTGCTGTTCGTTTAAGCGCAATAACTCAGCTGCAATGGACACGGCAATGGCCATAGGTTCTTTGCGGCTGATGCCACCAATACCAATGGGGCAAGTCAAACGCTGACGCTGGATTTCGGTAAAGCCACGTTGTTGGAGGCGTTTTTCGAATTTGGCCTTTTTGGTTAACGAGCCAATCACCCCGGCATAGCTAAAGTCGTTGCGATCCAGAATGCGCATGCAAAGCTGTAAGTCCAAATCATGCCGATGAGTCATCACTAAAAAATACGTCTCGGGTTTAGCCAGCTCAACGGCCTCTTCGGGGAAGTCGGTGATAAAGGTAGAGACATTATGAGGTAACTCGTTTGGGAACTCGCTTTCGCGCTCATCCACCCAAGTCACCTGACAATGAATACCGCCTAAAATTTGCACCAGTGCTTTACCGACATGCCCTGCGCCGAAGAGCATAATTTGCATTTTGGGCGGAGCGATATGGTCAATGAACCACGTGCCTAATTCGCTTTCGTGCTCACTGAGTCCGGAGTGTGCATGAGTTACCTCAATATCCAAATGCACATCCTTATCCATAGCTTCGCCAAAGCCAACGCGTCGTTGGGCGCTTTGGCCGCGCTGCAACACAGCGGCCAGCTCCTCAAGCCACGGCAGGTCACGGGTCCCTAGGTGTTCAAACACTAAGGTCACATAGCCTCCGCAGCATTGAGCCAGGGCCGGTCCTAAAGGAAAGTGCTCAATACGTCGTTCGGATACTAAGGGTGCCGTGCTCGCAATCAGCTCTCGGGCAAGCTTAGCTGCCTTCCACTCTAAGTGGCCGCCGCCAATGGTTTGCCATTGGCGGTCCGCGGTAAACAACATGCGGGTGCCCACTTCGCGTGGTGTGGAGCCCTTGGCTTCCGCCACCGTAACCATCACCACACTTTCGCCTTCATCCAAAAGCTGTCGAGCTTGACGTATTAAAGCAGCCATAGTCGTTACCTACTTTGTGAGTCGTGCTGATCTTGTACGGCAAATAAAATTGCCTCAGGTGTCGCGGGCGCATCCAGTTGAGGCTGGTGCTGGTAATCGCTGACACTGGCGACCGCATCCCGTAGCGCATTAAACACACTAAACGGCAGTAAAAGAGGGGGCTCACCCACTGCTTTGGAGCGGTGGATCGTTTCTTTAACATTACGGTTATTAAAGAGTTTGACGTTAAACTGCGTTGGGCAATCCGTAATGGCGGGCACCTTGTAGGTGGAGGGGGCATGCGTCATGAGACGCCCCTCTTTGTTCCACCACAGCTCTTCGAGTGTTAGCCAACCCATTCCTTGAATAAAGGCACCTTCTACTTGGCCGACATCAATGGCTGGATTGAGGGAGGCGCCCACATCGTGTAAGGCATCTGCACGGATTAATGCCCATTCGCCCGATAGCGTATCAATCACGACTTCGGATACGGCAGCCCCGTACGAGAAGTAGTAAAAGGGGTTACCTGTCATGGTGGCTGGGTCCCAGTGTAAGCCTGGGGTCGCGTAGTAGCCGTCTGACCAGAGCTGCACGCGAGATTGATAGCCAAATTCGGCCACTTCCGCAAAGCTAAAGGTGTGCTCACCACAAACAACTTGGTTGTTTGCAAAAACCACGTCCTCAGCAGGCACTTTAAACTTTTCAGCAAGCATGTTTGCTAGGCGTGCGCGAATTTGTTCAGCCGCATCTTGGGCGGCCATACCGTTAAGATCGGTACCGGTGGACGCGGCCGTAGCGGAAGTGTTGGCAATTTTAGTGGTGTCGGTGGCGGTAGAGCGTACTGCGTTTAAGTCTAAGCCGAACTGATGCGCCACCACTTGCGCAACTTTCGTATTCAGCCCTTGGCCCATCTCAGTACCACCATGGTTGACCAATACAGAGCCATCCCGATAGACGTGTACCAACGCACCGGCTTGGTTAAACGCAGGGATATTAAAGGAAATGCCGAATTTTACTGGCGTAAGGGCCAGACCTTTTTTCAACACGGGGCTGTTCGCATTGAACTCACGCACCGCTTGGCGGCGCTGTTCATACTCCGTCGTGTGCGTCAGCTCATCTACCAACTCGTGAATCACGTTATCCACGACTGTTTGGT
>DWUQ01000005.1 GCA_019120675.1 Candidatus Paenalcaligenes intestinipullorum | reverse complement strand
GCATGCCATGGCCTTCGGGGGTGGCGAAGTCTTGGATGTCGCGCAGCAGCTCGGTATGGCCGTGAGCGCGGACTTCGGCGTAACCGAATTCGCGTTGGTCCGAGCCTTCGATGCTGCCACCCAGTTGCAAGGCCATCGCTTGCATGCCATAGCAAATACCCAACACCGGTACGCCTAACTCAAATACGGCGGCAGGCACTTTGATGGCCTCGTCATCGTAGGCCGAGGCGTGGCTGCCGGAAAGGATAATACCGCGTAAATCCTGCTGCTCGCGCAGAAAGTCATCGCTCACATCGCCAGGGTGGATTTCGCAGTAGGCCCCCGCCTCACGCACGCGTCGTGCGATGAGTTGGGTGACTTGTGAACCGTAATCAAGAATAAGAATGCGTTGGTGGTGCATGGTAGTTGCTAAGTTTGCGAGTGATAAAGGCCTTAGTCGGCGCGATAGTTAGGGGCTTCTTTGGTGATTTGTACGTCGTGCACGTGGGATTCCCGCACGCCCGCAGCAGTAATTTGGACAAACTCTGCTTTGTCGTGGAACTCAGGAATGGAAGCACAACCACAATAGCCCAACGAGGCACGAATGCCGCCGGTGAGTTGGTGCAAGATGGCAATCACGCTGCCTTTGTAGGGCACGCGGCCTTCAATGCCTTCGGGAACCAGCTTGTCGGTGTTGTCAGCGGAGTCTTGGAAGTAACGGTCCGCGGAGCCGGCGGCCATGGCCCCCACACTGCCCATACCGCGGTAGGACTTGTAAGAACGACCTTGGAACAACACAACTTCACCTGGCGCTTCTTCGGTACCGGCAAACATACCGCCCATCATGCAGGTGGAGGCACCGGCTGCTAGGGCTTTGGCGACGTCACCAGAGAAACGAATACCGCCATCAGCAATAAAGGGCACACCCGTGCCTTCGAGGGCCTTAGCCACATCAGCAATCGCAAATATTTGTGGTACCCCTACTCCTGCAATAACACGGGTGGTGCAAATGGAGCCGGGACCGATCCCGACCTTGACCGCATCCGCGCCCGCTTCGACCAACGCTTTGGCAGCGGCACCGGTGGCAATGTTGCCGCCGATGACTTGGATGTGCGGGTAATGCTGTTTGATCCAACGTACGCGATCGATCACACCTTTGGTGTGGCCGTGTGCCGTATCCACCACGATGGCGTCCACGCCAGCTTTCGCCAGCTTGGCGACGCGCTCTTCGGTGTCACCGCCAACACCCACCGCGGCACCCACGCGCAATTGGCCGTGTGCGTCCTTGGAGGCGTTGGGGTGCGTGGTGTTTTTAACGATGTCTTTGACGGTCGCTAAACCACGCAGCTGGAAGTTGTCGTTGACAATGAGAACCCGCTCTAAGCGATGCTTGTGCATGAGCGCTTGGGCTTCGTCTAGGGTCGCCCCTTCGTGCATGGTGACGAGGCGCTCTTTGGGCGTCATGACTTCACGAATGGGCAAGTCAAGACGGTCTTCGAAACGTAGGTCGCGGTTGGTGACGATACCCACCAACTGGTCGCCTTCGAGTACGGGCAAGCCTGAAAAACCATGTTGGCGTTGCAAGTCGATGGCATCTCGTACGGTCATGGTGGGGGTAACGGTGATCGGATCAAGCACAATCCCGAACTCGTGACGCTTGACGCGCGCCACTTCGTACGCTTGTGCGTCGGCGGAAAGGTTTTTGTGAATAATGCCAATCCCGCCCTCTTGGGCCATGGCAATCGCTAGCCGCGATTCGGTGACCGTATCCATGGCAGCGGACACGAGGGGGATATTTAAGGAAATGTCGCGGGTGAACTGGGACACCAAGGAGGTGTCGCGAGGTAAAACTTCTGAGTAGGCAGGTACCAACAACACATCGTCGAAGGTAAGTGCTTGAGATACGAGACGCATGGTATTTACTCCGTCCAAAGCAAGATTATACGGAT
Source organism: Candidatus Paenalcaligenes intestinipullorum (assembly GCA_019120675.1). Classification (GTDB taxonomy): domain Bacteria; phylum Pseudomonadota; class Gammaproteobacteria; order Burkholderiales; family Burkholderiaceae_B; genus Paenalcaligenes; species Paenalcaligenes intestinipullorum. The sequence goes on along the minus strand of DWUQ01000005.1, from coordinate 3,159 downwards.
TTCGCGCTAGTCAATCCAGACCCGTGCATTTTGAAACAAACGCATCCAAGGTGTGTAGCCGCCATGTGTGGTGTCGGCACCACCGGTATCGGTGTCGCTCCAGCGCTCAGGCGCCCAAGAAAGCATCACATTACGCGTGACCCGCTCGGGATGAGGCATGAGGATGGTAAAGCGACCATCGGCCGTGGTGGCACCAGCTAAACCGTTCGGGCTACCGTTGGGATTGTAAGGATACTGTTCGGTGATGACCCCTCGGTTATCGACGTAATTGGCAACACTGAGTACCTGTTGGGCATCGCCTTGGCGTTCGAAATTTGCGTAGCCTTCCCCATGAGACACCACAATTGGTAAACGTGAGCCGGCTAAACCTTTAAAGAATAAAGAGGGGGAATCAGCAATCTCGACGGTGCTGAGACGGGCTTCGTATTTTTCGGATACGTTTCGTGTAAAGCGGGGCCACGCTTCAGCACCCGGAATTAAGGGCGCTAAAGCCGCCATCATTTGGCAACCATTACACACCCCGAGCGCAAAGGTGTCGTTGCGCTGGAAAAACTCCGCAAACTGATCGTGCAGCAAGGCATTAAAACGGATGGTACGCGCCCAGCCTTCGCCAGCACCCAATACGTCGCCATAACTAAAGCCGCCTGCTGCGACAAGCCCAACTAAGCCCTCCAGACGGGTACGCCCTTCGAGTAGGTCTGTCATGGGCAGATCCACCACTTCGAAGCCTGCGGTATCAAAGGCCCAAGCCATTTCCACTTGGCTGTTGCAGCCTTGCTCGCGCATAACTGCGACGCGTGGCCGTGCGCCGTGCGCAATGTAGGGGGCAGAGAGGTTTTGCTGAGGATTGATTGACGTAACGGGCGAAATGCCAGGGTTCGTGGTGTCGTCCCACAGAGCGTATTCGGCTTCGGCGCTGGCAGGGTTGTCGCGTTGCTGCATGATGCGTCGTGTGACTTCGCTCCACTGTTTGGCAAGTTGAGCACGAGGCGCAGTATAGATGCAGGTGCCATCGCGGTAAATTTCCAGCGTATCCGACGTGTTGGGGCTGCCCACCACATGGGTGTAGGCCGATAGCCCCACCGCGCGTAAACGCTGCATCACAGTATCGCGATCGGCTTGAGCCACTTGAATCAGGGCCCCCGCCTCTTCGTTAAACAGTGCTTTTAAGGTCAGCTCATCACGCTGCACTGCGACTTGCTCGGGCCGAATTTTGTAGTCGCCCCAATCGGCGGCGTGCGCATCAATGGTGAGCATATCGATGTTTAAGCTTAAACCGACCTGGCTGGCAAAGGCCATCTCCGCTGCCGCGGCCAGTAAGCCGCCATCCGAACGGTCGTGATAAGCGTGAATATAGCCTTCGTCCGCTAAGGCACGAATTTCTTTGAGGAACGCGGTAAGCAGTGTCGCATCCTGCATATCCGGTACGTCGGTACCCACTTGGTTAAAGACCTGAGCCAACATGGACGCGCCCATACGTTGCTGCCCCAACCCTAAGTCGATCAGCATCAAGCAGCTTTCAAAATCGGTACGCAGCTGTGGGGTTAAGGTTTTACGGACATCCCCGACCTGACCAAAGGCCGTCACGATTAACGATACGGGTGCGACCACATCAATTTCTTGGCCGTCTTGCTCCCACGCCGTACGCATGGACAAAGAATCCTTGCCCACGGGAATCGCCAACTCCAGCTCTTGACACCATTGGCTGACCGCTTCGACGGTAGCAAAGAGCGCCGCGTCTTGGCCTTCGACGCCACACGCCGCCATCCAATTGGCAGAAAGCTTGATGTCGTGCATGGAGGGCACATCGGCGGCGATTAGATTGGTCAGGGCCTCGGTAACGGCCATGCGACCCGATGCGGGCGCATTGAGCACCGCCAGTGGGGTGCGTTCGCCCATCGCCATCGCTTCGCCCCGTACGCCTTCAAAATCAGCCAAGGTGACCGCGCAATCGGCGACGGGCACTTGCCACGGGCCGACCAACTGGTCGCGACTGCACAGGCCACCGACCGTGCGGTCACCGATGGTAATGAGGAAGTTTTTATTGGCCACCGTTGGGTGACGCAAGACGCGGTCAACCGCCTCGGAAAGCTCAATGCCGACCAAATCTAAAGGCTCTTGGATGGGCTCAGCGTGCGCCACATCGCGCACCATGCGTGGGGTTTTACCCAAGATCACGTCCATGGGCACATCCACCGGTCGTGGGCCCTCTGGCTCTTGGGTGTCTTCGAAGCCGGGTAGACCCTCACCAAAGGTCACGCGGAGTTGACGCTCTTCGGTGGCCACACCAATGACCGCCCACGGGCAACGCTCACGCTCGGCAATGGCCACAAAGCGCTCCAAATCCTCGGGCGCAATGGCTAAAACATACCGCTCTTGGGATTCATTACTCCAGATTTCTGCTGGGGAGAGGCCACTTTCTTCGAGCGCCACATGCGCTAAGTCGAAAATTGCGCCACGCTCAGCATCGTTGACCAGCTCGGGAAACGCATTGGACAACCCCCCTGCTCCCACATCGTGAATCGCAATAATGGGGTTGTGGTCGCCCTGCTGCCAGCAGCGGTCGATGACCTCTTGGGCACGACGCTGCATTTCAGGGTTACCGCGCTGAACCGAATCAAAGTCCAACTCGGCTAGATTCACACCAGAGCTCATGCTGGAGGCGGCGCCGCCCCCCATGCCGATGCGCATACCTGGCCCACCAATTTGCAACAATAGAGCCCCAACGGGCAAAGGATCTTTATGGGTTAAACGAGCATCAATAGCCCCTAAACCGCCTGCAATCATAATGGGCTTATGGTAGCCCCAACGTTTGCCCCCGGCGGTCTGTTCGTAGGTGCGGAAATAGCCAGTTAAGTTGGCCCGACCAAATTCATTATTAAAAGCCGCCCCACCTAAGGGGCCGTCGATCATGATGTCTAAGGGGGTCGCAATGCGATGGCAGGTGCCATGATGATCGCTTTCCCAAGGTTCGGGATGCTCCGCAAAGCGTAAATTCGATACGGTATAACCGGTTAACCCTGCTTTGGGGCGCGAACCACGCCCAGTCGCGCCTTCGTCACGAATTTCTCCACCTGAGCCCGTGGATGCACCGGGAAAGGGCGCAATCGCGGTAGGATGGTTGTGGGTTTCCACTTTCATCAAGGTGTGTAAAGTGGT
>DWUQ01000043.1 GCA_019120675.1 Candidatus Paenalcaligenes intestinipullorum | reverse complement strand
GTCCGCACGTACTGGGGTAAGCGGCGCGGGCTTAGGCTTGTCGATTGTTGAGCGCTTGCTGGGTCATATTGATGGCAAGCTTGAGCTGATTTCGCCACCCGGTGGTGGGCTGACTGCACGCATTAGCTTACCGAAATACCGCAAAAAAGCCGTTGCCGATAAAACTGCAACCAAACGATCTTAGCCGTGGGCAGCACGAAGCAGCACCACCACATTGGCCGCGATGCCCTCTTTGCGCCCCAAATAGCCCAAATGCTCGTTGGTTTTAGCCTTAATGTTGACGCAGGTGCTTTCTAACTGCAAATCGGCCGCAATATTCGCCACCATCGCGGACGCATGAGGGCCGATTTTAGGCGCTTGGGCATGAACGGTAGCGTCCACATTCACCACCTGCCAGCCTGCCGCTTGCACCTGTGCATAGGCCTCACGCAACAACACACGGCTGTCTGCCCCTTTGTAGCGGGGGTCGGTATCGGGAAATAAGCGCCCAATATCCCCCAGTGCCGCTGCGCCCAACACCGCATCGGTCAGCGCATGCAGCAATACATCCGCATCCGAATGCCCGTCTAAACCATGGGTATGAGGAATCGTGACGCCACCAATAATCAGAGCTCGCCCGGTCACAAGCGCGTGCACATCAAAGCCTTGTCCAATTCGTAAATTCATAACGCTAACCATTTTTCCATCAGTAAAAAATCTTCGGGCCATGTTACTTTAAAATTGCGCATTGAGCCCCGAACTAATAAGGGGGTATGACCTAAGGTTTCAACCGCTGACGCCTCGTCTGTAGTGGGGATATCCTGCTCCACACAATGCTGTAGAGCTTGTTGCAATAACGATGCCGGAAAACACTGAGGCGTTTGCGCCAACCATAAGCCTTCGCGATCAATCGTTTTGGCAACGCGGCTTGGGGTATGATGATCTTGCTGTTTCACCGTATCGGCGACCGGCAACGCCAACAAGCCCCCTTGCTGTTGTGCCAAGCAGGTCTCCAACAAGCGCTGAAGGTCGGCCAAGGGCAGGCCTGGGCGTGCGGCATCGTGTACCAGCACCCAGTCTTGGTCAGAAAGCTGAGCATCCGCTAAGCCTTGACGCACGGTATCGGCACGCGTGGCTCCGCCACAGTCTCGCCAAACCGTACGGGGCAGATCCGCCAGGCACGCGGCGGCCCAGGTATCGGTGGGGCTCACAATTACGCGGACTTGGTGGATACGCGGCTCGTGCAGCAGCGCTTGCACACTACGCCTCAGCATGGCGTCGCCCCCTATGGGCTGATACTGCTTAGGCACAGAGCGAGCTCGGCCCTCTGGATTCGTTTGTGCGCGAAGCCCTACACCGGCCGCGGGCACTATTGCTATGATTTTTGGTTCCATAATTCTCATTCGTTGCTGATGACTACGCTGACTGCTTCCACTTCCTCGACTCCTTTGGCCTTACCCGATACCGACACCTTGTTGCACGCGCTCAAAGTCGGCCAACGCTACAACCACCCTTTGCCTCCCGGCTCAGGCGATGCGTGGCTACTGGCCGCTTTAGCACGAAAAAGCCAGCAATTACTGGTGGTGCTGTGTGCTAACCCCTTGGATGCGTCTCGATTGGCGGACGAAGTGGCAATTTTTGATCCTGAACTGCGTATCCGGCAATTTCCAGATTGGGAAACCTTGCCCTACGATGGGTTCTCGCCCCACGAGGACTTAATCTCCACACGCCTGCAGGCCATGAACGACCTGCTGCATGAGCAACTGGATGTACTGACCATTCCGGTCACTACGGCATTGTACCGCTTGGCACCGCCTTCCTTCCTAGCTGCGTATACCTTTGAGTTTCAACAAGGCCACACCTTAGATGAAAAGCAGTTCCGTGAGCAAATGCTGCTGGCTAATTACAACGCGGTCACCCAAGTCACCGCCCCAGGCGAATTTTGTATCCGTGGCGGGTTGGTGGATATCTTCCCCATGGGCTCAGCCCTGCCCTATCGGCTGGATTTGTTTGACAATGAAATTGAGTCCATCCGCGCCTTTAACGTGGAAACGCAGCGTAGCCTATACCCCGTCAAAGAGGTCAAGCTACTGCCGGGGCGTGAATTTCCTATGGATGAAGACGCTCGCAACCACTTTCGTAGTCGTTTCCGTGAAGTCTTCGAAGGTGACCCTTCCCGTGCGCTGCCTTATAAGGATATCGGCAATGGCATTGCCTTTGCTGGGGTGGAGTATTATTTACCGCTGTTTTTTGAGCACACCGCCACCTTATTCGAGTATTTACCCAAGGCGACCGTATGCATCACCCATGGTGACATCAGCAACGCCATCGAGGAATTTCACAAAGAAACCGCCGAGCGCTACAACTTTCTTAAAGGCGACCGTGAGCGCCCCGTACTGACGCCTCATCAGCTCTTTTTAAATGAAAGTGAACTGTTTACGGGAATACGAAACTTTGCCCGCCTGCACTTAAGCGCAGACTTGCCCGCAGAAAACTTTTTACCCGCACCCGATGTCGCAGTGGCCCGCCGTGCTGACGACCCCATCGCACTCTTGCGTGCCGTGGTGGACGACCCCAGTCAACGCACCGTCTTGTGCGCCGACTCGGCCGGTCGTCGCGAAACCTTAGTACAAATGCTGCAAGATTTTGGGCTGGCTGTGCCCCATACGCATCAGGACTTACACAGTTTCCTACAAAGCGACGACAATTTTGCGCTGGTTACTGCCCCAATCTACCAAGGCTTTCAGGTGTTGCCCTATGCCTTGAGCGTACTCACCGAAAACGATCTTTACCCCGCCCAAACTCGTACCCAGCGTCGACGCCGTCGTCATGAAAAAGCCTCCGACGTGGCGGCCATGGTACGAGACTTGTCAGAACTGCGCGAAGGTGACCCGGTCGTGCACACCGAGCACGGTATCGGACGCTACAAAGGCCTAATCGAAATGGATCTGGGCGAAGGCCCAATCGAGCTGCTGCACCTTGAATACGCCAAAGAGGCCACCCTTTATGTGCCCGTGTCACAGCTGCATTTAATTTCTCGCTACAGTGGCAACGATGCTGAAGCCGCCCCGCTGCATCAACTAGGTTCAGGGCAATGGGAAAAAGCTCGTAAGCGCGCGGCCAAACAAGCCCGTGATACCGCTGCCGAGCTGTTGGACTTGTACGCTCAGCGCGCCCTACGCGAAGGCAATCAATACAAAATTCCCCTCACCGACTACCAAGCCTTTGCGTCAGGCTTTGGCTTTGAGCCTACACCTGACCAAGAGGCCGCCATTGAAGCGGTGCTGGACGATATGCGCTCCAACCAACCGATGGATCGCTTGATTTGTGGAGATGTAGGGTTTGGTAAAACCGAAGTGGCTCTGCGAGCGGCGTTTATTGCGGTGGCCAACGGCAAACAAGTGGCTCTGCTGTGCCCCACTACCCTACTGGCTGAGCAGCACGCGCAAACCTTCCGTGACCGCTTTGCGGATTGGCCCATTCGAGTGGCCGAACTGTCGCGCTTTCGCTCCACCAAAGAAACCAAAGTGGCCATTGAAGGCTTAGAGCGTGGCGCTGTGGATATTGTGATTGGTACACACAAGATTTTGTCCAGCAACGTCAAATACCATAATCTAGGCTTGTGCATTATTGACGAGGAACACCGCTTTGGTGTGCGCCAAAAAGAAGCCCTCAAAGCCTTACGGGCCGAGGTGGACGTGCTCACACTCACCGCCACCCCCATTCCCCGTACCTTGGGCATGTCGCTTGAAGGCATACGCGATTTTTCTGTCATCGCCACCGCGCCCCAACGACGTTTGGCCATCAAAACCTTTGTGCGCCGTGAAGACGGCAGCACCATTCGTGAGGCCTTGCTGCGAGAGCTCAAACGCGGTGGTCAGGTGTATTTCTTGCACAACGAAGTTGAAACCATTGAAAATCGCCGTGCCCGTTTAGCCGAACTGGTGCCTGAGGCGCGTATTGGTGTGGCACATGGGCAAATGCCCGAGCGCGAGCTCGAAGAGGTGATGAAGGGCTTTTATCAAAAACGCTTCAATGTGCTGTTGTGCACCACGATTATCGAAACGGGGATTGACGTGCCCAGTGCCAACACCATTGTGATTCATCGGGCCGATCGCTTGGGCTTGGCGCAGTTACACCAGTTGCGTGGGCGCGTGGGCCGCTCGCACCACCAAGCTTATGCCTACCTGCTGACCCCTGGCGAGGACGCCATCACCAACAACGCGAAAAAGCGCCTAGAGGCCATTCAGGCCATGGAGGAATTGGGCGCGGGCTTTTTCCTTGCCATGAATGACTTGGAAATTCGTGGCGCAGGCGAAGTGCTTGGTGAGCAGCAATCCGGCAATATTCAAGAAATTGGTTTTTCCTTGTACTCCGATATGCTGAATACAGCCGTTAAAGCACTGAAAGCGGGTGAAGAGCCGGATCTGGAGTCGCCCTTTAAGGCGGGTTGCGAGGTGAATTTACGCAGCTCGGCTCTATTGCCTACGGATTACTGTCCCGATGTGCACGCGCGTTTGGGTTTATATAAAAAGCTGTCCAATGCGGAGGACTTAGGCGACCTAGAACAGGTGCAAGAGGAGCTCATCGACCGCTACGGCTTGCTCCCTGAGCCCGCACAAAACCTGCTCGCCGCACACCGCTTACGCATTCAAGCCGAGCCGCTGGGCATCATCAAAGTGGACATCACCACCGAGTACGCCAACCTGCAATTTACCGACAAGCCCACCGTCGACCCGATCAAGCTGATTGAGTTGGTGCAGCAGCAGCCCCACATTCGCTTTGCAGGGCCAGAACGCCTGCGCGTCAGCTTCAAAGAAAACACCAAACTCAGCACACGGATCGCTGAGGTGACAAAGGTATTGAAAACACTTGCACGTTAAGAAAAAAGGCTTAGGAAAATTCACTCCTAAGCCCTTGCTGCGCTTAAAAGCTTAGACGAAACCAATTAATGATGGCATCCAGCGGGGCGTAGTTCAGTGCATATCGAGCCTGCTCTTGTACCACAGGTTTAGCGCGATAGGCTACAGAATAATAAGCATGAGCCAACATCTTTAGATCGTTGGCACCGTCGCCCACGGCAATGATTTGCTCAGGCGTGGCATGCTGCTCGGCGGCAATGCGTGCCACATGATCGGCCTTAGCTTGTGCGTCCACAATATCGCCCAGCACACGGCCGGTGAGCTTCCCATCCGCTACCTCTAGGGTGTTGGCGTGGGTTTCATCCAAGCCCAAACGCTCTTGCAAGCGCTGGGTGAAGAAAGTAAAACCACCCGACACCAACAAGGTGTAGACGCCGTGCTTTTTAGCGGTGCTCACTAAGCGCTCTGCGCCCGGATTCAGTTGCAAACGTTGCTCGTAGACCTGCAATAAAGCCGACTCGGGTACACCTTTCAGCAAGTTCACCCGACGGATTAAGCTTTCTGAAAAATCCGTGATCTCACCCCGCATAGCCGCCTCGGTAATGGCGGCAACCTCGGCCTTGCGCCCCACTGCGGCCGCGATCTCGTCAATGCACTCAATATTGATCAGTGTGGAATCCATATCCATAGCCAGCAGTTTGCACTCACGCAGCTTGTGGATTTCCGGTAGGAAGGCAAAATCCACACGCGCCTTATGGCATTCGGCCTGCACTTCTGCCCGCATGTCGGGGTCCGCACCGAGCACCCGCACGACAGTCGGCCCCAGCTCTTGTACGCCCTCCCCGCTGACTAGGGCGGCAATTTTTTCAACCCAACCGTTGCTGAGGGTCGGCGATTGCAGAATTAAATGAGACATAGTTCTAGTTTTAACCATAAAAAAGCGGCTAACACCAATGCGTAGCCGCTGTAAGCCTAAGCTTGCTAAAGTCGATTGCGCTCAAGCGCTACAGTGACTTAGCCTGTTAAAGAGGGGTAGCCTGCGCTTTGGTAGCTGGCTTTGAGGTGACCAGTACCCGACGGCGCTTGAGCAAATAGCGGTACACAAAGCCGGGATAGCCCAACACCATATACAAGCACAAAGCCACCACATAAAACTCCCAGCTTTGAGGGAAGACGCTGCCGTACACAAACTCGTAACTAAAGCCTAATACCCCCACCACAAATAGCAGGGATAGAAACTCGATGAAACGCGCCATAAAGGGCTTTTCGATGTGAGCATAACGCTGGCGAGCCAATAAGCGCGGCAACGCCGCCAAGACCACAAACACCGCTAAAATCGCCACCGACACCAATACCAGCGTGGCGTTGGAGACAATGAACAGCTGTCCGACAAAGCGGTAAATAGCGACTCCGACGACACCGTAGACCACCACGGCCAGCACAAAACTGAGCACCGGCGTCACGCTTGAGCCACCTGGCTCCCCTTTTAGGCGCCATGGAAAGAAAAACAACGGACGTTGGACTAAAAAGGGGAGATTTGCAGTGACTAAGGCCACCGCAATTAAAATCCAAATGGCTAAGCTTTGACTCATGTATAACTCGTTAGAAACCTAAGGAATCCTGTACGACGCGTATGCATAAAGCCATGAGGCTGCCCGGCAAAATACCGTACACCAAAATGAGCAAGCCGTTGACGGACAAGACCCCACTGGTAAACCAGTCGATGTGCGAAGCGGTAGCGGGTACTGCGCCCTCGACCGGCTCGTCGAAGTAGGCGACCTTGACGACGCGCAAGTAATAAAACGCACCGATCAAAGACATCACCACCGCAAACACGGCCAGCCACACATAACCTGCACCGACCACAGCCTGGAGCACACTCAGCTTGGCGTAGAAGCCCGCCATAGGTGGGATTCCGGCCAGTGAGAACATCGTCAGCAGCAATACAAACGCGAGCATGGGGTGGCGACGGTTCAAGCCTTTGAGGTCATCGATGTTTTCACACTCAAACCCTTTGCGGCTGAGCAACAAGATCAAGCCAAAAGAGCTCAGTGTGGTGAGCACATAAATCACTGCATAAAACACCGCTGCGCCGTAGGCTTCAACTGAGATACTGCCATCTGCGTTGACACCGGAAGCGAGGCCCAGGAAGATAAAACCCATGTGCGAAACGGTAGAAAACGCCAGCATACGCTTGAAATTGGTCTGCATAATGGCGGTTAAGTTCCCGAGTACCAACGACACCACCGCCAAGATCATCAGCATGGGCTGCCAATCGAGGGCGGCACCGTGCAAGGCTTCGATCAGCAGGCGCAACGCCATAGCGGTAGCCGCTAATTTGGGCGCGGCAGCAATCACCAGCGTAACCGTGGTGGGGGCACCTTGGTAGACGTCGGGTGTCCACATGTGGAACGGTGCAGCCGTCAGCTTAAAGGCCAGACCGGACACAATAAACACCACACCAAACACTAACGCCAAACGCTGGTACTCGCCTGCGGATACCGCTGCGGCAATTTCATGCAAATCTAGGGTACCGGTGGAACCGTACACCATAGACAAACCATACAGCAGCACACCGGACGACAAAGCCCCAAGCACAAAGTACTTCATGGCGGCTTCGACCGATTTCTGATGCTCACGACGCAAAGCAACCAAGGCGTACAAGGCAAAGGACATCAGCTCCACGCCTAAAAACACCGTCAACATGCTGCCAGCAGAAATCATGACCATTTGGCCCAATAGAGCCAAGAGGGTCAATGAATACAGCTCGCCACCATTTTTGAGTAGGTCACGCTCTTCGGCGTAGGCACGGCCGTAAATCAACGTGGCCGCCACCGCAATATACGAGCAGAGCTTTAAGAAATGCGCCAAGGAATCGGTAACATACAAGCCACCAAAACCGATGCCTTCAACCCCATCGTTCCACTGCCAGAGGGTTAAACCAGACAGTACCAATAGGCTGACTAACGACAAGCCAAAGGTGGCGTAACGATCACCGTCCTTGTTGAACGCATCGAATAACAGCACACCCGCTGCCATAACTAATAGCGCAATTTCGGGCGTGGCCAAAACAAAATCAAATGAATAATCCATAATCTTCTCGGCCTACAGTTTCGATACAGCCATATGCTGCAAGAGAGCATCCACCGACACATGCATCACTTCGGTAAAGGGCTTGGGATAGACACCCATAAACAAGACTGCAATCGCCATCACACCCAGCATAAGGAACTCACGACCATTGATGTCCTGCAACGCGCCCACTTGTGGGTTGGTAACCGGACCGAAGGCGACGCGCTTGATCAGCCAAAGTGAATAGGCGGCACCGGTAATCAAGGCCGATGCGGTCAGCAGACCAATCCAGAAGTTGAATTCGACCGCGCCCATAATGACTGTGAACTCACCCACAAAACCACTGGTACCGGGCAAGCCGCAGTTGGCCATAGAGAACAACACGAAAAAAGTCACAAAACGGGGCATCTTGGTGACCACACCGCCGTAGTTTTCAATTTCGCGTGTGTGCATGCGATCGTACAACACCCCAATACACAGGAACATGGCACCGGAGACAAACCCGTGCGAGATCATTTGAATGATGCCGCCCTCAAGACCGGTGGCGTTAAACACGAAAAAGCCTAAGGTCACAAAACCCATATGCGCCACGGAGGAATACGCCACCAGCTTTTTCATGTCGCGCTGCACGATGGCGACTAGGCCAATATACACCACAGCAATCAGTGACAACGCGATCATCAGCCCCGACAACTCGTGCGAGGCATCGGGCGCGATCGGCATGGAAAAGCGTAGGAAACCATACGCACCCAGCTTCAGCATGATGGCCGCCAGTACGACGGAACCACCGGTGGGCGCCTCGACGTGGGCATCCGGTAACCAGGTGTGCACCGGCCACATCGGTACCTTGACCGCAAAAGCCATGAACAGCGCCAAGAAGATCAGAATCTGTGGCTGCAAGGCCAAGGGAGTTTGGTGCCAAGTTTGGATATCAAAGGAGCCACCGGAAACGTTCCACAGGTACACAAAAGCAATCAGCGTGAGCAGCGAACCGAGCAGCGTGTACAAGAAGAATTTAAAGGAAGCGTACACCCGACGTGGCCCACCCCACACCCCAATAATGATGTACATGGGGATCAGAGTGGCTTCGAAGAAGATGTAAAACAGCAACCCATCCAGTGCCGCAAACACACCGACCATCAGACCCGAGAGGATCAGAAAAGCACCCATGTATTGCGCCACGCGATCGGTGATGACCTCCCACCCAGCAATCACCACAATAATGGTGATAAAGGCAGTCAGCAAGACAAACCACAGGGAAATGCCATCCACACCCAAGTGGTAATTGACGGCAAAGGTCTCAATCCATGGAGTGAGCTCCACGAATTGCATATTGGCAGTACCCGGATCAAAGCCGGTATACAGCGGAATTGTTACGAGAAAACCCGCAATAGCCCCGACTAACGACAACGTACGTGTGAAAGAGGGACGATCGTCGCGCCCAAGCACCAGCACCAGCAGGCCGGAAAGAATGGGCACAAAGATTGCGAGCGATAACCAAGGTAATGTAGAAGACGCCATATCGCTTGCCATTAGTTAACCGTCAGCACAAAAAGAGTAAGGAGGGCCAAAATGCCAAGAATCATGGCAAAGGCGTAGTGGTAAACGAAGCCGGACTGAATGCGACGCGATGCAGCGGCAATCCAGCCGACCACGCGCGCGCTGCCATTGACAACGAAGCCATCAATAAAGCCCGCATCGGCCCCTTTCCAGAGGCCCGTACCCAAGGCACGGGCACCACGTGCAATCACTTGCTCGTTAAACCAGTCGACGTAGTATTTGTTTTCCAGCAAGGTGTTCAGGCCACGAGTGTGACGCTTGATCGCCGCAGGAATGGCGGGGTTAATCAAGTAGAAGTACCAGGACACCACCGCACCCGCTACCATCAACCAGAACGGTACGGTCATAAAGCCATGTAAAGCGTACTCGACCCAACCATGCCAATGGCTCGCCAAATCGGCCATCGCAATGTGCTCAGGCAATACGGTAATGATGCCGCTAAAGAAATCACCAAACAGCAACGGATCAATGAACCAAATACCGGCCATGACTGAAGGCACCGCCAACAGCACTAAAGGCAACACCACCACCCATGGGGACTCTTTGGGGTTTTCATGATCAAAATGCCCATGATGACCGTCTTCGAAATCGGCTAACGCCTCCGCGGGTGGGTTGCGGAAGTTTTCCTTGCCGTGGAACACAATGAAGTACAGGCGGAAGGAGTACAACGACGACACAAACACACCAATAAGCGTAGCGTAGTAGGCAAAGCTTGCGCCCCATAGGCCACCCTCAGCCGCAGCACCTGCCGCTTCGATGATGTGCTCTTTGGAGTAGAAGCCCGAGAAAAACGGTGTGCCGACCAATGCCAACGTACCCAGCAAGAAGGTAATCCACGTAATCGGCATGTACTTACGCAAGCCACCCATTGCACGGATGTCTTGGTTGTGATGCATACCGATAATGACCGAACCCGCGCCCAAGAACAGCAAGGCTTTAAAGAACGCGTGTGTCATCAGGTGGAACACCGCCACCGAGTAGGCCGACGCGCCCAAGGCAACCGTCATATAGCCCAACTGCGACAAGGTGGAGTACGCCACGACGCGTTTCACGTCGTTTTGGATAATACCCAAAATACCGAGGAACAGCGCACCAATCGCGCCGATCACGATAATAAACGACAAGGCGGTATTGGACAGCTCATACAGCGGCGAGAAACGCGCCACCATAAAGATCCCCGCTGTCACCATCGTGGCTGCGTGAATCAACGCGGAGATGGGGGTAGGACCTTCCATGGAATCGGGCAACCAGCTGTGCAGCGGAACCTGTGCGGATTTACCCATTGCGCCCACAAACAACGCAATACACGCCACGGTGACCAGCTTCCAATCGGTGCCTGGGAACACGAGTTGATTGAGCTCGTCGAGCTTGGCGAAGACCTCGCCATAATGCATGCTGCCGGTGTAGGCATAGAGCAAACCAATCCCTAACACAAAGCCAAAGTCCCCCACACGGTTGACCAAGAAGGCTTTCATATTGGCAAAGGTTGCTGAGCTGCGTTCAAACCAGAAACCAATCAGTAGGTAGGACACCAGGCCCACCGCTTCCCAGCCAAAGAACAGCTGCAACATGTTGTTGGCCATCACCAGCATCAGCATGGAGAAGGTAAACAACGAGATGTACGCAAAGAAACGCTGGTAACCGGGGTCATCGGCCATATACCCAATGGTGTAAATATGCACCATCAAGGATACGGAGGTGACCACTACCATCATCAAGGCGGTGAGGTTGTCGATCAAAAACCCGATCTGCCACTCCACGCCACCAATGGTAGCCCACGTATAGACCGCCCCGTCGAAGCTTTGCCCATTGAGGGTTTGCATCAGTACGACAACAGAGCCAATAAAGGAAATCGCCACACCGACAATGGTGATGACGTGCGCACCCGTTTTGCTGACTAAACGGCCTAAAAAGCCCGTGCCAAACAAACCGGCAAGCAACGCACCGACTAACGGAGCCAGTGCAATCAATAAATAAAGACTTGGTGAGTTCATAATGTGTGCGACCCCATCAACCTTTGAGCTGGTCTAGTTTGTCTACGCTGATGGAATTCAGGTTGCGGAACAACAGCACCAGAATTGCCAGCCCGATGGCGGCTTCAGCCGCGGCGACGGTTAAGACGAAGAACACAAAAACCTGCCCAGCCGTATCCCCAAACCAGGTGGAGAAGGCGACAAAGTTCATATTGGCCGATAGCAGAATTAACTCCACCGACATCAATAAGATCAAAAGGTTACGGCGATTTAAAAAGAAGCCAAATAAACCAATAGTGAACAGAATGGCACCGAGTACCAGATAATGCGTGAGACTAAGTTCCATCATGCTTGCTCTCCAGAGTTGGCTTCAGGACGAACCGGTTTGGCTTCAACTTGGGGCTCCATGGACACAATACGCAAACGATCCTCAGCGCGTACTTTGACTTGAGCCGACGAGTTGGTGCGCTTGACACCCGGACGACGACGTAAGGTTAGAGCAATGGCCGCCACCATCCCGACTAATAAAATCACCCCGCCTAATTGCACGGCAAAAATATAATCGGTGTACATCATTTCACCAATCACGCGTGTGTTGTTGTAGTTCTCGGGGGTCAGTGCCTTGGCACCGGCATCCACCCACGCACGTGACAGCACAAAGGCCATTTCGGCGACCATGATCAAACCCACCACAATGCCCATGGGCAAGTAGGGTTTGAGCTTTTCGCTCATGGGGTGATCGCGTACATCCAGCAGCATGATGACAAACAGGAACATCACCATGACCGCGCCCACATACACCACAATCAGCAACAGGGATAAAAACTCTGCGCCTAAGGTCATCCAGATCATAGCCGCCGAGAAGAAGGCCAAAATCAAATGCAACACAGCGGTCACTGGGCTATAGGCCGACACCACGCGGAAGGCCGCGTAGAGCAGAACAAAGGCCAGCACATAAAATAAAATAGTAGTAAACATAATTCGGGTCGGACCTCAGCCTAGCGATACGGAGCGTCTTCTGCACGACGCTTCGCAATTTCAGGTTCAAAACGGTCACCGATGGCCAAAAGCATGTCTTTGGTGTAGTACAGATCGCCGCGCTTTTCGCCGTGGTATTCGTGGATGTGGGTTTCCACAATCGAATCCACTGGGCAGCTTTCCTCACAAAACCCGCAGAAAATACATTTGGTCAGGTCGATGTCGTAACGAGTGGTACGACGGGTACCATCCTCACGCTCGGCCGATTCGATCGAGATGGCCAAGGCCGGACACACGGCTTCGCATAATTTACAGGCAATACAACGCTCTTCGCCGTTGGGATAACGACGCAAAGCGTGTAAGCCACGAAATCGTGCTGAAGTAGGTGTTTTCTCGACGGGATAGCGCAGAGTCACCTTGCGACGGAAAAAGTATTTTCCAGTCAGACGCATCCCTTTTAGCATCTCAGACAGCATCAGGCTGCCGAAAAAGTCTTTAATAGCATCCATAATTTAACCCTCGCGCCTTAATGCCAAATATTCCAAGGGGTCTGCATCCAGATGGCAAGCACCACCAGCCACACACCCGTCAGGGGAATAAAGACTTTCCAACCTAAGCGCATGATCTGGTCATAGCGGAAACGTGGGAACGTTGCGCGGAACCAGACAAACATTGAAACCACCACAAAGGTTTTTAAGCCCAACCACAACCAGCCTGGAATCCATGTGAAGGGTGCGAACTCAACAATCGGAGTCCAGCCGCCCAAGAACATAATGGAAGCCAAAGCGGACAATAAAATCATGTTGGCGTATTCGCCGAGGAAAAACAGCGCAAAGCCCATACCGGAGTATTCCACCATGGGGCCCGCAACAATCTCGGACTCACCCTCGACCACGTCAAAGGGGTGACGGTTGGTTTCGGCCACCGCGGAAATAACGTAGATCACGAACAGCGGCAAGAGGGGCAACCAGTTCCAAGATAGGAAGTTCAAGCCACGCTCGGCAAACATACCACGAGTTTGCCCCAATACGATTTCGCTGAGGTTAAGCGTGCCGGACACCAGCAACACCGCCACCAACACAAAACCAATCGCCAACTCATAAGACAACACTTGTGCGGCGGCCCGTAGACCACCCAAGAGCGCGTATTTGGAGTTGGACGCCCAACCGGCCACAATCACG
>DWUQ01000042.1 GCA_019120675.1 Candidatus Paenalcaligenes intestinipullorum | reverse complement strand
CGGTGGTAGGCGTTTGCAGGCGACGAATGCGTCTGTGTGCCACTCGGGCTTGGAATCGGACGCGTCGTAGGCGGCAGTGATGGCTCAGCCTTGCTCTCGGTTGAGCTGGACTTGGCTGCTGAGGTCGAAGTGTGCGAACTAGACGGTATCCCCTTTTCTACTGGTGATGTAGCGTCTTGATTTGGAGTTGTCTCATCTTTCGCTTTGTTACTCTCGGTATTTTCAGTCATAGCACGCGTTTAATTCGAGCAGAGTTAAGAGTTTAAAGTAGCCTGTAGGAGCGCCTTACGAATTGATTCTATACTGGGTGATGATAATACAACAGAGCGCGCTGGTGCTAATTGACGTTGCTGCAGCTGTTGATGCAAACACTGAACAATACGTGGATGAATCGCCACAAAATGCAGATCAGCGATGTGTTGAGCAAAGCCGAGTCGTTGCAGGTTATCTAAAATAGCCACCACACTTTCAGAACTACTCAGCAGGCACACGCAGCTTTGCTTGGTATCAAACGCTTTTTTTACAGGTTGAAGCTGTTGTGAGGTCCATTGGGTAGCGTGTCGTTGATATACCGCAATACGGCTAACGATGAACCCTGCCTCGCTAAGCTGCTCCCCCAGCCAATCACGTCCGTGTTGACCTCGTACCAATAATACGCGCTGATAGGGCTGTGTTTGTGGCTGCATAAGCCGCCACAAAGCCTCCGAATCCTGATTGGGATCCTCAGCGCTCGGAGCGACTATGGACTGCGTGGGTAGCCAAGGTGCAGCCTGTTGAATTGCCTGCGCTGTCGCTGCCCCCACTGCCGCTGCTTTAACCGTTGCTGGCCACACCATAGGGTTTGGTTTGGTCTGTTTATACGCTTGAAAAAAGCTTTTAACAGCCATGCTGCTTACAAAAACCAACCAGTCATAGTGTAAGGGTAGATGGGTATGCAGATCGAATTGCATCGGCTTTAGCTCAAGCGCAGGCAAACATAGGCTGGCGATCTGCTGTGTAGCCAAATACTCAGCTAAAGGCTGGTTGCGCTCGGCTGGACGAGTCAGTAAAACTAAAGCCCCCCCCAGACCCTTAGCACTCACTGGGCATCCGCTTGATCATTTTCAGCTGCCAAACGCGTGAGAATTTCACGCGCCCCATCATCAAGCAACTGCTTGGCCACTTGCTCGCCTAACGCTTCGGCGTGTGCAACTGGCCCACGTGCTTCAGCACGAATCACCCGACTGCCATCCGGCTCGGCAACTAAGGCTCGCACATAAATAGTATTGTCTTCGAGCTCAGCGTAGGCGGCTAAAGGCACTTGACAAGAGCCGCCTAGAACCCGTGAAACCGCTCGCTCTGCCAGAGAGCGGCTGGTGGACTCAGCACACGCCAAAGGCGCGAGCAGCTCTGCCAGATGAGCTTGGCTTTCGTGGATTTCAATCCCTAAGGCCCCCTGACCGGCTGAAGGTAGACTGTCTTCAACCGATAAATAAGAGCGGATACGATCACCCATCTGTAAACGAGTCAGCCCAGCAGCCGCGAGAATAATCGCGTCGTATTCGCCCCGATCCAGCTTGCCCAAACGGGTGTCCAAGTTGCCGCGCAATGGCTTGACGACCAAGTGCGGGTAGCGCTCACGAATTTGCGATTCGCGCCGTAGGCTTGATGTACCGACAACCGCCCCTTCGGGCAGCTCGGCTAAACTGGTGTAATTAGGCGATACAAACGCATCACGCGGATCACCTCGCTCCATCACCACTGGTAAAGAAAAGGGGCTTTGTAGATCAAAGGGGACATCCTTTAAAGAGTGTACCGCTAGGTCAGCGCGGCCATCTAAAAGAGCGGTTTCCAACTCCTTGATAAATAGGCCTTTACCCCCTACTTTTGATAAGGTACGGTCAAGAATTTGGTCGCCCCGCGTAGTCATGCTGAGCAGCTCCACTTGGCAACTAGGGTAAAGCTCTTGAAGCAAAGCTTGGACATGTTCGGCTTGCCACATGGCGAGCCGACTGGCTCGCGTTGCAATAACGAGCTTTTCCGGTAAGGGTGAAGTCATATTAACCTGCAAAATAACGCGCAATCGCTGCGCCTACAATTCCAATTACTGCCAAAATAGCCAGCCCTTGAAGCAAGGACAGACCCTTTTCGTGCTTGGTCTTGTCTTTATCAGGGAGAAAGCTCATGAGTGTTCCTTTAAATTAGCGCGAGTTTTACGACGCGCAAGTAATTTCCCTACCATAACCAAAAGCAGGGCCGCAATCAATTCTATGATGAGTTTAGTACCACTCGACACCTCACCGAATTGACGCACCACAATTATATCAGTGACCAGCATGCCTCCGGCAATCCAGCCGAGCAATGCTGCGCCAAACGTGATCACAACTGGGAAGCGGTCGATCAGTTTTAACACTAAGGTGCTGCCCCAAATAATAATGGGTACGCTGAGCAACAAGCCAAAAATCACATAACCCATTTGGTGGTCAAGGTGCGCATTTTGAGCGGCCCCAGCAATAGCGATGACGTTATCTAAGCTCATCACAAAGTCCGCCACTAGGATGGTCTTGACTGCCGCCCACATACTGGTACTGGCTTTAATATCGCCATGCTCACCGCTATCGGGCATGAGTAGTTTCAAGCCAATCCAAAATAGTAGTAAGGCACCGACGATTTTTAAAAACGGGATCCCCAATAAGGTGAGTGCGAAAAAGATCAACACCACACGTAAGCCTATCGCGCCAGCCGTACCCCAAAGTATTCCTTTCATGCGCTGGCGTTCTTCGAGATTGCGGCACGCTAAGGCAATCACTACGGCATTATCGCCGCCTAAAAGTATATCAATCAGTACTATCTGAAAGAGTGCACCCCAGTGCAGCATTTCCAAAAATTCAAGCATAGGTGGCCTTTGCATTAAGTGGCTAAAATTTGTCAGCCCATTGTAAGCAAACTTGAGGTTATAGCGTCATTTTTTCGACTTTGGATACAAAAAAGGACTCTGTAAAAACAGAGTCCAAGAATAGTGGTACGAGCATAAGTAAACGAATGAATGTATGCTCTTACCCCATCCTAACGCTAAGCAGAGCGTTGTGATCGTCTATGCTTAAAATTAAAGTACCGATTTAAGTAACTTACCCATTTCAGACGGATCACGGGTCGTGTGAATACCGCACTCTTCCATAATGGCGAGCTTGGCTTCGGCCGTGTCGTCGCCACCAGAAATCAAAGCGCCGGCATGACCCATGCGTTTACCTGCTGGAGCCGTCACGCCTGCAATAAAACCGACAACTGGTTTGGTCATATGCTCTTTGGCCCAGCGTGCGGCATTGGCTTCATCGGGTCCGCCAATCTCGCCAATCATCACCACCGCATCAGTGTCGGGATCATCGTTAAACATTTTAAGAATATCGATGTGTTTTAAGCCATTGATGGGGTCACCACCAATCCCGACCGCCGTGGACTGCCCTAAACCGAGCTCGGTGAGCTGGGCAACCGCCTCGTAAGTCAAGGTACCCGAACGACTGACCACCCCAATGCGACCTTTGCGATGGATATGCCCAGGCATAATGCCAATCTTTAACTCATCCGGTGTAATAATACCGGGGCAGTTGGGCCCTAATAATAAGGTTTTCTTGTTACCGGCTTTCATTTTATGCCGTAAAGACAACATATCGCGTACCGGTATGCCCTCCGTAATGCAAATCACCAAATCTAAATCGGCCTCGACGGCTTCCCAAATGGCATCGGCAGCGCCCGCTGGGGGGACATAAATTACCGAAACGGTCGCGCCTGTTGCTTGTTTGGCATCCTTTACAGAACCATAGATGGGGATACCCTCGAAGTCTTCCCCCGCACGTTTAGGATTGACCCCTGCGACAAAGGCTTCTTTACCATTGGCGTACTCTCGACACATGCGAGTATGAAACTGGCCGGTTTTACCGGTAATGCCTTGAGTGATGACTTTGGTGTCTTTATTGATAAGTATCGACATGACTGGTTCTTCTCCTTAGTGCTTGGCGGCTTCAACCACACGAGTGGCCGCTTCGGCCATCGTATCGGCGCTAATAATGGGCAAACCGGATTCGGCTAAAATCTTTTTGCCAATTTCTTCGTTGGTGCCTTTCATGCGTACCACTAGGGGCACATTCAGGTTCACCGCTTTGCAGGCCGCCACAACCCCTTCAGCGATCACATCACAGCGCATAATGCCACCGAATATATTCACTAAAATCGCTTTGACATCTTTGTTGGCCAGCATGATTTTGAAGGCTTCGGTGACTTTTTCTACCGTTGCACCGCCACCCACATCAAGGAAGTTTGCTGGCTCACCTCCGAAAAGTTTGATGGTGTCCATTGTTGCCATAGCGAGGCCAGCGCCATTCACCAAACACCCAATATTGCCTTCTAATTGGATGTAAGCCAGATCGTATTTACTGGCTTCGATTTCCGCGGGGTCTTCCTCATCAAGATCACGATAGGCGACGATGCCCTCTTGGCGGAATAACGCGTTAGAATCAAAATTGAACTTAGCGTCCAAGGCAACAATGTCGCCACTTCCCGTTAAAATGAGTGGATTAATCTCAGCGAGTGACGCGTCTGTTTCCCAATAGGCTTGGTAGAGCTTTTGAAACTCCTCGGCGGCTTGATCCTGAGACGCCTCGGGGATACCAATACCCGCTGCCAACTGTTTGGCTTCCGCGTGAGTCAACCCAGTATCTGGATTCACCAATACTTTTAAAATGGCATCCGGATTTTTTTCCGCAACCTCCTCAATGTCCATACCCCCTTCAGAGGAAGCCATCACGCCTACTTGTTGGCTTTCTCGGTCGGTGACGATACCCAAATAGTATTCTTTTTGGATGTCTGCGCCCTCCTCGACCAAGATACGGCGCACGCGTTGACCCGCGGGGCCGGTTTGATGCGTAATCAGTTGCATGCCTAAGATTTCTTCGGCTAATTGACGCACTTCTTCGAGAGAATGCGCCAACTTGACACCGCCCCCTTTACCACGTCCTCCGGCATGAATTTGTGCTTTGATTACCCAAACTGGGCCACCTAGCTCTTTGGCGGCTTCGACAGCCTCCTCGACTGAAAAAGCAGGAATCCCACGCGGTACGGTAACACCGTATTTTCTTAACAGAGCTTTGCCCTGATATTCGTGTATGTTCATTGAGCACCTATCCGTCTAACTAAAGAAAAGAAAGCTAAGTCTTATATAAGACCCAATGTAATCGCAGCAGCTTACAGTACAGCTTTTTATTGTACTGACTGTACACACAATGAGAAGAAATTACTGAATAATCGCATTTTCTCGGGTAAACACTGAGGAGGCTTAGTGAGTTCCTTAGGACAAAAAGACCAAGATTGAGCTTGAACTCTGTCCCAGCTCAAGCCAGTCACTAATTTTTAAATCACCTCAATTTTAAGGTAGCCTTGTAGCTGTTTCACTTTTTCTTGCAGAACAGTCTCTGAGTAAGGTTTGGATTGCAAATTAAGCCAAATCGGCTGAGGCCAAGCTGGATCATGACTATGCCTTGCAATGATATGTAGATGCAATTGAGGCACCATATTGCCAAAGGCAGCCACATTCATTTTTTCGGCCCGCGTGAGCTGTTGAATTTGCTTTGACACCTCACTGCATTCTTGCATGAGTTGCTGTTGATCGCACTCGCTGAGTTGGTAAATCTCACGAATGTCTGCGCGCTGAGGCACGAGGATCAGCCATGTGTAACTGGCGTTATTGATTAAGCGCACTTCGCACAGTTTAAGCGTGCCGATTCGCACGCTGTCGGCTTCTAAAACAGAATGTAGCTGATACATCTCGCACTCCAAACTTTATGACAACCGTCGTATTGACGTGGCATTGGGAAAATGAGGCACAGTCTCCGCCTGGGTACGCAGCACACTGGCCGCTTGATTTGTTTGCTCAACCAGTACCACATTTTGGTGCGTGGTGTCATCCATCAACGTAATGGCTTGGTTAATCTGGCTCAAGCCTAAGGATTGCTCCTTGCTCGCGTTGGCAATCTCGCCGATCAGCACGGTCATACGTTCGTTGGTAGTAACGATTTGCTGCATATTTTCTCATAACTTCTAAGTGACTAGAAACTGGATGGTCAGGCAAAGCATACAGAGGGCCGTTGGGGTCATGTTGAAAAGCCCGCAGCACATGCTGGACGCGTGTTGTAAAAGTTACGGATCATGCCATCGACTTGTGCCATGGTCGTCATGCGGTTGGCATAAACTTGCTCTAAGCTCGTCTTAGAAAGCATTAGCCCCCATCCCACGCGGCCACCGCCAAAACCAACACGCCCCGAAACACCAACATGGCGGCCCAAAACGTGTAACCACGCTAAAACGGTTTAGAGGTGTAAAAGCTAAATAGCGCTATACTTACATGAGTAATAATCAATAATTTTTGTTATTCAATGCAAAAATCTCATACAAAAACGAATAAAATTTATGCTTGAACTTCGCCATTTAGAAACCCTAGCCGCAATACGTGACCATGGCAGCTTGCAAGAGGCTGCCGATGCTTTACATGTCACACAATCCGCACTCTCACATCAATTGCGTGACCTAGAGATGCGTTTAGAAGTGCAGCTTTTAAATCGTCGAACACGCCCCGCTCGTCTAACGACCGCAGCACTACGTATTGTGGCGTTAGCGGATGAAGTATTGCCCCGTATTCAACAAACTGAACGTGAGTTGCAGCGCTTAGCCGCTGGGCAAACGGGTCGGCTGCATGTGGCGATAGACTGTCATTCTTGTTTTCAATGGCTCATGCCCGCCTTGGATGCATTTAGGCACGACTGGCCCGATGTCAGCTTGGATTTATCTGCTGCTTTTTCTTTTGCTCCGTTGCCTGCTTTGCTACGTGGGGATTTGGATGTGGTGATTACCTCTGACCCCCAAGCCATAGAAGGCCTCGAATACTTCCCGCTTTTTCAATATGAGCTGGTGCTTGCGGTGGCTGCCGCCAATCCCTTAGCCCAATATCGCTATATTGAGCCCCACCAGCTTCAAGATCAAACCCTTATTACGTACCCCGTCGAGCGTAGCCGCTTGGATGTGTTTACGGAGTTTTTAGATTTGGTGGATGTAGAGCCTGCAGCGATCCGTCAGGCCGAGCTGACCCCTATGATTATGCAACTCGTCGCAAGCCAGCGTGGCGTCACGGCTTTACCCAATTGGGCGTTAAGCGAATATGTGCATGCAGGCTGGCTACGTACGGTCAAGCTTTCTGAACAAGGCATTTGGCGCAATTTGTATGCAGGGGTACGCAATGAAGATTTTGAAGCGGACTATATACAGGCATTTTTGAAGCAGGCACAAACCACTTGCTTTGAGACTTTAGCGAATATTGAAGCCGCTCAGCCATTGCAGTTTTAATGGTTTAAGCCAACATTAGTTAGGTACTGGATTTTTATTTTTTATGGGCTAAGTAGCCCATTGCTGTATAAACGACTGGTACCGAACTCCAAAACAACCAGAGCACATCAAGCGCTTGCTTTAAGGACTGCGCAAAGCGTACGGACTTAGAAGCGAAGCCCTTAGTCTAAAGTATGGCTCTTGACGTGGCTGAGTATTTGTTGAAACACACTCGGACTAAAGCCGCGAGAAACCAAAAAACGGTACTGTTTGGCATACGCTTTGTCGTCGGCAGGTAATTGATTAAATTTGCGCTCCCAGACGTCGTACGCTCGATCGAACTCAGTGTCGCGTAAGCTGGCTTCAAGTGTCGCAATGTGCTGAGCAGAAATACCGTTTTGTTTGAGTTCTTGGATGATACGACGACTACCGTGCTTGTGGGCACGACGATTAAGCAGACTGTGGGCAAAGCGCTCGTCGGAAAGCCATTTTTCTTGCTCCAGCTCGTCAAGTAACTGCTCAAGCTGTTCGGCAGAATCCGCGTGTCGAATCAGCTTGCGCTGTAACTCTACGCGCGAGTGTTCACGCCTAGACAATAGATCAATAGCCCGAGCCTTGAGGGAAGGCCCCGTACGCTTGGCTGGTACCGCCACAGAACGATTTGCTGTACTGCTGCGTCGTAAAGACGCAGCATTGGCTTTGCGCTCGTCAGGATCAGACTCGAAAGGCTCGTCATCAAACTGAGGAAAAGACCATTGATCAGACATACGCTAAAAATTAGGCCTTGGCCTCGTCGTCGGAGGCGGCTTTGGACTTAGGAGTCTCGGTAACAGGCGCTAAGAGCGCCACACCGTATTTTTCTCGGACAAGGTTTTCAATTTCACGCGCCATAACGGGGTTTTCACGTAGGAACTCGCGTGCGTTGTCTTTGCCTTGGCCGATGCGGGTGTCTTTGTAGCTGTACCATGCTCCAGCCCGATCAACGATGCCCGACTGAACACCTAGATCAA
>DWUQ01000041.1 GCA_019120675.1 Candidatus Paenalcaligenes intestinipullorum | reverse complement strand
CCAAAAAGATTACGTAAAAATTAAACGACTGTGCGTTTAAAGCTAAGGTTGACTGCGGGGGTTCGCTGCCAACTTCGTAAACCGTGAATTCAAGTTAGCATGCAATGAAAAAATCAAACAAGCCGTAAACCGCCTCGATTTGCGACTAGGTGTAACGTAGACAATGAACGCATTCTAGACCGTTGAACCCTTTGATAAGTAAGCAAAACGACGCCTTGGGTTCATTTCCGTAACTTAGAATGTCATGTTTCGATATAAAAATATTGAGATTACGATCGCCACTCTGGCAGTCTGTGGTCGCAACTCGCGGGTTTAGTTACAATTAAAGAACTCAGAACAAACGTTAAAAGCAAGGTAAAATAAACGTTCAACCATTTGCTTTTTCTTTTAGAAACCCAATCAAATAGCTCTACCAATAGATTCGTCTTGGCTTTGGTAGTGCTCAGCACAGCATCTCATTACTTATAACTGCGTCAAAAACGGAGAGTTTTCGTGTCCGACACCCTACCACCCATCAAGGGCCCTAATGAAAAATACTGCAACGAATGCGGCAGCCTGATTAACCAAAAAGCCGAGATCTGCCCTAAATGTGGTGTCAGACAAATCCCTGCACCAAATGTTTTTGGCAGTACCGCACCCAATGGCAAAAACAAAATCGCTGCAGCCTTACTGGCTTTTTTCCTAGGCGGCTTTGGCATACATAAGTTTTATCTCGGACAAGTCGGCATGGGGGTTTTATATCTGATCTTTTGCTGGACCTTTATCCCCGCATTAGTCGGATTTGTTGAAGGAATTATTTACCTAACCATGAGCGATGAGACCTTTAACAACAAGTACGGCTACAACTAAAGCGTTAGTGCGTGGTACTTTTACTTAAAACTTTATACTTAAAGCCATTTGATTTTTAAGCCTATTCACGTGGAAAAATTCTGCTATGTTGTATTTACTGGCTATTTTATTACCCCCCGTCGCTGTATTAATTTGCGGTAAGCCCGTCCAAGCCTTATTGAACTTGGTTCTTACGCTTTTCTTTTGGATTCCGGGTGTCATTCACGCTATTTTGGTGGTCAACGGCCGCCATGCCGACCAGCGCACCGAACGCGTGGTCAATGCCATTCGTCAGTCGAATGGTGGACGATAAGCACTGAACGCAGACGGTTCGCTTGGCTTCGTAGGTGAAGAGCTTAAGAGAAGCCTTAAGCTCTTCACCGATTAAGCGGATTATTAAACGCCTTGGCCCAACCGTAATCAGCACGCTCACCTGTAAAACGCAAGAGTAAAGTGATCAGCGTAAACATGATGACGACCCGGACCACCAGCTCGCCCGCAAACAACCACGTGGTGTCGTAAATAAAAATATCAGACCAGTTCATGATTCAGCCGCCTGTGCAAGATTTTGTGCTAAAAGCGGAAAGTGGGAAGGGGCTGGCAGGAATGCTAGCCCCTATTTCTAGGGCTGAGCTTTTAAAAGCTCTCCGACCTCTAAAAGCACAAGCTCGTTATCGTCCTGCTGATTGGGATTTCGGCTAGAAGAAAAGGGGTAGTTATTGTCATTACCGACCACAATATGTTCTGCATCCACTACATCCACATTCTCAATCGTAAAAAACGGAAATTGTAATACCCCGTCCGTTAGGGGCTTACGTGCTTGCCGTTGTGGATCTTGTATAGACAACAGATCAATGTAACCCACTTTTTGGACGGCACCACCTGCCATTTCAGGCGTGAACGCAATTTTATAAACACGCTTAAACTGAGGCAGCTGTGAAAAGCAGGTAGTGGTATCTTCGTTTTCCTGGCAGGCTTTATCTGGAGTGCCTTCGCCATTATCACGCTCTATGACCAAGGCTGTATTTGCATCAATCATATTAAAATCGCCAATCGCATGATGCGCTCCTTCTAATGGATAGAGCCAATGCCGACCTGTCCAACGCTCTTTTGCCACATCAAACTCTAAAATACGTAATACGGTACGCTGATCTTTCTGCTCCCACTCACGTGTGCTCTCATCCCACAAAGGCCCCTCAAGCATAGGGTATAAAAAAGCGCCATCCTTAGAGGCAGCCATGCCCTCAAACCCTTTGGAGCGCCGTAGATTAACATTGCTATACGTGGCATCAGGCGTAGCGGGCGATTGCACCGCATAATGATCTGGGGAGCGCACCACCCTTTCGTTCGTTTCCGTCTCAAAGATTGCTTCAATGTGCCCTTTCTTATTTGCTTTGATTAAATAAGGCCCAAATTCCTCACCAAACCATAAAGAGTCACCAATTACCTGCATGCTTTCTAGATCAAAATCAGAACCTGTTAAGTAACGCTCCCCTGTGAGCTCATGCACAATTCGAAATGGCACGTTATGTTGAGGATCGCTTAAGAAAACTGTCTCTAGTTGGTGATAAGTGCCTGTTTCCCAATCAATACGATAGCGATTGGCATACAACATAGAGTCCGAGGAATTGGTCTTATTGCCGAAACCATTATCGGTCACGATCCACATTGTGCCGTCTGGCATCACTTGGATGCCAGAGTGTCCCTGCAAAGGTTGGCCTTGTATCGGCAAATGATGACCCGTAACTCTATCTGCTGATTTACCTGGCACACTGCCCAAGGCCGTAACTTTCTTGCCGGTGGTGTACTTCCCTGAGGTATGCAGATCCATGGGCGCATCGGCTGGAGCCTCTATGGTTGACTCTGCTTTTAAGATGGCATGGCCCTTTAAAGTTGCAGGGTACTCTTGCTGAGCCCAAACATTTCCAACCATCAAAGCCAGCCCAACACATAACACGGTATGCTTCATATTCACACTGAGATCCTTTCACAAAGAAAAAAACAGTGTAAAGAGCTCATGTTAAAAGCAAATGACTAGGCTAGGAATCGTTATGGTGCAACCGCCAGTTATTCGCCAATGATAACTGTACTGCCTTCCCTATTTTGAGCGCTGACACACTTGGAGGTCTCCATGCCCTGCAGCAGCACAATAACGTCTTTTACACCATCATCATTTAAGTCTATAAATGCGGATTTGTAGTCTGGGACCGATTGGGTGGCGTATCGAGATTAGGTAAAGCCAATACGATTCCTTATTGAAGCCTAACGCCACATTCATCAGCTGCGTCATTAGGCCGATATGGTTGCACTTGCCTACTACAGAGCCAGCCCATACCGACTACTCCGTCCCCCACCCGGTAGGCTCTGCAAACATCCTTTTTCTACCAGATCAGCCAGGTCACGGGTAGACGTGGCCTTGCTCACCTTGGCGAGCGCCTGATAGGTACGCGCGTTAATGCCTGCTTTGAATTCTTCTCCAGCGTTATCCAGCAACCGGTTCAACACCTTGATCTGCCGTTCACTCAGGGGTGTGGTGGCATGGCGCTGCTGCTCTAACCCTTGTCTAGGCGGCGCCTCAAAATGGACGATGGGTTGATCCATACGCCCAGATATAACGTGCATCGGGTGCTCTCCGCGTAGCTCGTCAATTACAATTTGGGAAAGAATGCTCGGCACTGGAAATAGCTGTGCCTGCCAACGGCATAACTGCTCACAAGACAAGAGCTGCTCGGGCTGATGGGTGGCTTCCAGTAACAGAGCGACCAGAGAATCGGATTCGGGAGTCGGCCTGCCCGTAACACCGGTCTGCTCCAGCCCAAGCTGACGCGCCACCGACAAGCGAACCGCCCCTGCATCCAGATGCTCACCCTCAATTTCACTGGTGCGAATGGCATTCTGAATCAACGCATCCATTTCCACAGCCACATCCGTCTGCGCTGGGGCGGCCTCGGTGCGCCCCAACAACCGACCCTGCAACCAACGGATATCGTCGAGCTTAGGTTTAAGTACGGCCTCATCCCAACGATCTAGCTTGTTTACTGGTTTTTGTGATTATCCTTGCTTGCACTCAATTCTTGCAACGCAACTTGCAACGCAAAAGCGCCTTGCCCCTTAGGTTGGGTGACTTGGACGAGGGCCGCAGGACGGGGGATTTTTCAGGAGAAAAGTGAGCACTGTTTGAGCGCACAGCGCGAGTTTGCGAACGACCTGAAAAATACCCCTGCCTAAGGGCAGCGCGAAGCGTCCCTCGGCCCGGAACCCAACCTAAGGGGCAAGGCGCTTGTGTAACAGCAACAGAACAGACAACAAAAAACCCGCAAAGCCTTACGCAATGCGGGTTTAGTTTATTATTTTTATGTAAAATTTGGCGGACAGGGAGGGATTCGAACCCTCGATACGCTATGAACGTATACCCGCTTTCCAGGCGAGCGCCTTCAACCACTCGGCCACCTGTCCGTGTTTTAGCTTATAGGCTAAGCCAAAGCATAGAAGTATAGCACCACTTAATTAAAAACCAAAGCTTTTATTACATCCCTCAGCACCGTCCCACAACATACGCCCTAGAGAGCCGTAGTCAAGCTCAACATCCGCTCCACATACCGCGCAATCGCATCCACCTCCAAGTTAACCCGATGGCCCACCTGCAGATGCTTCAGCGTCGTCACCTCCAGAGTATGCGGAATAATATTGATGGCAAACTCGCAGCCCTCAGCCGAGTCCTGAACCTCATTGATGGTGAGGCTAACACCATTGATGGTGACCGAACCCTTGTAGGCAAAGTACTTGGCAAGCTCTTGCGGGGCGACGACCTTTAGCAGCCACGACTCCCCCACCGGCTCGAACGCACTCACCGTACCCACGCCATCCACGTGCCCCAATACCATATGCCCATCCAAGCGGTCACCGAGACGCATAGCGGGCTCTAGGTTGACCGGACCCGCTTGATCCAAGCCGACGGTACGGTTGAGGCTTTCTCGTGAAATATCAATGCTAAAGCCTTGAGGCTGCAGCTCGACAACGGTCATGCATGCCCCTTGGATGGCAATGGAGTCACCCAACTTGGTGCTGCTTAAATCAAAGTCGGGCGCGTGCAAGCGCAAGCGGTAGCCCGCCTCGGGGTTGTGAGTCTCTTTGGGCTCGACGGTTTCAATATGCCCTACGGCAGTGATGATGCCAGTAAACACGGCTGATTTCCTAAAACGAAATAACAAATACAGAGCATGGCGCACATAAAAGCGCCGCGACCACTCTGAGTTTTTATAACCCTTAGATGGCCTGCAAGGTGGTGCTCAACACCTGCTGCAAACGTGCCCAACGGCCCGGCTCACGCAACAATAAGCGCACATCAGCGCCCACACGTGCCGCATCCAAGAACTCAAAGCGCTGGGCTTCAAATAAGCCATTGAGCTGTGGCAGCTCGACCATCGGACGCCCCGGCCCGATTAATGTGGGGGCCATATACACCAACAACTGATCAATGACGCGCGCCTGCAATAACGCCCCACTAAGGCGGGGACCAGCTTCAACGTGAACCTCATTGATGTCTTGGGTGCCTAAATAGTTCACCAACTCACGCAGGCACACTTGGCCATTGGCGTCCGCAGGCAGTTGAATGACGGTGGCGTTTTTATCCAATAGGGCTTGGGTTTTTTCAGGGTGATTTACCGTGGTAAACACCCAGACCGGTGCGCCATTGAGAATGGCCGCGTCGGGCTTAAGACGCAGCTGAGAATCCAACACCGCACGCAAGGGCTGCCGCTGGGTGTCGAGCCCCCGCACATTTAACAGAGGGTTGTCGGCTTCGACGGTACCGATGCCGGTCAACACCATGCACGAGCGGGCGCGCCATTTGTGGCCGTCTTCGCGGGCGACGGGGCCAGTGATCCATTTGGATTCGCCGCTTTTAAGGGCGCTGCGCCCATCGACGGAGGCGGCCAACTTGAGCCAAAAAAACGGCTCGTGGCGCAGCATGCGGGAGATAAAACCGGGATTTTGCTCCATGGCATCGGCCGCACACAAGCCCACATCGACTTGAATGCCTGCCGCACGTAAGGCTCCAACACCTCGCCCAGCCACTTGGGGGTTGGGGTCCAGCAGAGCCACCACGATGCGTTTGGGCTTGACCTCAAGCAAGGCGTTGACGCACGGTGGTGTACGACCAAAGTGACTGCACGGCTCTAAGGTGACGTAGACCGTGCATTGACTTAGGTCGGCACCGCGCTGGGTGGCCTGCTGCAAGGCCAGCACTTCGGCGTGAGCGTTGCCCGCACGTTGGGTAGCCCCTTGGCCGACAATTTGATTGTTGTGCACGATGACACACCCAACACGGGGGTTGGGTGAGGTCAGATACAGCACCCCTTGCGCAAGTTTGAGCGCGGTTTGCATCCAAATCAGATCACTATGCATAATGACAACGACCGGCTTAACTGGGTTTGGTTAAATCTTGTACTTCCTTGATGGCTTGTACAAACTCATTGATATCGTTAAAGCTTTTATAGACCGACGCAAAGCGCACATACGCCACTTGATCCAACTGCATGAGCTCACGCATGACCAAGTTACCAATGTATTCGGTAGTCACTTCGCGATCACCGCTCACCAGCAAGTGCTCGGTGATGCGGGTCACGGCGGCGTCCACATCGGAGCTGGGAACGGCGCGCTTGCGCAAAGCCAGATCCAGGCTAGCACGCAAGCGGTTGATATCGAAATCCATTCGGCTACCATCACGCTTGATTACTGAGGGCATCAGCAGTTCAGGGCGCTCGTAGGTCGTGTAACGTCGGTCGCAGGCTTGACAACGACGGCGACGACGGATCACGTCCCCTTCTTCGGAGACACGTGAATCCACAACTTGCGTATCAGAATGGCTGCAAAATGGACATTTCATTTAGGGTATACCATCAGGGCCAACGCGGCCCTGATCTAAGACTAATTAACGATACACAGGGAAAGCAGCCGTCAGCGCATTCACCTGCTCACGCACCTTCTCGATATTCGCAAGGTCATTGGGATTATCCAGCACGTCCGCAATGAGGTTCGCCGTTTGCTTGGCTTCGGCCTCCTTGAAGCCACGGGTGGTCATCGCAGGCGAACCCAAACGAATACCGCTGGTGACAAAGGGCGACTCAGGATCGTTGGGGATGGCGTTTTTGTTGACGGTAATGTGAGCCTCGCCTAAGACACGCTCGGCGTCCTTACCATTGATGCCCTTGGCGCGTAGGTCCACCAACATCACGTGGCTTTCGGTACGGCCAGAAATAATACGCAGGCCACGCTCAGTCAAGGTTTCGGCCATAACTTGGGCATTCTTGAGGACTTGCTGGGCGTAGTCTTTGAAGCTGGGGTCGAGCGCTTCCTTGAAAGCGACGGCTTTACCGGCAATCACGTGCATCAGTGGGCCGCCCTGAATGCCTGGGAAAATAGCCGAGTTGATGGCTTTTTCGTATTGGGCTTTCATCATGATTACGCCGCCACGTGGGCCACGCAACGATTTGTGCGTGGTGGAAGTGACAAAGTCAGCGTGAGGCACGGGATTGGGGTAGGCGCCGCCAGCCACCAAGCCCGCATAGTGGGCGATATCGACCATAAACAGCGCACCATTGTCGTGAGCAATTTTGGCCATGCGCTCAAAGTCGATCTTGAGGGCGTAGGCGGAAGCGCCACCCACAATCATTTTGGGCTTGTGCTCCTTGGCGAGCGCTTCAAGCTGGTCGTAGTCGAGTTCTTCGTTGCTGTTTAAGCCATAGGGAATAAAGTTGTACAGCTTGCCCGACGCGTTAACGGGGGAACCATGAGTCAGGTGACCGCCCTCGGCCAAGCTCATACCGAGCACGGTATCGCCAGGCTTGAGCATAGCCATATACACACCTTGGTTAGCCTGCGATCCGGAGTTTGGCTGCACGTTGGCGGCTTCGGCACCAAAGATTTCTTTGAGACGATCAATCGCTAATTGCTCGACCACGTCTACGTACTCACACCCACCATAGTAGCGACGGCCAGGGTAGCCTTCGGCATACTTGTTGGTCAGCTGTGTGCCTTGAGCCTGCATGACAGCTGGGCTGGCGTAGTTTTCGGAAGCAATCAACTCAATGTGTTGCTCTTGACGACGATCTTCCTGCTGGATAGCAGCCCAGATATCCGGATCAACAACTTCAATGGTGCGAGAACGGTCAAACATGGTATTTCCTAAGGAAAAATAGCGAACAAAAGAAATAGTTTACTGACTACCAGCGCCTAGCTGATCGCAGCGAGGCCTTAAGCCACAAAGTGATGCATTTTTACACTAAAAAAGGCACTCTGCGCAGGCCTGAGAATCTTTGCTTGAAAATTTATGCAAACGGGAGACAAGGCTTAGGTGGTGCGTTTGAGTAAATCGGGGTTCAAGGTATAGGTCCCATGCAAACTAGCCTGAGCGAGTATATGGCCCTGCATGGCTTCTTCGACCTCGGCACCGGTGAACTTGCCGCTTAGGGGCAGCTCGGCCACATCTAAGGCGTACACGGTAAAGTAATACCGGTGGACTAAGGCATCGTTCCACGGTGGGCAAGGGCCGTCGTAGCCAAAATAATCGCCGCGCATATCGTGGTCATGCGCAAAGAACGAGGTGAAGTCGTTGAGCCCTTGCCGTGTACCGCCGGGGGCTAAAGGCCCAGCCTTGCCACGTGGCGTTACCCGATCCGAGTAGGCGCCTTCGGGGATTTCGTGGGTGCTGGCAGGGATGTCAATCAGCACCCAATGGTAGAACTTGGTACGCGCCAACTGGGCGGAGACCTCTCGGCCCTCTTGGTTGACGTCATCGTGCTCGGTGGGCACATCGGGGTCAACGCACAACACCACAAAAGACTGAGTACCAGCGGGCACACCCTCCCAACGTAGGTGAGGGTTGGTATTGTCCGCTAAGGCAACGTGGGCCTCCCGATCGGGCCGACCAAACGCAAAGCGTTCAGGGATGGTCGTTTGATCTTGAAAAGACTGACTGAAAAGCTGCATACACTCGCTCCTAAGAGAAGTTAGTTGACCGTGACTTTTGCAAACCGCCGTTTTCCTACTTGTACCACGTACGTACCGGCCTCTAGGGCGAGGCCTTTGTCTTCGATGCGGGTGCCGTCTACGCGCACGCCGCCTTGGTCGATACTGCGATTGGCTTCACTATTGGATTGCGCCAGCCCCGCTTCGCGCAATAGCTTAACTATACCTAATGGCGCACCATTTACGCTGATCTCGGGTAAATCTTGGGGGATTTCACCATGACGGAAGCGCGCTTCAAAATCGCGCAGCGCCTCGTCAGCCGCCTGAGCGGAGTGAAAGCGGGTAATGATTTCTTGGGCTAAGGCAACCTTGACATCGCGAGGGTTAGTGCCGTTTTCAATTTGCTGGCGCAGTCCGGCGATTTCGTCCAGAGACTTAAAGGACAGCAGCTCGTAATAGGACCACATTAGGGTGTCAGAGATGGACATCAGCTTGCCAAACATAGAGTTTGCCGACTCAGTAATGCCGATGTAGTTGCCCTTGGATTTGGACATTTTCTCGACGCCATCGGTACCCACCAATAGGGGCATCGTCAAAATACACTGTTGCTCTTGGCCGTATTCTTTTTGCAGCTCGCGCCCTACCAGCAAGTTGAATTTTTGGTCGGTGCCGCCAAGCTCGAGATCGGCCTTGAGCTGTACGGAATCGTAGCCTTGCAATAGTGGATAAAGAAATTCGTGTACGGAAATGGGTGTATGCGACTGAAAGCGTTTGGTGAAGTCGTCGCGCTCCATCATGCGTGCGACGGTGTAGCGAGAGGCCAGCTGGATCATGCCGCGCGAGCCTAATTGATCGCACCACTCGGAGTTGTAGCGCACTTCAGTGCGTGATGGATCCAAGACTAAATGGGCTTGGTCGTAGTAGGTCTTGGCGTTGTCTTTGACCTGCTCGGGGGTCAGCGGTGGACGCGTGCTGTTGCGGCCGCTGGGGTCACCAATCGTAGAGGTGAAATCACCAATCAGGAAGATCACCGTATGGCCTAAGTCTTGCAGCTGGCGCATTTTATTGAGCACCACGGTATGGCCTAAGTGAATATCGGGTGCGGTGGGGTCTAGGCCGAGTTTGATGCGCAACGGCTGCCCTGTGCTTTGGCTGCGTGCAAGTTTTTGCGCAAAATCACGCTCAACGATGAGTTCGTCGCAGCCGCGTTTAGCAATTTCTAATGCAGTGTGCACTTCGGCAGTAAGGGGGGTTTCTGAGCTAGACATGACCGGCCTATTATTCCTGAAACAAAGCAATTAAGTAGATGAACAATCTGTAGCTATTCAGCGCTTAACAATCCTTTAACTTTACTTTATAGTGGATCGTTTACCGAAGCTATGTTAACAGATGCCTAAATGCTTCTGCTAACCTTAATTTTTGTTTACTTCGTTCTTCGTTTTACCCTTCCAGGTTGCCCTCCCACCCTGCGCTTACGTCAAAACGAGAACCCAAACCCGTTTTGCTTCCCATGCCCTCCAGTTCCGTATCGCGCGCTCCCACCACACGCTCACGCTCCGCAATATTTGCACGCAACTCTTTACTCACTGTCGCATTAGGCTTGTTTGCAGGCGCTGCCGCCTTGGCCGTCAAGCCGCCTGCTGCCGCTCCGGCCGTGTACCAAGCCCGCACTGCCCTGCCCTTGCCGGCCGTGATTACCCCTTTAAGCGGCCATAATGAGGACCAAACCTACGTTACCGAAACCCGCATTCGTCGCGGTGACACCTTGGCGGCAATTTTGGCGCGCCTGAAAGTCAATGCGCCCAACTTGCAAAATTTTCTGACCTACGACAAAAACGCCCGTTCCATTTACAAGCTGTACCCTGGGCGAGTCGTAAGTGCTGGCTTAGATGCCAACAATCAATTGCAGTGGTTGCGCTATCACCATACACCCTCCGATACCCAAGATGGTCAGCCAGTCGCCCGTTGGCTTGAGGTCACCCCAAGCGCTCAGGGTTTTCAAGCACGCGAAGCCTTTGCTAAGGCCGAAGTTCACACCCAAGTGGCCGAGGCCACAATCCGCAGCTCACTTTTTGGGGCCACCGATGCCGCAGGCATTCCTGATGGCATTGCCAGCCAAATCCCCGATATCCTCGGCAGCAAGGTTGATTTCCTCAAAGACCTACGCAGTGGCGATCACGTACGGGTGATTTACGAAAGCTATTACAACAACGGCCAGCGTGTGGGCGCAGGCCGTATTTTAGCCTTAGAATACGAAAGCCAAGGTCACGTTCACGAGGCATTACTGTTTCGCGATCCCAACAAGCCCAATAGTCTCGGCAGCTACTACGATGCAGACGGCAACAGTCTAAAGGGGGCATTTTTACGGTCGGCGCTAAAGTTCACTCGCATTAGCTCCACCTTTGGCCACCGCAAGCATCCCGTACACGGGCAATGGCGCAGTCACAATGGTGTGGATTATGCGGCACCCACCGGCACGGCTATTCACGCAACGGCTGACGGGGTCATTGAGTTTATCGGCTCGCAACGCGGTTATGGCAACGTCATTATCCTGAAGCACAGCAACAAAATCAGCACGCTTTATGCCCACCAAAGCCGATTTGCCTCGGGCTTACGCAAGGGCGATCGTGTGGAGCAAGGTCAGCTGATCGGTCATGTGGGCTCGACTGGCTGGGCAACGGGGCCACATTTGCACTACGAATTCCGCGTGAACGGCAAGCCCATGGACCCTCTAGCAGCTGATTTACCTGTCGTACAACCGTTGGAGCCCAAGCAGCTTCAGGCCTTTAAAGCCCAAGCGGGTCAGTACCACACCCATCTTGCTATGTTGCGCACCTTTCAGCAAGACGCCCAATTGGCCCAGGCGGATACGCCTATTCAACCCTAAGGGGATAAACCAGATGGTTTTTGTATTGGCATTATGGCACTCTATATCGGCCTAATGTCGGGCACCAGCACAGACGGCGTTGACGCCGTCTTGTGCCGTTTCGCTCCTGATCACGCCCCTAAGCTGCTCGCTCACCACAGCCTCAGCTTACCCGCAGCCTTACGTCGTGCTTTATTGGATTTGAACCAACCTCAACCCAATGAGCTGGAGCAAGCTCATCAGTGCAGTCTTGCGCTAGCCAGACTGTATGCCGATGCGTGCCACGCGTTGCTACACCAAAGCGGCACAGCGGCTTCGGACGTACGGGCTATTGGTGCGCATGGGCAAACCATTCGTCATCGGCCGGATCTAGGCTACACCATTCAATTAAATGCCCCCGCCTTGTTGGCCGAGCTGACTGGTATTGCGGTGGTGGCGGATTTTCGCAGTCGTGATGTGGCCGCTGGAGGCCAAGGTGCACCGTTGGTGCCGCCTGTGCATCAGGCTTTATTTGGCCACCCAGAAATTGGCCGTGTGGTGCTGAACTTAGGTGGGATTGCGAATATTACCGTGCTGCACCCCAATCACCCATTGCTGGGCTTTGATACGGGCCCTGCCAATATGCTGCTGGACCATTGGGTGCACCAGCAGCTAGGTCATGAGTTTGATGAGGCGGGTCAGTGGGCGCAACAAGGCCACGTGCTGCCGCAGCTGCTCAACCAACTATTAAGTGAAGCATGGCTACAGCTGCCGCCGCCCAAATCCACAGGTCGCGATTTATTCAATTCACACTGGTTACACCAGCATTTAACCCGCTACACCGCTGAGCAGAATCAGTCGCCTAACGCGGTGGACGTGCAGGCAACCTTATTAGAATTTACCGCACAAACCGTAGTGCAAGCTATACAGCGCTATGGTCATCAGCCAGCAGAGATCATAGCGTGTGGAGGCGGGGCGAGAAATACGTTTTTGCTGCAACGCCTGACTCAGCTCAGTGGCTGCAAAACCTATAGCTCCACGGCTCTGGGCATGGATCCGCAACATGTGGAAGCGCTGGCCTTTGCGTGGCTGGCCCATGCTCATGTAGAGCGCTTGCCAGCCAATGCTCCTGCGGTGACAGGCGCTCGACGACCCGTAGTGCTGGGCGCGTATTATCCTGCTTAAAGAACCCTGCTAACCCAATGCTTCAGCAGAGCCATGCACTTGCTTAGCAAGGCATTGGGTCACAAGCCCGCTTGCTTGTCCTAATCGGGACTATGTACTCGGCTGCGCGTTAGCCAAATCACGCTTCCACCCAAGACTATGTTGATTTGGGGCGGGGAAGCCTCGGACTTGAACTCGGTCACGCGCACGCCCAAGCCTGGACGATCGCCCGCTACATCGAGAACGACGAGCCGCACCCGCAGGTGGTGTTGGCGTTTGGATTGCGAATCACGAACTGCGCGCCCTCAATGTCGTCCTTGTAGTCGATTTCGGCACCAACTAAATATTGAAAGCTCATGGGGTCAATCAATAAGGCAACGCCACGTTTGTCGACGATGGTGTCGTCATCATTAACCACATCATCAAAAGTGAAACCATACTGAAAGCCTGAGCAACCACCGCCCTGTACAAACACGCGTAGTTTGAGCTCGGGATTACCCTCCTCGAGCAAGAGTTCGCGTACTTTATCTACGGCAGAATCACTAAATAACAAGGGGGCCGGCGGCGCTTGAAGGTCGACCGTATCGGTAAGGGTACTCATATCTTTACTCCAGCAGAGAACACTGCACTATTTAAGCTTAAAGCTTTAAAGAAACACATAGCGCCACTATAAAACAAATTTTTGTGAGGCGCGTAGGGTTTGGCCTTCTTTGACATGGACCGTCAGGGCTTCTAATTCGAAATCATCGGGTAAGCTTAGCCAACCTACATTACGGCTAAACTGATCAAACTTCAACTCAATGGTTGTAAGGTCTTCACTCTGTTGCTCGTTGACGGCCTGATCCGTTTGTCGAGTGTCGTGGGCGACTTCGAGGCGCACATCGGTAACGGCTTTGCCATCTTGTCGCCCTTGAGCAGTGAAATAAATGCTGCCCTCAAAGCTTTGGTGAGCCGTAAAGGCACGCTGCAACACAATACGATAACGTACGATACGACCTTGGAGCTCGACATCAAAAGCGCGGATATTAAGCCCACTGCTGGGACTGGCGGGCAACAACTTTTCGTAAAACGCTAAGCGCTCAGCGACCTCGCTGGTTTCGAGCTGGGATTTTTGTAGCTGAGCTTGTAGGCCTGAAACGGTGCTTTCGCTAACTAACAATTGGCTACGTAAACCGTCGGCCTCGGCTTGCTCATGCTGCAATTGGCGTTGCACAGTAATCAAATCCTGTTGCAGCTGCTGCACAACATTACCCGACTGATTACTGCGATACGCGTACCACACACTGGTGAGCAGCAGTCCGAGCAATACACCAATAACGAGAGCCTGAGCGGGCGTAAGTGTGAAGGTCTTTTTCATAATGAGCAGACTGTAGTTTAGCCTATGAGTTCCGCTCTGGCTCTGTAACAAGTGTTAGGGAATCAGCGCCAACTGAGTAAGACCAGCCGTTTCATCAAGACCAAACATAAGGTTCATATTTTGCACCGCTTGGCCAGCCGCACCTTTGACGAGGTTGTCTTGGGTGACCAAGATAATAAGCTGATCGCCATTGCCGGGGCGCTGTACCGCTAAGCGCACGTAGTTGGACCCTCGTACAAAGCGAGTTTCTGGTAGGCTGCCTGCGGGCAATACATCAATAAAGGGCTCGTCTTTGTAGCGCTCTTCGAATACAGCTTGGAAATCCTGATCCATGGCTTCGGGGCGGATGCGCGCATAAATCGTGGAAAACATGCCACGTACCATAGGCACCAAATGCGGCACAAAGGTCAGACCGATGTCTGCGCCTGCAATCGCGGTGAGCTTTTCGGTAATTTCAGGATGGTGACGGTGACCACTGACTCCGTAGGCTTTAAAGCTATCGCTGACTTCGGCAAACAATAATGATTGCGTGGCGTTGCGCCCTGCACCGGACACCCCTGATTTGCAATCCGCAATAATATGCTGTGTATCGATGAGATTTTTTTCTAATAGGGGCAGCAAGCCCGTGATGACCGTAACGGGGTAGCACCCTGGGTTGCCCACCACTCGGGCGTGACGGATTTGCTCGCGGTTGAGCTCAACCAAGCCATACACGGCTTCGTGCAGCACATCAGGACACGCGTGGTCTTGCTTGTACCAGTGCCTGAAGGCGTCGAGATTTTGTAAGCGGAAATCCGCTGCCAAATCGATGACTTTGACACCCTTGTCGAGCAATTGGCGCGCCTCGTTCATGGCGACCCCATGTGGCGTGGCAAAAAACACCACATCGCACTCGTCTAAGCGCGCATCGTCGGGGGAGGTGAAAGCAATCTTGAGATGGCCTCGCAGGCTAGGAAACATGTCTGACACACAACGTCCGCTTTCTTGTCGTGACGTGACGGCTTTGACTTCAGCGTGCGGGTGCTGAGCCAGCAAGCGCAGCAACTCGACCCCGGTATAACCGGTGGCGCCAACAATACCAACTTTGATGGAAGCGGAGGGGGTAGTGGTCATAAATTCCTCTGAGGCACAAAGGCCAACGCAATAAAGGCTTTGGGCGGCGAGCAGAAGATTGGCCTGCCCCTAAGCGAACAAAAATAATACTACAACTCAATAACCATACAACAAAACCCCAGCCAAGGCTGGGGTTTTGGACAGTTTGTACCAGCAGAGCTGGCCGCACAAACGAATTAACGCTTGCTGAACTGCTTGCGGCGACGTGCTTTGTGGAAACCGACTTTCTTGCGCTCAACCTCACGTGCATCACGTGTGACCAAGCCTGCCTGTTTGAGTACAGGCTTGAGGGTTTCGTCAAAGTCGATCAACGCACGAGTAATGCCGTGGCGCACCGCACCGGCTTGACCGCTTTCGCCGCCACCGTGTACGTTGACTTTGATGTCGAAGTTTTCGAGCAGCTCGGTGAGTGCCAACGGCTGACGCACAATCATGCGGCCAGTTTCGCGAGCAAAGTACTCATCCACAGGTTTGCCGTTGACGACAATAGCACCTGAGCCTTTTTTGATAAATACACGAGCAACAGAAGATTTGCGTCGCCCTGTACCGTAATTCCAATTACCGATCATGACCTATCCTTAGATATCTAGCGGTTTAGGTTGCTGAGCAGTATGAGGATGCTCGGCACCAGCGTAAACCTTCAGTTTCTTGGCCATGGCATAACCAAGAGGACCCTTGGGCAGCATACCCTTTACGGCTTTTTCCAAAGCGCGGCCGGGGAAACGCTCTTGCATTTTTGCAAAGTTTGTTTCGCGGATGCCACCTACGTAGCCGGTGTGACGGTAGTATTTCTTGTCTTCCAGCTTGTTGCCGGTAACACGAATATCGGCTGCGTTGATAATGATGATGTAATCGCCGGTGTCAACGTGAGGAGTGAACTCTGGCTTGTGTTTGCCACGTAGGCGGCGTGCAACTTCGCTGGCCACACGACCGAGGACTTTGTCCTTGGCATCAATCACAAACCATTCACGTCGGACTTCATGCGGCTTGGCCACAAAGGTCTTCATGATAGATTCCTTAAATATATAAAACGCTTTTCGAGTACGAAAAGCATACTGTTGCCCCAAGCGCCAAGACGTTATGTATCGCCCGTGCGCAACTAGGCCCGTAAGCCCAAAGGCAAAGGGGGAAATTCTAGCATGGAATTAGGCAAAAAGACACACTAAATACGTGGCGATAAGCGGTTTTTGCGCGTTTGACACAACACTGTCCAGACCGGCATGGTCTGAACAGTGCTGGGACGGGCTGGGATGACGTTGCACTCGCTGCTTAGCTGCCCGCCACCGCCATGCGCTCGATCAACACCGAGCCGCTACGCTTGGCGCCACGGTTGAGCGCATCTGCACCAATAGCCGTAATGCTTTGGAACATATCGCGCAAATTGCCTGCAATGGTGATTTCTTCGACGGCATGTTGGATTTCACCATTTTCTACCCAATAGCCAAACGCGCCTCGTGAATAATCTCCGGTTAAATAATTCACCCCCTGCCCGATCAGTTCCGTAATATACAGACCTGTACCGAGCTTTTTGAGCATAGCGGGTAAATCATCGCTGGCTTGCGTGGCGGTAGAGCGTAAGATTAAATTATGCGAGCCTCCGGCGTTGCCGGTGGTGGTCATGCCGAGCTTTTTGGCGGTATAGCTGGATAAAAAGTAGCCTTCTAGTTGGCCGTTGTGCACCACTCGACGGGCAGCGGTACGCACGCCTTCGTTGTCAAAGGGGGCACTGCCCATACCACCGAGCACAAACGGATCTTCGTCAACACACACATGGGAAGCAAAAATAGGCTGCCCGAGCGCATCTACCAGAAAGGAATTACGACGATATAAAGCGCCTCCACTGGCCGCTTGCACAAAAGCACCCAACAGACCCACCGCCAACGAGGCGTCGTAGAGCACTGGGTATTGGCCGGTTTTGATGCGCTTGGCTCCCAAACGCTGTGTGGTACGCCGGGCTGCCTCTAGGCCGATGGCCTCGGGGCTTTGGAGCCGTCGTGCATCACGAGCCGCGCTGTACCAGTAATCGCGCTGCATCTGATCGCCACTGCCCGCAATCGGTGACACCCCAATCGCATGGCGACTATAGGGGTAGCCGCCCATAAAACCGCGACTGTTGGCCAACACAAAATGCCCTTCTGAGCTGTCGACGCTCGCCCCTTCGCTGTTGGTGATCAACGGGCTATAACCCAAAGCAGCGTCCTCAGCACGCTGTGCTAAATGTTGCGCATATTGTGGGGTCAGCGCCCAAGGGCGGTATAATTGCAAATCGGGATACTGGCGCGCTAAGTCCTCTTCGGCGGGTAGATCCGCTGCGGTATCGTCTGCAGTATGGCGCGCAATATGCCATGCCGCCTCAACGGTTTCTTCGAGCGCTTTAAGGGTAAAATCCGAGGTGGATGCACTGCCGCGCTTATGGCCGGCAAATACGGTAACCCCCAAACCTCGATCACGGGTTTGCTCAACGGTTTCCAGTTCGCGATTGCGCACCGACACCGAGAGGCCTCGCCCTTCGGAGACCTCGACCGCGGCGTCGCTGGCCCCCAGTTTTTTAGCATGAGCCAGCACGTGTTCTGCCAACTCACAAAAGCGAAATTGATTTTCAGAAATAGCTAAGGTTGATATGGTTGATGCGCTCATGAATACTCTTTTAATTTAGGCGGTTATGATAGGCTCTAAACGCCTTGCAAATAATACTGATATGTCTGATTCTCACACCACCGACCCCGACGACCATGGCTATACGGGCCCAAGCAAATCGCAAGTTAAGCGTGATATGCATGCCTTAGTCGATCTCGGCAAAGAGCTCCTCAATCTTTCTAACGACAAGCTTTCACA
The DNA here is from genome assembly GCA_019120675.1 of Candidatus Paenalcaligenes intestinipullorum. GTDB lineage: Bacteria > Pseudomonadota > Gammaproteobacteria > Burkholderiales > Burkholderiaceae_B > Paenalcaligenes > Paenalcaligenes intestinipullorum. Next base: position 6,551 of record DWUQ01000041.1, on the reverse strand, counting down.
ATTACAGTTGGGTGAAAAGCTCAATGATGCCATCAAAGAGACCAAACGCATAACCGCACGTGAAGCGCGACGCCGACACATTCACTATATTGGTAAGCTTTTACGCCACGAAGACGCCGACGCCATTCGCCACCAGCTTGATGTATGGACCAATGGCTCCAAAGAGCAAGCCAAAGCCATGCACCGCTTAGAGGCCTTACGTGATGTGCTGTTGCGCAGCGACGCGGCGCTAACGGAGTTTTTTGATACCTACCAAACGGTTAATGTGCAAGAGTTTCGAGGCTTAGTACGTGCTGCACGCCGAGAAGCCCAACAAAACGAAGCCTTAGCCGAGGGTGTTGCGCCATCACGCAAACATTACCGCAACCTTTTTCAGGCAATTAAAAACGTTGCCAGCTAATATTCGGACAAGGACTTTCCATGACTGCTTCTTTAGAATGCCTAGAAATTGAAACGAGCACAGACCCACACTTCTCTGTTGTCTGGCTCCATGGCTTGGGCGCGGACGGCAACGATTTTGCGCCCATCGTGCCCCAATTAAATTTAGGCAACAAAGGGGTGCGCTTTGTGTTTCCTCATGCGCCGGTGCAGCCGGTCACCATCAATGGTGGCATGCCGATGCGCTCGTGGTACGACATTTACATGGCGGATCTCGTCCGCCACGAGGATGAAACGGGCTTACGCCACTCGCAAAGCGCAGTGCAAGAGCTGATCGCCCGAGAAAATGCTCGGGGCATTTCTACAGAGCGCATTGTGTTGGCTGGGTTTTCCCAAGGCTGCGCCATGACTCTACAAACCGGCCTGCGTTTAGAGGAAAGCCTAGCGGGTATGGTGTGTCTATCAGGTTATTTGCCCCTAGCAAATAAGCTCATCAACGAGCGACACAAAGCCAACCAAGACACGCCCATTTTTATGGCCCACGGCACCCAAGACCCCATCGTGCCGTTTGAGCGCGCAGAAGCCTCACGCCAGCTCTTGGAGGAGCTGGGTTACAACGTCCGCTGGCATACCTACGCCATGGGCCATGCGGTGACGCCAACTGAAATCCGAGACATCGCTAACTTCTTAAATGAAGTGCTCACTTTTTAACTCCTTACACTCCCTGCATTATTTATGACTGCACATTCACGCCCTGTACGCACACGTTTTGCGCCCTCGCCTACGGGTTATTTACACCTAGGCGGCGCCCGTACGGCTTTATTCTCCTGGGCCTTTGCCCGCCACCATCAAGGTACCTTTGTACTGCGCATCGAAGACACAGATGTAGAACGCTCTACCCCCGAAGCGGTACAGGCAATTTTGGACGGTATGGATTGGCTCGGCATGCAGCCCGACGAAGGGCCTTTTTATCAAATGCAGCGTATGGATCGTTACCGTGAGTTGATCCAACAGATGCTGGATAACGGCACCGCTTATTATTGCTATAGCAGCCCCGAAGAGGTGGACGCGATGCGTGAGCGCGCGCGTCAGCTGGGCCTGAAGCCACGCTACGATGGCACGTGGCGTCCTGAAACGGGCAAACAGCTGCCTGCCATCCCCGAAGGTCGTGCACCCGTCGTGCGCTTTAAGTGCCCCCAAGAGGGCGTGACGTCTTGGGAAGACTTAGTCAAAGGGACGATAAGCTTTGATAACAGCGAGCTGGACGATTTAATTATTGCCCGCGCCGATGGCACACCCACGTATAACTTTTGCGTGGTGGTGGACGATTGGGATATGGCCATCACCCACGTCATTCGTGGTGACGACCACGTCAACAACACCCCTCGCCAAATCACCATTTTGCAAGCCTTAAATGCACCCGTGCCGTGTTATGGTCATGTGCCCATGATTTTGGGCCCAGATGGTGAAAAGCTTTCCAAACGCCATGGTGCGGTCAGCATCATGGAGTACGACACCCAAGGCTACCTGCCTGAGGCCATGATTAACTACTTGGCTCGCTTAGGCTGGAGCCACGGGGACGATGAAATTTTCAGTGCTGAGCAGCTGATTGAATGGTTCGATACCCGCCAATTAAGCAAATCCGCCGCTCAATGGGATCCTAAAAAACTCAATTGGGTCAACGCGCATTACATTAAGCACACCGATAGCGCGGTCTTGGCGCAAAATATTGCCCCCCGTATTGAAGCCCTTGGTGGCGAGGTCAGTAATATTGAGCTCGCGGCTGTGGTGGATCTATTTAAAGACCGAGCCGAGACCTTACAAGACTTAGCCACGGACGCGTTACTGTTTTGCAGCCCGTTTGTGCCCGCTCCTGAAGCCCTCCAAGACGAGGTATTAACCTCCGACGCCAAGGATTTATTACGGACGTTTAGTGCAAAAGCCACTGAACTGAGCGAATGGAATGTGGCCTCAATTGCTCAAGCAATACGCGATACGCTTGCTGAGCATGAGGTCAAAATGCCAAAGCTGGGTATTCCTTTGCGTGTGGCCGTGACAGGTCGTAAGCAAACCCCAGCGATTGATGCCGTGCTGGCGTTATTGGGGCGCAGCACGGTCTTGGCTCGGCTGACCTTAGCAACGCACTAAAACGGCAAACGATAACCGGGCGAGGTGCGCACCAAATTAAAGCTGCCACTATCGCCCTGTAAGCGTAATTGATCGGCCTGGGGCTGGCGTACGCTGAACGTATTGGTATACAACGGGTCATCGAGATCCACGTCGGCCCCATTCGAGGTCAACGTTTGCAGCTGCAAACGTGCTTGATTGTGGGTCCAGCAGCCTTGCTCAGAAATGCCCTGTGAAGGCTGACGTGGGCGCTTGATTTGCTGTGTATAAGCCATCGTGCCGTCTTCATTCAGCGTAATCAGGGTACGCAACTCGCCTGCCATGCCTTTCTCTTGGTGCTTACTGAGCCAATTACCAATTAGGGGATCATTGGTAGCGGGTGCGACGCACTCTGGTTTGACAGCAGCCACCGGCTTCTTTGCAGTGGGGGCCTTGGGCGTGCTGGGCGCACATCCGGCCAAGCCAATGGCTGCGATGAGCAGGCCCAAACTAATGCTTTTGTGTTGCCAGAAATTCATGATGGTTTATCCTATTAATCCCACAAAAACAATGTGAGCCCCAACGCCCACATGCCATAATTTAGCCCACATTCTACCGCAAGCTTCTGCTTTGGCTAGGCTCTTTGGTACACTACTTTCACACTGAAACTTTTTAAAGGATCTGTACATGTCTACCGCGAATCCGGCTGTGCCTTATACCAAAACCGATCCCAATCCTGCTGGCTCTTGGCCTTTTCCTCATCCACCCGCCAACGATGAGGCCTAGGCACGGTGAGCGGCACCCAAAGCTCGATGGTCTTGCCTCACCCCTCTGCCTATAACGAAGCCTAGGCTGTTTTGCTCACAGTCTGTGCTTTTCGCCGCTTGAATATCGTATGATAGCCTTTTGACCTTTCGCCTCCTCTGATTATGTTCTCCAGCTCTATTCTTCAGCTTTTATTCTCCCTACTGGGGATGGCGTTTTTGGTGCGAGCGTGGTTGTACGCCATCCGCTTGCACCCTTTTAATCCTTTCTCACAGACCATCTTTAAAGCGACGGATTGGGCCGTGCTGAGCTTGCGCAAACTGGTCCCTAACCGCCAGTACTTGGATTGGCCCAGTCTATTAGGGGCTTACCTAACGGCACTGATCTTTTTCTGCGTACAGTTGCTTGCTATCGAACGTCTCAGTCCAAGCACGCTTATTTTGCCCATCCTGCTCATGGCGCTGTTGGAAATGATCCGCTGGGCGATGAGTATGATTTTTTGGCTCACGATTGCCCAAGCTATTTTGTCGTGGGTAAACCCCCAAGCACCTATCATGCCGATTCTTCGCACGCTGACCGACCCTTTATTGCAGCCGATCCGACGTGTTATGCCCAACTTAGGCGCACTAGACCTCTCACCCATTGTGCTGATTTTAGGCAGCCAGCTCCTGAGCCATCTGGTACTACGTGCTCAGTTTGCGGTTTTAATGCCTGCGGTAGCGCCACTCTAAGCGTCCAAATGGGTTTTTAGAGGCAGCACGATTTCGGCCTCACACAAAACTGAGTGGCTTTGCTCTTTCCACCAGCCTAAACCCAGCCAATACAAAAACGCCCATTCGGTACAGAACTGAATGGGCGTTGTGCTAAGTAGCGTTTGCTAAGGCTAACTAGCGGGATAGATGACGGCTTTATGACCGTAACACCACGGGCGGTTGTAACGACTTTAGTAAGCAGGTACGACGCGGGTTGGGCCCCCGCCGCTAATCACCCGCACACGTTGACCGGGACGCAAGTCGATGTCGGCCTCTTGGGCGATCACACGGGTTTCGCCATTATCCAGTTGTACAGTGACCTCTAGCCCTTTGCTCTTGCCGACTTCTTTTTCGACAGCATTGCCCGCCAAGCCACCCAGTAACGCTCCACCAATCGTAGCCAAAGCCTTGCCTCGACCGCCACCAATTGAGCTGGCGGCAACCCCACCTAAGGCACCACCAGCGACGGTACCTAGGCCCGTTTGCTGGTCGTTTTGGATAACGATGGGGCGTGTTGACACGACGCTCCCCATGCGCACGATTTGTTCGCGCTGTGCTTGGCCATAGGTGTAGACATTTCCGGAGGCGCTTTTGTTGGCGCAACCTGCTAGAAAGACCATTGGTGCCACCACTAAGGCAGCGATGGCGAAGGGCCGTGCAACGCGCTGCTGAAGTGTCGTCATGAACATAATTTGCTACTCCGGAAAAATCATCAAAACAAGAGGTGGACACACTCAACTTGTGAGTCTACTTAGTATAAGACCACTTTAAACAATAGAACGTTCCAAACCGTAATGGTTTTGCAAAATAGTGTTAAGTTCAGCATAGGTGGGACGATGGTTTTGCGGGCCCTGAGAGCGAATTTTGATGCTGCCCAAAGCATTGCCTAAGCAACACGCCTCATACAAATCCCACCCAGCCGCTAAGCCATACAGCAAGCCCGCGCGGTGTGCGTCGCCACAACCCGTTGGGTCAGCAATTAGATCCGCTTTGAGTGGTGCGACCTGCTGAGTCGTGCCTCCTTGATACAAGGTGGCCCCTTCTGCCCCGCGTGTCACCACGACAGCCTGCATGGTGCTGGCGATGTCCTCAAGGCTACGGCCCGTGCGTTGTACGATCACCTCGGCCTCATAATCATTCGCAGTCAGGATTTGCGCTTTGTTGAGCATTTGATTGAGGTCATCGCCGCTAAACAGCGGCATGGCTTGGCCCAGATCAAAAACAAAGGGTGTACCCTGGGCACGTAAACGATTCGCATTGGCGAGCATGCCCTCCTTGGAGTCGGGCGATACAATGGCCCAAACCGCCTCTTGACCGGTGAGATCGTTGTCCATGGAGTACTGCATCGCCCCTGGGTGAAAGGAAGCAATCTGGTTACCATCTAGATCGGTCGTGATGTGGCACTGAGCCGAAAAGGTATCCGTGCGCAACGCTATCATTTGCGTATCGATGCCTAAGTCCTGCAGGTAGTGCAAGTAGTCTTTGGCGTCCACACCAATGGTGCCCACCGGTACCGGATCGGCCCCAAGCAGGTTGAGGTTATAGGAAATATTACCAGCGCAGCCCCCGTACTCTTTGCGCATACTGGGCACTAAAAACGACACGCTTAACGATTTAACGCTGTCGCTCAGGATGTGATCTTTGAAATGACCGTCAAAGACGGTAATCGTATCGAAGGCAAGAGAACCGCAGACTAAAATTCGTTTGGACATGGCAGGTGTTAGGGAAAATAGGAAAAAAGTTCGTAATGAGTGATGCGCTCGGGTGTGCTTAAATTCAGCTGTACGCGTTGAGTGCTGTCCGCCGCAAAGAAGGACGAACGCAACCCCTTATTCGCTAAATATTGCTCAGGCGGTACGGCGATGGTACTGAGGGCTTGACCACGCCCATCTTGTAAGCGTATCACCAAGGTGGGCCAAGCTTGGGCTCGTTTAAAGCGATTATGCAAACTTAAGGCCAAATGATAGCGATAAGGGCCGTTTTTTTGAATATTGGGCTCGGCATGCAGCTCGCTATCAGAAATATCAATAAACTTTGCTCGACGCTCATAGCTAATCTGACAATCCAGCTTCTGACACACCGCTTCCAGGGCAGGCCGCAAGAACGGCACTTGATTTGCCAACTGGTGGCGATACACGTAGGCGGCTTGGGCGACCAACAACAGCAACAACACCCCCAAACACAGCCTCCAAAACAGACGCGACCACACCGACGTCTCAGTGTAGGTGGCATAGTGGGCAGCGTGGCGCGCCTCGTCGTCAGGATACACCCCACCAAGGGTGTGTTCGCCTATGAGCTCTGGTTCTGGCTCTTCTTCAGTCACCCCCACATCGTAAACTGGCTCTGATTCAGCAACCGGCCCGTCCTGCCCTGCCGCTGAGAAGTGAGGAAACGAGTCCTCTGACGTTTCACCCGATACGTAAAAATCCCGCTGCACGGTGGCATCCTGCGTGCTGGAGGGCGCAATGTAAAAATCGGAGGTATTGGCTACCGACTCCACATCAAAAGAAACCGTGTGTTCTTGGGTAGCAGGCTCATCGCTGTCTTCAC
>DWUQ01000040.1 GCA_019120675.1 Candidatus Paenalcaligenes intestinipullorum | reverse complement strand
AAAAGTAGTGTTGCGATCTGCGTTATCGTTATCCACGTAAAACTCGACTAAATTTAAAAGTTGATCGTAGCTAAGCTGAGCTAAATTAGGTATAGACTAACAAAGCACCATAAAGATATGAAGCATGCTTTGAGACTGAGCCATTGCTTAGTATCATTATGAGTCCATGTTACTAGGCTTTCTAGTACTACATTTTCTCTTGGAGTGATTATGACCATCAAGATTGGTGACAAAGCCCCTGACGCAACCCTAGCCGAATACATTGATGTACCCACCGATGTATGCGGTGTCGGGCCCAACGCCTTCCAAGCTGCCGAGGCCTTGGCAGGTAAAACCGTTGCTTTGTTTGCCGTACCTGGCGCGTTTACCCCTACTTGCTCCGAGCAGCACTTGCCCGGTTTTATCGCTAAGGCCGACGAGTTCAAAGGCAAAGGTGTTGACGAAATCTGGTGCATGTCCGTAAACGATCCGTTTGTGATGGGCGCATGGGGCACTCAGCAAAAGGCCGCTGGCAAAGTACGTTTAATCGCGGACGGCAATGGCGAATGGACTAAAAAGCTGGGTCTGGAGTTGGACTTAACCAAGCTGGGTCTAGGCGTTCGCTCGCAGCGCTTTTCCGCTCTGATCGTAGACGGTGTGGTCAAGCAGCTTAATGTGGACGAGGGCGGTGCGCTCGAAAAAAGCGATGCCGACACGTTATTAGGCCAACTCTAAGTCTAGTGTCCTGCCTAGGGCTAATCGTTAATTAGCCTGCTCAAAGCCGGCCTATGTGCCGGCTTTTTATATCGCGCGTTGTTTAGCCCTCTTTTTGTCTCATTCTCATAAGTAATGGAGCACGCTCATGCACGCCATCGGTGCTTTCTTATCACTGTATTTAGCGACCTTGGTGCTATTGGCCAGTTCGGGTCTTTTTAACACCTTCATCGGTTTGCGTTTATCCGAACAAGGGGTTTCTGACTTATGGGTGGGGGGGCTGATTGCTGCGTACTATTTAGGTCTTGTATTTGGGGCGCGAGCGGGTCACCGATTGATTATTGGAGTGGGGCATATACGGGCGTATGCGGCCAGTGCCGCGGTGGTCACGGCCTGTGTGCTCGTGCAGATTTTAACGGACAGCTTGGGGTTTTGGTTGGTGTTGCGTTTTGTGGCGGGAGCCGCCATGGTGACGCAATTCATGGGCATTGAAAGCTGGCTCAATGAGCAGACCGACAACAACAAACGTGGCACCGTATTTGCGTTTTATATGTTGATGTCGAGCTTGGGTATGGTGCTGGGGCAGTTGTCGCTGACCTTATTTTCAGATTTAAATTATCAACCATTAGTATTTGTGGCCATTTGCTCGGTGATGAGTCTGATTCCTATCGCGCTCACCCGCCGCATGTCGCCGGCTTTGCAGGTGCCCGCACCCATCAATGCCCGCTATTACCTCGACAAGGTGCCGTTATCGTTAATGGTGCTGTTTATTGCTGGCATGATTACGGGCGCCTTTTATGGCTTGGCTCCGGTCTATGGCGTGCGTATGGATCTCAATACCGAGCAGGTGGCGATGTTTGTGGCCGCCTCGGTCTTTGCGGGGGTGTTGGCACAATGGCCCGTGGGGTGGTTGGCGGACCGTTATGATCGAGTCAAGCTCATTCGTGTGAGTGCCATTTTAATTACCGCCTTAGCCATCCCGTTGTGGGGTTGGTTTCCCTTGTCGTTTGCGGTGCTGGTGAGCTTTTCAGTCGGGTTTGGGATTTTACAATTCACGCTCTACCCTCTGGGAGCTGCCTTTGCGAACGACAACGTGGAGCCGGATCGACGGGTGGGTTTAAGCGCCATCATGTACATGGTGTATGGGCTGGGGGCGTGTATTGGACCCATTGTGGCCAGTAGTTTAATGAATAGCTTAGGGAGCGAGTATTACTATATTTTTGTGACCGCCTGTGGCGCGGCCTTAATGGTGATTGCTCGTCCCGCCAAGGTTTCGGGTGACCATCTTAGCCCCGATGCACCCACCGACTTCGTGCCCATGCCCGATAGCTTACAAAGCTCCGCGGTGGCGGTCGCACTGGACCCTCGGGTGGATATGGAAAGTGATGTGTCTCACGATGGCTTAGAGACTGAAAACTTCGAACCCGATGGTACATGGGCCGATTCGGCCCCCGGCACAGTGGATGTCGTGGAGGATGACCCGCATGTACCGTCAGCCGCTACCTTACAGGCTGACGAGGAGGTCGAGTCCGAATTGGCAGAGTCAGTACACCAAGCAGAAGACCTAAGCGCTCACTTAATGGCGCACCCTGAGGAAGCGCCTTTGGCTTGTTTTGATATAGAGAATGCGGAGTCAGAGCGTGAATTAGTAGAGCAGGATCTGGCTGAGGGTGAACGCGCTGAAGAGGAACAAGACGAGGGTGAGCTTGCGGAGAGTGAGCGAACAGAAGACCAAGCCGAGGCTGAGTCGGACGGGGGCAAGGGCAGCGCCAACGGACCAAAGCGCTGGCGCTAACCACATAGAGGCCGAATTTAGCGGGGCATTAGAATGATAATGGCCCCCAAAGCCGCCAATACGCCCAAGATGTTGATGTGGCTGACTTTTTCTTTGAATAGACCGGCACCCACTAGAGCCCCTAAGCTAATCACGCCTAAGTTCATCGAGGCAAACACGACACTTGGATCGTGGGCGAAGTGTTGATGGGCTTTAATATAAAAATAAATATTCCCAAAGTTTAATAGCCCTAGCAGTAGCCCAGAAGCCAAGCTGCGCTTTTGCCATGTCACGCGTTGAATCCATAACCACAGCAGCATCAGCGCAGCCGCCAGCAAGAAAATTAGACTTAAGCCCCCCGCGAACTGTACGCCCGCTTTTGAGAGCTGTTTAAACAAAATGTCCACGGTGCCAAAGCACAGCCACGTGAGCAGCAAATACCAGGCCGCACGAGAGCGGGGCTCAGCGTGAGCGGCAGTAGGCTTGTGCAATAAAGCCAATAAGGCTAAAAAAGCAACGCCAATCCCGATCAGCTTGGTTTGGGTAAAGCTTTCCCCAAACAATACTGGCGCGGCCAGTAAAGGTAGAAATAATGACAAACGCTGGGCCGCATCGGTTAACACAATCCCTGCTCGCTGCACCGCTTGGGCCAAAATAATAAAGCCAGCAGGCAAAATCACCCCTAAAAGACCCAGCAACCAGATGGGGGTGGTGGCCTCATGCAAAAAAGCAAAGTTAGGTCGCAGCAGTCCCCAGCATAAGGCAAAGGCGGTCAGGTAATTCACCGCAATCGCTTGCTCTACGTGGATTGCTTGTGAGCGCGCCAGCTTTAAAAACACCGAAACCGACACGCTGCACACAATACTCGCTATCAGTAGCCACATGAGTTATAGATATTCCAAGAGCGAAGCGGGTTCCGTGGCCGTTTGGCGTTTAGGGCAGTTTTCTGGGATAGCCAAGTCAGGGTGGGGGTAAGTGCGAGGAGTCGGGCTATGTAAGTTCAGTCGAGCAAACAAAGCTTGGTCTGCAGCGAATTGCGGGTTGCCCGTCGTCAGCAGTTGTTCGCCGTAAAAAATAGAATTCGCCCCAGCAAAAAAGCATAAGGCTTGCGTGCTGTCACTCATGCTTGAACGCCCAGCCGACAACCGCACAGCAGCCTTAGGCATGGTGATGCGCGCGACGGCAATCGTGCGTACAAACTCAAACTCGTCAAACTCATCGTTGTCCGCCAAGGGTGTACCTTTGACGCGTACCAGCTGATTGATGGGAACGGACTCAGGGTAGGGCTTACGATTGGCCAGTTGTGCAATAAATTGCGCGCGTTGGGCGCGGCTTTCCCCTAAGCCGACAATGCCACCGCTACAGGTGTTCAGGCCGGCTTTTTGTACGCGATCAAGGGTATCAATGCGATCTTGGTAGCGACGAGTGGTGATGATTTCGCTGTAGAATTCCTCGGCGGTGTCGAGGTTATGGTTGTAATAATCCAGCCCCGCCTCTTTTAAGCGCTCTGCTTGACCGTCCTTGAGCATACCTAGGGTGACGCAAGCTTCCATCCCAAGGCTTTTGACTTCTTTGATCATGTCGATTACTTGATCCAGTTGCGCCTCGGTGGGCGAACGCCAAGCGGCCCCCATGCAAAAACGCGACGCGCCACCAGCTTGCGCCGCTTTAGCGGCTTCACGCACCACGTCTACGCTGAGAATGCGCTCTTTTTCGACATCGGTTTGATAGCGGGAGGACTGAGGGCAGTAGGTACAATCCTCGGGGCAGCCGCCGGTTTTAATGGACAACAGGCTGGACAGCTGTACGCTGTTGACGTCATGATGCTGTCGATGCACGTCATGAGCGCGCCAGAGCAAATCCATAAAGGGTAATTCGTACAGGGCTAAAATTTCAGTAGGGTGCCAACCTTTTTGCTCGCGCGGGGTAGTACGTGGACTCATAATTTTCGCTCCTGAAAAATAATGCGCTCACTATACGACTTCGTAGCAAAAACAAAATCAAATTACCGTGAAAAATAACGATTCTTCTAGGCAAAGAAGAGGCTTTTTCAAGTCTTTTTGGCTTAAAAGTTGCTAAATTACCCATAAAATACGTTAACTTTTGTTACATTTTCTGTTGATGTGGTCTGAGAGTTGCTAAATCCAACCAAGCATATAACTAAAAGCTATAAGCGTTTAGGGAATAAGTGATTGGAAAAAGAAAGGTTTATAACGCAAAATGATAGCTTTGCAGCCGCTTAAGGCTTAAACATAATTTACAGGTTGTACACATGAGCGCCGCCATCGGATTGCCCGCCTTAGAGCAACGTCTAGCCCTTGAGCTTCAAAGTCTCGATTTACCCGCCAAAGCGTGGATGCCGACCGTTGATACCACGTCTCATCGACACCACGTGCTAATCGTAGGTGGAGGCATGGCGGGGGCCACACTTTATACGGCCCTAAAGTTTTTGGGTGTGCCCGCTACGATTATCGACGAGTCGCCTGCCGATTTAGAGGGGCCTTGGGGTACCACCGCCCGTATGGACACCTTACGCTCACCCAAGCAATTAACCGGTCCGGCCTTAGGAATTCCGTCGTTGACCTTTAGAGCGTGGTTTGTGGCCCAGTTTGGCGAGGAGAAATGGGAAGCCTTAGATAAAATTCCTCGTTTGCAATGGCTGGAGTACCTCAATTGGTATAAACGGGTTATGCAGGTTCCCGTAAAAAATGAAACGCGGCTGACTCATGTGGACGCGAGCGACCCCGAATGGTTGCGTCTGACCTTACGTAATCCTTATGGTGAGCTGGAGTCCCATTATGCGCGTCGAGTCGTCTTGGCAACGGGCCGCGACGGTTTAGGGGGGCCAAGCTTGCCGGAGGCCGCGGCTGAGTTGCCGCGTTCCTGTTGGGCGCATTCTGCCGATACAAATGATTATGCGGAATTAGCCGGCAAACGCGTCGGCGTGATTGGTGCGGGGGCGTCCGCGATGGACTCGGCCGCCACGGCTTTGGAAGCAGGGGCGGCATCCGTGGATTTACTGATCCGCCGCGCAGAAATGCCGCGAGTTAACAAAGGCAAAGGGGCAGGCAGCCCTGGGATGGTGTATGGCTTTTCTAGCTTGCCCGATGAGTGGCGCTGGAAAATACGTCACTACATTAATACGCAGCAAGTGCCGCCGCCACGCGGTAGTGTGCTGCGCGTGTCGCAGCATCCGCAAGCGCGGTTTTATCTAAACTGTCCCTTTACGGCATTACAGTACAAAGACAATGCGATTTACGTCAGCACCCCCCAAGGGGAGTTTGTCTTTGATTTTCTAATTTTTGCTACGGGTTTCAAAGTGGATTGGCATGCACGACCGGAGTTCCAAGCCATTGCGACAGGCATTCGCACATGGGGAGACCGTTATCAGGCCTCTGCGGACGAACACGATGCGGAGTTAGCCTCTTTGCCGGATCTTGGGGATGACTTTGCTTTTCAAGCCAAGGATACGGATCAATGGCCGGGGTTATCGCGTATTCACTGTTTTGCCTACCCTGCCGTGCTGTCGCATGGCACGATTACTGGCGATATCCCTGCGATTAGCGATGGGGCGCGTCGTTTGGCGCAGTCCTTGGTCAGTGCGTTTTTTGTCGAAGACATCCCTTACCATTTTGCGCAATTACAGGCCTTTAATGAGCCGGAAGTATATGGTGATGAATGGGTAGACGCCAGCCGTACGAAGGGTGACGCGTGACGGCTTGGTTGGTATCGCGCATCGGTCAAGCACTAGTGGTGATGCTGCTGATGACGCTGATCGTATTTATCGGTTTACATGCTATTGGTAACCCCATTGACACTCTGATTGGCCCCGATGTGGATCAGGTGGAACGAGCGCGGATTATTGCCCAGCTCGGTTTGGATGAACCCTTATGGAAGCAGTATTTTGCCTTTATAAATGGAGCGCTACATGGGGATTTAGGGGTGAGCTTTGTGTACAACATCCCTGCGGTCACGCTCATCTTGCAACGTTTTCCCGCCACCTTAGAGCTGGCCATTGCCGCCTTACTGATCGCTGTTGTAGTGGGCGTGCCGTTGGGTTTATGGGCGGGTTTACGCCCTCAGGCGTGGAGCTCTAAGCTCATCATGAGTGGCAGTATCCTAGGTTTTTCCTTACCGACCTTTTGGGTCGGGCTGATGCTGATCATGGTTTTTAGTGTGCAGTTGGGCTGGTTACCCGCGAGTGGTCGGGGCGAAACCGTGACCGTATTCGGGATGAAGTGGTAGTTCCTGACGATGGATGGGCTGCGTCACTTAATTTTGCCCGCGTTCAATTTGGCGTTATTTAAATTGGCATTAGTGATTCGATTGACGCGAGCTGGGGTGCGTGAGGTGTTGCCCATGGATTTTATTAAATTTGCGCGCGCCAAAGGCTTAAGCCCTGCGCGGATCGTTTGGGTGCATGTGTTTCGCAATACACTGATCCCTTTGGTGACGGTATTGGGCTTAGAGTTGGGTTCAACCATCGCCTTTGCGGTGGTCACCGAAAGTATTTTCTCGTGGCCGGGCGCAGGTAAATTGATTTTAGACAGCATTAATGCCTTAGATCGTCCGGTTATTGTGGCTTACTTGATGGTGGTGGTGACCTTGTTTGTGGGGCTGAATTTGCTCGTGGATATTTTGTATCGATGCTTGGACCCACGCGTCCGATTGCAAGGGGAGCAAGCATGAGTGAAGCGCCAGCGACACGTTCGCTCCCCTCCAGTCAGGGCTCGCCGTGGCGTTTGGCCTGTAAGCAGCTCATCAATGCACCCAGTGCGCTGATTGGGTTGGTGCTGTTAATCGTATTGGTTGTGGCGGCTGTGTTGGCACCTTGGCTCACCCCACAAAACCCCTATGACTTAATGCAGCTGGATGTGTTGGATGCGCGTCTTGAGCCAGGTACGGAAAATGGCGAGGGCACCTTTCATTACTGGTTGGGTACCGATGGGCAAGGGCGCGACTTGTTTTCAGCCATCCTTTATGGTTTGCGCATTAGCCTGTATGTGGGTTTGGGCTCAGCCGCGATTGCAGCGGTGGTCGGAACGACCTTGGGTTTAATTGCCGCCTATGCGGGTGGACGCACCGAAACGCTGATTATGCGTTTGGTGGATTTAATGCTGTCGTTTCCGTCCATTTTGGTGGCGCTGATGGTGCTGGCCTATTTGGGCAAAGGCGTGGGGAACGTCATTTTAACCTTGGTGCTGCTGGAGTGGGCGTATTATGCTCGTGCGGTGCGCGGCCAAGCAATGGTAGAAAAGCAAAAAGAATACGTTGAAGCCGCACGCTGTTTGGGCTTGTCCCATTGGCGCATTCTAGTGCAGCAAATTTTGCCGAACTGCTTACCACCTTTGATTGTGATTGCCACCTTGCAAGTGGCGCGCGCCATTACTCTTGAGGCGACGTTAAGCTTCTTAGGCTTGGGGGTGCCCATTACTGAGCCCTCTTTGGGGCTGCTCATAGCAAACGGCTATCAATATATGTTGTCTGGGGAGTACTGGATCAGCGTGTTTCCTGGCCTAACGCTGCTGTGCACCATTATGGCGATTAATCTGGTGGGCGATCGTTTACGTGATGTGCTGAATCCACGAGGGGTACGATGAGCGAACCATTAGTCTTACGGGTCAGCCAGTTACGTACGGAGTTTAACCAACACGGCCAAGCCCTGCCCGCAGTACGAGACGTTAGTTTTGAGCTGCAGCGCGGCAAGATTTTAGGCTTGGTGGGGGAATCCGGCTCGGGTAAATCCGTCACGGGATTTTCCTTGATGGGTTTGATTGATCCGCCTGGCAAGGTGGTGTCGGGGCATATTGAGCTTTCCGGGAACCGTATCGACAATTTATCCCCACGCGAATGGCGGCGTATTCAGGGTAAGCGTATGTCGATGATCTTTCAAGATCCGATGATGACGTTAAATCCTGTGTTGCGCGTCGAAACACAAATGGTCGAAAGCGTGCGCGCGCATGAGCGGGTATCACGCCAGCACGCTCGACAGCGTTCTGTAGAAATGCTGGCACGTATGGGTATACCAAGCCCAGAGCACCGCATACGCGAATATCCGCATCAGCTTTCGGGCGGTATGCGTCAGCGGGTGGCCATAGCGATTGCAATGCTGCATAGCCCCGAGTTGATTATTGCCGACGAGCCCACTACCGCCTTGGATGTGACCATTCAAAGCCAAATCTTGGCTGAAGTGCAGCAGCGCGTACGTGCTGACGGCACCAGTTTGATTTGGATCACTCACGATTTATCAGTGGTAGCGGGCTTGGCGGATGAGTTGGCCGTTATGTATGCTGGGCAAATTGTAGAAATGGGCAGTGTGGATCAAGTGCTGACGACTCCCGCTCACCCTTATACCCAAGGTCTAATTCGTAGCTTGCCTGCCAACAACCCTCCTGGTGAACCGCTCTATCAAATACCAGGCATGATGCCAAGTCTCACTCGTGTGCCAACAGGCTGCGCTTTTCGTGATCGCTGTCCGATCGCGCAAGCGCGTTGTGCAACCCAGCCCCCACTGATTAACGTACAAACCGGTGGGCAAGCGCGCTGCCATTTTCCGCTACAGGAGGTTACTCATGCCTAGACCACCTTTATTGGCGCTTGATGGGGTGAGTAAAGTGTTCGGTGCCCGTACAGCCCATTGGTGGCAGCGGTTCTTTAGTCGTCATTCTGCTGCCCCACACACAGGTGTACATGCGGTCTCTGAGGTGAGCTTGGCCCTGCAAGCGGGAGAGGTCGTGGGGCTGGTGGGCGAATCAGGCTGTGGCAAATCCACCCTAGGACGCATCGCAGCGGATTTGATTAAGCCGAGTGCCGGACAGTTGTTGTATGACGGGCAACCTGTAGCAGAGCTGGAGGCTAAAGAACGCTTAGCGATGCGTTTAGCTGTGCAAATGATTTTTCAAAATCCTCATGCCAGCTTAAACCCACGCTCACGTGTGGATCAAATTATCGGTGCGGCCCCCGTTTTGCATGGCTTGGTGTCTAAGGCAAACGCGGACGCCTACGTGTGCACGACGATGCAGTCAGCTGGTCTAGATCCTGAGTTGCGTTTCCGTTACCCCCATGAGTTTAGTGGGGGGCAACGCCAGCGTATTGGTATCGCTCGTGCCTTGGCAGTGCAGCCCAAGCTGCTTATTTGTGATGAGGCCATTGCAGCGCTCGATGTGTCTATCCAGGCGCAGATCCTTAATTTATTTATGAGCTTGCGCGATGAGTTGGGCTTGGGCTACTTGTTTATTAGTCATGATTTGGGGGCGGTTAAGCACATTTCAGACCGTGTCATGATTATGTATTTAGGTCGTGTTGTAGAAAGTGCCCCTACGGCGACGATTTTCTCGCGCGCGCACCACCCGTATACCAAGGCATTATTGGCGGAAATTCCTGACCTGAGCGCGCGACGTACACAGTTCACCAGCATCAAAGGTGAGCTACCCAGTCCGCTTAATCCCCCTTCAGGTTGTCATTTTCATCCGCGTTGTCCGTTTGTGATGCCACGTTGCCGGGTGGAACAGCCTGAGCTGCGCACCTTAGAACATGGCCATCAAAGCGCCTGCTTTTTAGATGCCTAAGGCCCTTGGTTTTTTGGCTTACCACTCACGTATACTTCTTCATCAATATTTTAAAAGGGAGACCTACCCCATGCACAAGAAACTCACCGCTTTGGCGGGCGCTTTTATTGCCGCAACGGCGTTTAGTGTGTCCGCACAAAACCTTACCATTGGCTTTGCAGATCCGCTGTCCTCAATGGATCCGCAATTGAATAATCACGCTGGGGATCGTTCAACCTCCTTGCATTTTTGGGATTTGCTCACCGAAAATCGCAAAAATAAATTAGAGCCGAGCTTGGCTACATCGTGGGAACCCATTGACGATAAAACATGGAAGTTTACCTTGCGTGACGATGTGCGTTGGCAAGATGGTGAGCCCTTTACGGCTGAGGATTTGATTTTTTCCTATGAGCGTGCAAAGAGTGTGCCTGGTAGCGTCGCCACCTTTGCCGGGTATTTACGCACCATTGAAAGCATGGAAGCGCCAGACCCTCATACGTTAATTGTTCATACCACGTTGCCGAACCCAGACTTGCCGCTTGATCTGGCTTCGGTGCATATTGTCAGCAAACATATCGGCGAGCGCTCCACCACCGAGGATTACAACGCGGGTGTGGCCGTAGTAGGCACTGGACCGTATAAGCTCGTGTCGTATACGCCTGGTGATCGTGTGGTGATGGAGCGTAATGACAGCTATTGGGGCGAACCACAGCCTTGGCAAAAGGTCACTTACCGCTACATCAACAACGCTGCGGCACGTACCGCTGCGTTGCTGGCAGGGGATGTGGATGTGATTGATAAAGTATCGGTGTCGGATCTGCCACGTTTGAAAAAAGCCGACAACGTAGACGTCTTCGCGCACGACGGTTTGCGTGTGATGCTGTTGCAGCCTTCCTTTAAGCCAGGAAGCAATGAGTTTATCCGTGACAACAATGGCAAGCCATTAGAGCAAAACCCACTCCTTGACGCTAAAGTCCGTGAGGCGCTATCGGTGGCCATCAACCGCGAAGCCATCACCCAGCGCATCATGCAAGATACAGCAACGGTTGCCAACCAATGGATGCCCAAGGGCACGTTTGGCTACAATCCGGCCATTCAAGACATTCCCTACGATCCAGCCAAAGCCAAGGAACTCTTAGCCGAAGCGGGTTTTCCCGAAGGCTTTCAGCTCACCTTGCATGTGCCCAATGATCGTTATCCACAAGGGCCAGAAGTAGCCCAAGCGGTTGCCCAATTTTGGAGCCGAGTCGGGGTGAAGACTAAAATTGATGTCGTGCCGTGGGCTGTCTATGCCAGTGAAGCGCGTAAAAACAATTACGCTATGAGTATGCTAGCGTGGGGCAATGGAACCGGTGAGGCCAGTTATGCCTTGGTTAATGTCTTGGCTACCGTTGATGCCGACAAAGGCTTGGGTGCCTCAAACTGGGGCCGTTATAGCAACCAAAAGGTCGACGACGCCTTAGCCAAAGCAACGGTCGAGTTTGATACGCAAAAGCGCGAGCAAATTTTGCAGGATTCTGCGACACTAGTGATGGAAGAGTCTGGTGTGCTGCCGCTGTTTCATTACCAAAACATCTGGGCCGCTAAAAAAGGCCTAGACGTTGCCCCTTGGACCAGCGACCGCACCATTGCGCAAATGGTTACCCCCACAGCGCATACAACAGATGAGTAAAGGCTAGGGGAAGCTGCCCTCACAAAAGAACCACACTAAACCACTAAGGAGACTCGTATGTTTCGTTTGATTGTCGAGCCTGAGCACGGGCTGATCGATACGCCTCGTACCATACGAGTCACCGGTGTGCCACCGGGCGATGAAGTGGTCATCAGCGCCACCACCGTTCGCCAAGGTATACGTTGGACCGGCTATGCCGTGTTTCAAGCGGACGCCAGCGGCAAGGTCGACACGGCCTTACATGCCCCCCTTGAAAATCGTGAAAGCACGACCTACCATTCCACGAGTCGGATGGGGCTAATCTGGTCACAGAACCCTCAGCTGGATAGTGCTCGCCAATTGTTTAACCAGTCGGTGTTTGATCCCTTACGCACGCAAGTTTCAGCACAAAGCGGTCTATTAAGCGACAGTGTTGAAATGCTGCAAACCTTGGTCGACGATGGCGTCAAACGCATCGAGGTTGAGGAGGACGACCTATGTGGCACGATTTTTGTGCCTGCTGGTGAGGGGCCTTTCCCTGCCATTGTGGTGCTCAATGGCTCGGGCGGCGGCATTAACGAGCCGCGTGCAGCCTTGTATGCGTCGCGGGGCTACTTAGCCTTTGCGCTAGGGTATTTTAAAGCCCCTGGTCGTTCAGACTTTATTTCCAATACCGAGCTGCGCTATTTCGAGAACGCCATCAACTGGCTGCGTGAAAACTACCGCCCCAAAGGCAGCTTTGTGGCGGTCAGCGGACAATCCCGCGGAGGCGAGCTGGCGTTGTTGCTGGGCGCGACTTTTCCACAGATCGTCTCGGCCGTGATTGCCTATGTGCCCAGTGCTTTTGTCCACAGTGCGCAAAACGCCGCAGACCCCGAACTCGGCCGTGAAGGCCCTACTTGGCTGCTCGACGGCAAACCCTTGCCCCACATCTGGGAAGGCAACCGTTATGCCAGTTGGGAACCGTATGAAGACGGCCCAGCCCCCCACCGCCACGAGCTGGCCATGCGTACGGCCCTCGAAGACACCGACGCC
Source organism: Candidatus Paenalcaligenes intestinipullorum (assembly GCA_019120675.1). Taxonomy (GTDB): domain Bacteria; phylum Pseudomonadota; class Gammaproteobacteria; order Burkholderiales; family Burkholderiaceae_B; genus Paenalcaligenes; species Paenalcaligenes intestinipullorum. The sequence goes on along the minus strand of DWUQ01000040.1, from coordinate 7,541 downwards.
ATCGAGCGCGCACGCATTCGTGTCGAGCGCATTCGAGCACCGATTCTACTGCTCTCTGGTGGCGACGATGGCTCGTGGCCGTCTAGTCTGTATTGCCAGCAAATTGTGGATCGCTTAAAAGCCCACGATTTTCCCTATGAAGTGCGCTGGTTAGACATCGAAAAAGCGGGTCACCAGATCTTATTCCCCTTTGTGCCGACCACGCAAAACATTCATATCCATCCAGTGTCCATGATTGAGCACACCTCAGGCGGTGAGGCCGAGGCCGATGCGCAAGCCAATGAGCAGTCTTGGGCCGAGGTGCGTCTGTTTTTAGGGCGGGCGTTTAATAAAGGACGGGTGTAAGCGCACACCAATATAGCGATAGCCACCTTAACGGGGGCTGCGGGCTTCTGGTCAATGAAGTTTTGTACGAGTTCATCCGCGATGTGAGTAAAAGCGGGTACAAAAGGCTGTATGGCCTCGGGGGTTAGGTAATGCTCAAGCACGGCGGGGGGTGGCATTGATCGTGTGACTAAACCGGCCATCCCCCGTTAATGGTGTAGAGCCGCTTAAAACCGAACCGGATAAATGGCCTGATGGAATTTTAGACGAAAAAAAGCCCTTGAAAAATCAAGGGCTTTTTTAGATTCTTGGCGGAGTGGACGGGACTCGAACCCGCGACCCCCGGCGTGACAGGCCGGTATTCTAACCAACTGAACTACCACTCCTAGTATGTGCACAACACAATAAAGTGTTGGCGTCCCCACGGGGATTCGAACCCCGGTTGCCGCCGTGAAAGGGCGATGTCCTAGGCCTCTAGACGATGGGGACCTAGTAATTACTGCTAAGCTAGAACTATAACAACTAACAAAGAGTGTGTCAAGTAGTTTTTGCTATCTTCGTAGTGGTGGAGGTAAGCGGGATCGAACCGCTGACCTCTTGCATGCCATGCAAGCGCTCTCCCAGCTGAGCTATACCCCCATGTGTTACGGAGTAGTTGTGTGGACTGCTCTGTAGCAACGAAGAAATAGAATTATGCACGACTTTTTTGATTTGTGCAAGCCTTTTCTGCAAAAAAAGTTAAAAAAGTTAAAAAAGAGCAAAAAGCTTCGTAATAGGAGATGTAGCGGCCTTTTATTCGCTTTGCGGTCAGATCCATCCTACCTTCCAAATCACTCTTAATGTCTCACCCGCACAGCTTTATGGTCATGGGGTAGACGTTAAGAAGTAGGTGGCACATTTGGCCGAAATTGGCTTGCCCCCAGCGACGGTCATTGCCGAAGGAGTCAGCGCTGAGCAGCCGATGGATTTACTCCGTCGAGCCGACTGCGATTATGGTCAAGGTTATTTGTTTTGTCGGCCTATCCCAGCGGTGGCGTTTGAGCAATGGGGGAATATGTGGGAGCCCGAGCAATTGCTGAGTATCGGGGCTTAACTTTGCTTACGGCGCAAAAGGCCACCGCAGATCAACAATAAACCCAAAGCGATGCCCAAAATAGGCCCGTTGCCCCAACGCACATAAGGAGTCAGGCCGGTGGTGGCTTGCACCTCCACATCTAAGACGCCTGCTGTGCGGGGGGCGAGCATAGCTTGCACCCGCCCGTCCGGTAGAATCGACGCGGTGACGCCTGTATTAGTGGCCCGTAGCATCGGCCGACCACTTTCTTTAGCGCGCATACGCGACATTTGTAAATGTTGGCGTGACGCCCAAGAGGGGTCAAACCACGCTAAATTGCTGACATTAATCAGTAGATTAGCCCCAGTGTCATGATCAGGGTGTGGGCGCACACTGCGAATGATTTCTTCGCCAAAGGTGTCTTCGTAGCAAATGTTTGGCGCAATGGCGACATCTGCCACCTGCATATTAGTTTGCCGCGGAGCACCCCGAGCAAACTCACCCAGTGGAATATTCATGGCGTTCACAAACCATTGGAAGCCTTTTGGCACATACTCCCCAAAAGGAACCAAGTGCGTCTTGTCATAGGTAGGCAGTTGCGTATGAAAAATTTCTTGAGGGGTACCGAGTGGACTGAGTAGCATCACGCTATTGGTGTACCAGTCCTCCTGCGTTTGGCTTTGGTTTAAAGGTAGCCCCAATAGAATAGAGGCGTCTTGCTCACGCGCTACATCTAACCAAGATTGCCAAAAAGCCGGCTCAAAGGCGCGTTGTACATAGGGAATGACCGTCTCGGGCAATACAATTAAACGCAGCGGATGGCTGGGGTCTTTTGGGGGTAGGGCGGCCAGTTCTATATAGCGCTCTACGCCTTGCAGTGCATAGTGGGTGTTGAATTTTTGGTCTTGAGGGATATTGCCTTGGACCAAGCGTACAAACATAGGAGCTTGATAGGGTGTCGTCCACGTGATACTTCCGACCACCACGCTGATTATTCCTAAAGCCACCGCTACGCCAATGCCCAAGCCCTGCAAGGGTTGAGTGTTTTGTCGCGTTTGAATCGCAAACAGCCCCAAGATCGCTGCAGTAAATGCAGCGCTCCAACTGACGGCGTACACCCCGAAAATCGGTGCAAGGCCAGCGTATACCCCATCAATGTGGGCATAGGCGATATTGAGCCAAGGAAAGCCCGAAAAGAGTGTACCGCGCAACCATTCGGTAAGCGTCCACACTGAGGCGGCGACGGCCCCCACCAGCAATTGCCGATGCCAGCTAAGCTGGCGATTGTCGGGACTGAGGAGGCGCAGCACCCCAATGGCGACCACATAAAATAAGCTCAGTACAAGAGCCATTATCAGTGTCGCCCCACCTGCTGCCCACGCGGGCATGCCTCCAAAATGGTGCATGCTTAAGTACACCCAATACACCCCTGCCCCAAAGCTGCCTAAACCGAACCAGCCTGCATACAGTAAAGCGCGTCGATGCGTAGAGGCGCTTAAGGCACAGCCAAAACACACGGCTAAGCTAATCAGTTGCACATAAGGCAGTGCGGCAAAAGGCAAGGGGTCGGGCGCAAAGCTGATGGCATGAGCAAGGCCAGCAAAAAACAACAGTGCACTGAGGTTTTTGCCAGCGGGAGCTTGGTTGGCCGCAGGTGATGTCGGAGGCAAAGCCATAATTAAAACGTGAAATTAGGTATCAGCAGGGGTAACCACGGCAGAGGGGCTGCGCTGCACATGCAGCCAAATGGCGCGTTTGGCGTCGGCACGTAACACCGTAACGGTAAGCCCATGCTGAGTGAGCGTATCGCCACGACGCGGGATATGACCAAGCTCATACGCCAGCCAGCCGCCTACCGTATCGTATTCTTCGTCGGGCAGCTCGGTATGAAAGGCCTCGTTGAAGTCTTCGATTTCCGTGATGGCCATGACACGCCAACCGTTGTCTCCAGCTTGGAAAATGGTTTGCTCGTTTTCGTCGTCGTACTCGTCTTCGATATCCCCCACGATTTGCTCTAAGACGTCTTCCATGGTGATGAGGCCAGCGGTGCCCCCATGTTCATCAATAACGATCGCAATATGATTGCGACTGCTACGGAACTCGTGCAGCAGCACATTGAGGCGCTTGGTTTCAGGGATAAATACAGCGGGACGGACTAAAGGCCGAAGGTCTAAATCAGGGTTGGTCAGTGCGAGCAGTAAGTCTTTGGCCAGCAAAATGCCTACGATGTTGTCGCGGTCGTCTTCGTAAACCGGAAAGCGCGAGCGCCCCGTTTCGATAATAAAAGGCAGCAGCTCTTTGAGGGGTTGGTTGATATCGAGTAGATCGATTTTAGAGCGCGGTACCATAATGTCGGCGACGGTTTTGCTGGCGACATCCAGTGCGCCGTCAATCATGGTGTAGGCTTCTTGATCAATGACGCCGCGGCAGCGCGCGCCATCGAGAATTTCTTTGATGTCTTCGCGATCTTCCGGTTCAGCGCGACGCGTAAACAGGTCGCTTAAACGAGAAAATCGCTTCTTTCGAGGTTCTGGATCTGAGGAGTGAGTATCTGACATGCCCGGTGGACGTTAATTAAGATAAAAACTTAGCATACCTGATTTAGGCAACTCTAAGCACTAGGGATTTGGTAGGGGTTGGGAATACGAAAGTGGGCCAGTATATCGGCTTCTAAGCTTTCCATTTCCTCGGCGTCTTCATCATTCAGATGGTCGTAGCCTAATGCGTGCAGGGTGCCGTGCACGAGTAAATGTGCGGCGTGCTGCGTAATGGTTTTTTGCTGAGAGGCGGCTTCGTGCTCAAGGGTAGGAATGCAAACGACGACATCGCTTAGCACATAACCGCGCTCATCCACACCATATTCAAAGGTTAGCACATTGGTGGCGTAGTCTTTGTCACGAAATTGATGGTTTAAAGCCTGCATTTCATCCCCATCCACAAAGCGCACCGTAAGCTGTACGCCTTGGAACGGGCAATCAAGGTGCGCATCGATGTAAATGCCGTAGACGGTTTGCAGCGCTTTGTCGATCCAGCGCCGAATGCGCCAACGGGGCAGCTGCTGCTGATAATCGAGCGCGTATTGTACGCTAAGCTGTAGTTTAGGCGCGATCGACATCATGCAGCTCATAAGCGTCGATAATCCGTGCGACTAAGGGGTGGCGCACGACGTCTTGGCTGGTTAGACGGGTAATGGCAATGCCATTTACCTGCTTGAGCACGCCAATGGCTTGCTCTAGGCCACTACGCTGGCCGCGCGCCAGGTCAACTTGAGAAGGGTCGCCGGTAATCACGGCTTTGCTGCCAAAGCCAATCCGCGTTAGGAACATTTTCATCTGCTCCGGTGTGGTGTTTTGCGCCTCATCCAAGATCACAAAGCTATGGTTTAACGTACGGCCACGCATATAGGCTAGGGGCGCAATTTCGATGATTTGCTTTTCAAATAGCTTTTGGACTTTTTCGTAGCCCATTAGGTCGTACAGCGCATCGTACAAGGGACGCAAATACGGATCGACTTTTTGAGCGAGATCGCCAGGTAAAAACCCCAAGCGTTCGCCCGCTTCGACGGCGGGGCGAGTCAGTACAATTCGTTGTACCGATTCGCGCTCTAGAGCATCAATCGCACACGCCACAGCCAGAAAGGTTTTACCGGTGCCCGCAGGGCCGATCCCAAAGCAAATATCATGGCTGAGGATTTGGCTTAGGTAGTCACGTTGACGAGGGGTGCGAGGGCGTAAGTCACGACGACGCGTACGCAGGTTAAGCTCGCCTTCGTTCAGTACGGGAGCCGGTGTGCTGGGGTCTTCAGTCAGCAAGGCAGAAGGGCGATCTTTGCTGCGACGAGCGGTCTTGGCGGCGCGCAGTTCGACTAAACCCAACTGAATATCGTCAATGGTCAGAGCTTTGTGTACCGCACGGTCGTGAAACCATTTGGTGGCGGCTGCGGCAGCCTCGGTTTCAGCTCCTTCGATGGTGAGGTGATTACCACGACGGCGCAATTGCACATCAAAAGCCTGAGCGATTTGTTTTAAATTTTCATCTAACGGTCCACAAAAGTTGGCCAGATGAGTATTGTCGCCCTCTAGGTGCAAGGTAAAGGGCGATTGTTGGGGTGTTTGGCTCATAGTTGAGGGGCCGCGACACGATCCGCGGTAACGATTTCACCACGTAAACTATTGGTCAGAGCTTTCGTAATGCGTACTTTGACCATTTGACCGATTAGGCGCGACTGAGCAGGAAAATTCACAATACGATTGTTGGCGGTACGGCCCATGACTTCGTGGTCATCACGACGTGATAAACGCTCCACCAAGACCCATTGCTCGGTACCGACCATCTGTTGGGCGATCTCGTTGGCTTGCTCGTTGATGAGCGCCTGCAAACGGTGTAAGCGCGCAAATTTTTCCTCTTTGCTGAGCTCGTCCTCTAGGTCTGCAGCGGGTGTGCCGGGGCGTTTGGAGTACACAAAAGAAAACGAGGTATCAAAGCCAACATCGCGGATCAGTTGCATGGTTTTTTCAAAGTCCGCCTCGGTTTCGCCTGGAAAGCCCACGATAAAATCAGAAGAAAAGCTGATGTCAGGGCGTGCGGCACGTAGGCGGCGCACAATCGACTTGAACTCTAAGGAGGTATAACCACGCTTCATAGCGCTGAGTACACGATCGCTGCCCGCCTGAACGGGTAAATGTAAGAAAGGTACGAGCTTTTCAAGTTTGCCATGCGCCTCGATCAGACGAGACGTCATTTCTTTGGGGTGAGAAGTGGTGTAACGAATGCGCTCAATGCCAGGAATATCGTGCACGTATTCCAAAAGCGTCGCAAAGTCTACGACCTCGTCGCTTTCCGCCATGGGGCCACGATACGCGTTGACGTTCTGGCCAAGCAAGGTGACTTCTTTGACGCCTTGATCCGCCAAGTCGGCGACGTCCATGAGTACGTCTTCGAAGGGGCGCGAGACCTCGGCACCACGCGTGTAGGGCACCACGCAAAAGCTGCAATATTTGCTGCAGCCTTCCATAATGGACACAAAAGCGGTGGGTCCATCAATACGTGCAGGGGGCAGATTGTCGAACTTTTCGATTTCTGGAAAACTGATATCAACCTGAGCCTTGCCGCTGTGGCGACGTTGTTTGATCAGCTCTGGTAAACGATGCAAAGTTTGCGGCCCAAACACCACATCGACGAAGGGTGCGCGTTGCACAATGGCCTTGCCTTCTTGACTGGCCACGCAGCCACCCACACCAATGACGAGATTAGGGTTTTGTTCTTTGAGGTGTCGCACCCGACCCAAGTCCGAGAAGACTTTTTCCTGGGCTTTTTCACGCACCGAACAGGTGTTGAAAAGGATGATATCCGCTTCTTCGGGATTGGTGGTGTATTCAACTGGCCCCGTTTCATTCAGTACATCGGCCATTTTTTCCGAATCGTACTCATTCATTTGGCAACCAAAGGTGCGGATGAATAGTTTGCGGGTAGGGCGAGTGTTGTCGCTGGTGGCGGGCGAAGTGGTGTGATCTTGCATAGTAAAAGGCCGTGACGGGTGTAGACCCCGCGGGCAAATAAAGGCTAAACCTTTATTATAGCCCGATGCGTGGGGTCTACCCAAGCGTATACCATGGCAAAACCAAGGTTAAGGAGTGACTTCTAGCTCTTCGTCTTCGTCTTTTTTGATGGTTTTCTTGATTAAGTCTCCGCTAGAAACGCCCAACCACATAGAAATAGCGGCCGCCACAAACACGGAGGAGTAAATCCCAAACCAAATACCAATGGTGAGGGCTAAGGAAAAGTAATGTAGGGTTGCACCACCAAAAAACAACATGGACAGCACCATGATTTGGGTAGAGCCGTGCGTGATGATGGTGCGCGAGATGATCTGTGTGATCGACATGTCGATAATTTCAGAGGTGGGCGTGCGTCGGTGCTTGCGGAAATTTTCACGGATGCGGTCCATCACCACCACCGATTCGTTGACGGAGTAGCCTAATACCGCCAGCACACCAGCCAAGACGGATAACGAAAACTCCCACTGGAAAAACGCAAAGAAACCCAGAATGATGACCACATCATGCAGGTTGGCTAAGGCGCACGATACAGCAAGCTTCCATTCAAAACGGAAGGCCAAGTAAATCATGATGCCGGCCACGACAAAAATCAGTGCCTTAAGGCC
>DWUQ01000039.1 GCA_019120675.1 Candidatus Paenalcaligenes intestinipullorum | reverse complement strand
GGCACAGGCCTTGGTTGCCCGATACTTCTTTGACCGTAACCCCAGCCTGTTGCAAACGTGCAGCCAAGGTTTGCTTAGCACGTGCAATCACGTCAACGTGGTAACCCAATTCTTGTAAGCGTAACGCAGCTAAATACGTTTGACGCTCACTACCGCGCCAGCCTTTTTCTAAATTGATAAATAATATGCGCATACTAGACAACACTGGTACCGACGCGATTAGGAAATTTGAGGGTCCGAGGCAGGATTGAAATGACGGGCAATATTAACACCGACGGCGACCAGCGCGCACACTAACGCTGCCACCACGCCCAAAGTTGGTCCTTGGGTGGCACTGGCTCCAAATACCAACGCGATCAAAGCCGTACCAAAACTTTGGCCAAATACACGCGCTGCGGCTTGCATACCGCCTGCTGCATTGGCACGAGGTCGGGGAACCCCAACAAGAAGAGCACGATTGTTGGGGGTTTGGAAAAACCCAAAACCGATGCCGCTTAGTAACATAGCCAAGAGAATAATTAAGGGAGAGCCTTCTGCCCCTAACAGTAACACCCACGCTAAGCCCACAGCGGTGCCTAAGCCGCCAACAATACACATCATTGCAACAGAGACCTGACGCGTTAAATAGCCTGCCACAGGGGCCATAACGGCGACACCAATGGACCACGCACCCAAATAGAACCCAATATCGGTAAAGCTCGCCGATCGCACTTGTTGAAAATAAAAAGGCAAAGCTACCATCGCAGCCATTTGAGAGGCGAAGGAAAACACAGAAGCTAAAACGGCATAGCCGACTGAGGTGATTTTTAACAAATCCACAGGTACGATGGGCGCTTTTTGAGTCAGAGAGCGCTGCACCATAAAGTGTGCGGATACAGCGGCACCCACCAAACATAAGCTCGCCCAGACGGGGCGTGTGGTGAGTAGATCCAAACCTAAAATTGACAGACCAAAAGTTAAGGCATTTAAGATACAGGCCCAAACATCAAAGTGTATTCGTTGGCGAGGAGGTTCATGAAGATAACGAATGCCGAGCAACATCACCAAGCTAAAAGGCACCGTACTAAAAAAAATCCACCGCCACGAGGCGAGATCTAATAAAAAGGCACCCAACGAGGGGGCTAAGACTGACGAGATGGCAACCGTCATGGCATTGAGGCTTAAGCCCACCCCCAACAGACGAGCAGGATAAATATTGCGCACGATGCCACCAAACAAGCACATCAACATGGAGGTGCCCAAGGCTTGCACCACTCGTGCCGCCAGTAGTACCGCAAAACTATTGGCTAAGCCTGCGGCAATGGAGGCCACGATAAAGATCACCGTGCCCCACGCAAATAAACGTCGCACGCCAATCTGTACGGATACGGCCGACAGTGGCAGCAAGGTCATGACCACCGCCAAGCTGTACGCGATCGGTATCCACACCACTCGTGAGGGGTCAATGCTGAGGTTTTCAGCAATACGTGGCAAGGCCACATTTGACATCACCGCATCAAAGACCGTGATGACGAAGGCTAATAGTAAAACTGCTGCGGCGCGCCAGCGCGCGGGCATGGGCAAGCCGTCTTCGTAAGACGGCGAGGCAGAGGAGGTAACCTCTGCAGCATGAGAGTCCGCAGCAGAGTGAGTCATAGTGGGTTATTTCTTTTTGGTGGGGCGTACCCAGCCTTCGACCGTTTGTTGATGCGAGCGTGATAAGGTGAGCTTAGCAGCTGGTGCAGAACGTGTCAGCGTAGTACCTGCCCCTATTGTGGCCCCCGCGCCCACAATCACTGGTGCCACCAATTGCGTATCAGACCCTATAAAGACATCGTCTTCGATAATGGTTTGATGCTTGTTGGCGCCATCGTAATTGCATGTAATGGTACCCGCACCGATGTTGACACGCTCACCAAGAGTGGCATCGCCGATATAGGATAAATGGCTGGCCTTGGACTCGGCACCAAAACTAGCATTTTTAACTTCTACAAAATTACCCACTTGCGCGTTAGCCCCCAAACGAGCGCCCGGACGTAAACGAGCAAAGGGGCCAATTTTGGCTTGAGTCGCGGTTTGCGCCCCCTCTAGGTGGCTAAAGGCTTGCACCACTGTGCCTGCACCAAGTTTGACATTATTGAGTACGCAATGCGGGCCAATATGCACCCCATCCTCAAGTTCGACCTGCCCTTCAAAGACACAGCCGACATCAATGTACACATCACGTCCACAACGTAACTCTCCACGCAAATCAAAACGGGAGGGATCCGCTAGGGTGACGCCCTGTTCTAAAAGACGACGTGCTTGCTCGCTTTGCCAAGCACGCTCCAGCTCAGCCTGTTGGATGCGGCTGTTTACTCCTAGAGTCTCCCAAGCAAAATCGGGGTGTGCGGCCTGAACAGGCACTTGATCCTCGACGGCAAAGCCGACCACATCGGTTAGATAATATTCACCTTGGGCGTTATCGTTACGCAAACGGCTAAGCCAATCGCGTAACTGGGGAGTCGGTGCGGCCAAAATGCCGGTATTGACTTCGTTGATCGTTAGTTCGTGCTCAGTGGCGTCTTTGTGCTCAACGATGCGAACAATTTCACCGGATTCGCTGCGAACAATACGGCCATAGCCTGCGGGCTGTTCGAGTTTTTCAGTCAAAATGGCTAAGCCTTGACCGCGCGCTTCGAGCAAGCGTTGTAGGGTCGCAGGTTGTACCAAGGGGACATCACCATACAGCACCAACGTAGTATGGGTAGGTTCGTAGCCCATCAGCTCGGGCACAGCTTGCTGCACCGCATGACCCGTGCCCTGAGGCGGGTATTGCTGCACAAAACGCACATCTTTTTGATCGGCAAACAGGGCTTGAACTTGCTCGGCTCCGTGGCCCACTACAATAATAATGCGCTCTGGGTTGAGGGCTCGTGCGTTGTCGACCACATGCTCAAGCATGGCTTTGCCAGCAATACGATGGAGCACTTTGGGCAGTTCCGATTGCATGCGTTTGCCCATGCCCGCCGCTAAAATCACAACATTCAACATAAGATTCAATGAGTAGTTTAAAAAGTAACTAAGTGCTAAGTGTGTCGTGCCACCTTAACAACCCTAACGCACAGCATGCGGCGCACAGCGCTGCAAAATACAGTACAAAATCACAATTTCCGCCTCAAGGGTAAATTGCTTAGCTTGGGCCATTTCCCAGTACTGCTCCACACTGATACAGGCGATATCACTGACCTCGCCATCTTGATTGCTCGGCGTACACGTGCTGGGCAAGATGCAATCATTTACCCAAACGTTTTCCGCTTGAAAGCCTTCTTGTAGAGGACGATGCATACGGGTAATGCAGTGCATAGAGGATAAATCACACAGCTCTGTAGCACATAAACCGGCTTCTTCTTGGCACTCGCGCAATAAGGAAACCGTCAAGCACTCTTGGGCACTGGCCAAGCCACCTACTAGGGTATCCCACATATTAGGGTCCGTGGCTTTGTGAGAGGCGCGTTGTTGTACCCAAAGTTTGCCATCCGGTGCCCACGCATGCAGATGCACGGCTTGGGTTAATAAGCCCAAAGCGCGTGAAGCACCACGCTCGATCACACCAATGATCTGGCCTTCTGCATACACATCCAATAGCTCATCACGCCACGCCTTGACACAGCCACCGTCATTCAGCGTTTGGGCCAACTCTGCTAAATAGTGATTCAGCTCAGCAGAAGGAGGGAGATCCTCTGCAATATGAAACCCCACTGAGGAGCGACGCACCTTGGGCCAATCGGCGAGAACCTCTTGGGCACGTGGGTGCAACCAGCCCACATAGCGTCCAGCAATGGTGACGGGGCAACTGCCAAGAATAGGAAAGCGCCGTGTTGCAGTAAGCAGCTCAGCAAAACGCTGCTGCATGTCGGCATAGAGAGAAGAGGAAAGTTGAGCAAACATCGGTAAATTGTAATGCATGAATGAACCAAAAAGCGCTACCTACTGCATACAAAGCAAACGAGACGTTAAAGTGGCCACACTAACGTAGTCTATTAAACTAAAGAGGTAGGGTATAGACTAAGAGAGCCTATTTATTTTGTTGCCAAATGCCATGAAACTTTTCATTCGTTATTTGCCTCGTTTTTTATTTGTAACGATCTTGAGTGTGGCCACACTGGGATTAGTCGGTTGTGGCGAAGAAGACCAACCGGATTTTATCGGGACGAATATTACCGGTTCTAAACTGGGCCAAGACTTGGCCATGCAAGACAGCGCCACCGGTGAACTCATCACCGCATCGGACTTAAAGGGTAAAGTGAGTGTGGTGTTTTTTGGGTACACCCAATGTCCAGATATTTGCCCGACCTCGCTCAGCCAGTTGGCCGGTGCCTTGGATCAGCTTGGGGACCAAGCCGATGAGGTCAACGCTTGGCTCATCAGTGTCGACCCCGAGCGTGACACACCGGAGATCCTCACGGAATACGCCAAAGTGTTTAGCCCACATATCCGAGCGCTTACCGGTAGCCCAGAGCAACTACAGCAAACCGCACAATCCTTTAAAGCGGTCTACATCAAGACACTCAGCCCCACACCACAGCATTACAGTATGGACCACTCAGCGTCTTTTTATGTGTTTGACCGCGATGGCGAAGCCCGAGTGCTCTTGAATAACGATGCCACGCCCGACGAGCTGCAACACGATATTTAGTTATTGCTCTAAATAGGTTTTAAAGCATATCGGTATCAGGAGTCGGCTAGCGACCAGAGGCATTAACGCCACGATCAACAGCAAGCAGCCCAGACCCAGTACAAAGCCTTCGATTGGCATAGAGGCAATCCAAAAGTGAGGAAGACCTTCAGTTTACAGGCAAAAAAAAGGGACACCAAAAGAGAACGGTGTCCCAATAGCATTCGCCTCTAGTAAGGGAGGGGAAGAGGAGAAGCAGAAGCGAATGCAACACAGCGCACTTAAGGGAAGCAAAAATACGCTGTACGTATAGTGTTAGGGTATGGGGTTAGTCCTTAGTTCAAAACTTAAGGCCATTAAGGTGTAAAACTATGTAAGCTTCGCAGCAGCGCGAATGGGTAGCGTTAGGCTGCTAACCAACCGCGCATTTTTTTGAGGGCAGCGGCTTCGATTTGACGAATCCGTTCGGCAGAGACGCCAAACTCATCGGCCAACTCATGTAAGGTTGCGGCTTTGTCATCGTGCAACCAGCGTGCTTGCACGATACGGCGTGAGCGCTCGTCTAATTGCTCTAAAGCGTTGAGCAACCCGTGTTGCTGCAAATTTTGTTGGTCTCGATCGGCCAAGACCTGAGTCGGCTCAAAGGTGCCCTCGTCAGATAAATAGCTGATGGGGGCAAAATGGTCGTCATCGTCATCATTGTGGTTATCGAGTGCTAATTCGCCACCCGATAAACGCAGCTCCATTTCACTGACGTCCTGTGGGCGCACATTGAGCTGCTCGGCGATGGCGTCAATCTCGGCAGGATTGAGGGTAGTGCCCTCCTCGGGACGCATACTACGTAAATTAAAAAATAATTTGCGCTGGGCTTTGGTGGTGGCGACTTTGACTAAGCGCCAGTTACGAATGACGAACTCGTGAATTTCGGCTTTAATCCAATGCACCGCAAAGGAGACCAAGCGCACACCACGCTCGGGATCAAAACGTTTGACGGCTTTCATCAAGCCGATGTTGCCTTCTTGGATCAGGTCAGCATGAGGCAACCCATAGCCTAAGTACTGACGAGAAATGGCCACCACCAAGCGTAGGTGGGACATAATTAATTGGCGAGCGGCATCCAGATCTGACTCGTGCTGCAAACGACGGCCCAGCTCCACCTCTTGCTCAGGGGTGAGCATGGGCTGAGCATTAACAGCGGAAATGTAGGCTTCAATGGTGCCCAGCGCGCCAGGGTTGGCTACGGCTGCAGCAAGCTGATTTGCCGATGGCAAGACTAAGCTTTGCGTAGTTTGGCTCATGAATCATCCTATAAAACGGCCAAAGCACGGCATGACATTGACCAAGGCTGTATAAAATAGCTGTGGTAGAATTTTAGCACTCTACACTACCGAGTGCTAAACCCTAACATAAGTAAGACGGCTAACGATAGGAAAAGTTCCGCTTACAAACGCTCGGCATGAAAACGCATATGATCGGCCATAAAGCTCATGATGAAATAATAGCCATGATCATAGCCTTCGTGACGACGCAAGGTTAACGGTTGACCGACTTTTTCGCAGGCCTGCTCTAAGGCTTCAGGGTGCAATTGCTCGGCTAAAAACTGGTCGGCTAAGCCTTGATCCACCAAAATACCCTTTGGATACGGTGCAGAAGCCTGCGACGCCATCAAACAGCTGGCATCATGCTGTGCCCACTGACTTTCGTCATCCCCGAGGTAACCCTCAAAGGCTTTTTTACCCCATGGACACCGAGTGGGAGCAGCGATGGGAGCAAAGGCCGATACGCTTTTGAATTTACCCGGATGGCGCTGCGCTAAGACTAAGGCTCCATGCCCGCCCATAGAGTGGCCAAAAATACCAACACGCTGGCCATCACCAGGAAATATCTGCGTGACGATTTCGTACAGCTCATCCGCTACGTAGCTTTCCATACGGTAATGGTCACTCCAGGGTGCCCGCGTGGCATCAAGATAAAACCCCGCCCCTGTACCGAAATCCCAATCGTCGTCCTCAGTAGGCACCTGAGCGCCACGTGGGCTGGTATCGGGAGCAATCAAGATGATCCCGTGCTCAGCCGCATACTGCTGGGCAGCGGCTTTGATCATAAACGTCTCTTCGGTGCAGGTCAGGCCCGCAAGAAAAAACAAGACAGGAAACTGCCCCTCGCCAAGGCAACGGCTATCGTTGCATTCTTTAGCGGATTCGGCCGCCACCTGTGGCGGCAAATATATGGAAAACCGCATCGGCAAGCCAATTGTTTGTGAAGGGTGCTGATAATAACGCTGCCAACCTCCAAAACAACGATGCTCGTTCAGAAGTTCTAATTGACTGATCATGTGTACGCCCTATAACAAATAACAGAGTAATCGAATGCCTATACGGTAATAAAAAAGGGTTGCTTCGTCCATCGCAACCCTTTTTAACTATCGGCTTAGCCTAATAGACTGCGCAGACTTGAGGCTTAATACATGACTACGGAGCGGATGGACTCGCCTTTTTGCATGAGATCAAAGCCTTCATTAATGCGCTCCAGAGGTAAATGATGGGTAATGAGGTCATCAATGTTGATCTTGCCTTCCATGTACCAGTCGACAATCTTGGGTACATCGGTACGGCCACGCGCGCCACCAAAGGCAGAGCCCTTCCAGACGCGACCCGTTACCAGTTGGAAAGGCCGCGTTGCGATCTCGGCACCGGCTTCGGCCACACCGATAATAATCGACTGACCCCAACCGCGATGGCAGCACTCCAGCGCTTGGCGCATGACTTTGGTGTTGCCCACACACTCGAAGGAGTAATCCGCTCCACCATCGGTAAGCTGGATAATATGATCAACGACGTTTTCCACCTCGTTGGGATTCACAAAATCGGTCATCCCAAACTGGCGAGCCATGGCTTCGCGCTCGGGGTTGAGGTCCACACCGATGATTTTGTCAGCACCGACCATTTTGGCACCTTGGATGACGTTGAGCCCAATCCCGCCCAAGCCAAAGACCACCACATTGGCACCCGCTTCAACATTCGCGGTAAACAGCACCGCCCCGAGCCCAGTAGTGACCCCACACCCTATATAGCAAACCTTGTCAAAAGGGGCGTCTTCGCGGATTTTTGCTAAGGCAATTTCGGGCACCACAATATGGTTGGCAAAGGTCGATGTACCCATATAATGATGAATAGGCTGCCCATCAATGCTAAAGCGCGAGGTGCCATCCGGCATCAAGCCTTGGCCTTGGGTAGCACGAATGGCGGTACAGAGGTTGGTTTTGCGTGAGAGGCAGGACTTACACTGACGACACTCAGGTGTGTAGAGGGGGATCACGTGGTCCCCCTTTTTGAGAGTGGTGACGCCTGGACCGACATCCACCACCACCCCTGCACCTTCGTGACCTAAGATAGCGGGAAACAACCCT
Organism: Candidatus Paenalcaligenes intestinipullorum; assembly: GCA_019120675.1. Taxonomy (GTDB): domain Bacteria; phylum Pseudomonadota; class Gammaproteobacteria; order Burkholderiales; family Burkholderiaceae_B; genus Paenalcaligenes; species Paenalcaligenes intestinipullorum. Next base: position 16,811 of record DWUQ01000039.1, on the reverse strand, counting down.
TCAGGGTCCGCACCGGATAAGGTGTATAAATCAGTATGACATAGGCCGGTAGCCTTGACTTCAACCAGCACCTCGCCTGCGCGTGGGCCGTCTAAGGTGACTTCTTCGATGGTTAACGGGGCGCCTGCTTTCCAGGCCACGGCTGCTTTGGTTTTCATGACTTCACCTTTTGCGTTGTAGCGTATGTAATCGTGTCGAGTTCGACTAAAGCCAAATTGTTGCCGCTTACCCTGCAGGGGTCAACACTTTTAAACCTACACTATTTTCAAGGTCAATGCGCTTTAGTAGCGATGAGCCACTTTTGCTGCTTTGAGTATCAAACCAAATACCATCTAAAGCTTTAGGGCAACTCTAGCTCCGTCACAATGGGCGCGTGATCCGAGATGTGCTTCCAAGGTGCACCGCGCAACACTCGGGCGCTGCGCACCGCAAAACCACGCTGATAAATACGATCCAAGCGCAAAAACGGAAACGCTGCGGGAAAGGTTTTGGGTGGCGGCGTGAGTCGTGCGTTGCCATCGATGCCCAGCTGTGGGGTAGTTAAATCGGCCGCACGCGATACAGCTGGGTTACGCAACCATTGCATGGGTTGGCGGAGTTTGAAGCGCGAGCTGGCGTACAGCTCAGGGGCAAAAGAAAAGACCTCGTACAGGCCCAGTTGCTTCACAAAAATTGGCGCTAAGCGATTATTCCAATCGTTGAAATCCCCAGCAATGACTAAGGGCTCATCCTCGGGCACGAGGCGGTTAATACGATCCACTAACGCTTGGATCTGGCGACTGCGCCCCCCTGCAAACAGCCCTAAATGCACCACGACGCAGTGTACGTGGCGGTCCTCGATTTGTACGACAGCATGGAGCAACCCGCGCTGCTCCATGCGGTGATCGGACACGTCTTCGTTTTCGAAATACAAAATCGGAAAACGCGACAGCAAGGCATTGCCATGATCGGTGTGCTGACGAATGGCGTTACAGCCATACGCGCTTTGCATCCGCAAGACAGCGCCCAGCAGTTCGTGCTGGGCGTCGAGCGTGGCCACCAGGTCGTTGCGACCTTGGACTTCTTGGAGGAACAGCAGATCCGGTGACAGCTGATACAAGTGCAGTTTCAAGTCTTCTAGGGACTCGCGGCCACCGGTAGCCGTGCGTCCTTTGTGAATGTTGTAACTTACTACCCGTATAACGGACACCGTCACCTCCTAAGTATTAGGTTGGCTTGTTGTCGACTGGACGTAGACGAATATGCAGCTCTTTGAGTTGGGCTTCGTCTACGGCAGACGGCGCATCAGTGAGTAAGCATTGGGCGCGCTGAGTTTTGGGGAAAGCAATGACGTCGCGAATAGAATCCGCACCCGCCATCATCGTGACCAAACGATCCAAACCAAAGGCTACCCCACCATGAGGTGGCGCGCCATATTGCAGCGCATCCAGTAAGAAACCGAACTTTTCTTGGGCTTCTTGGGGGTCAATGTTGAGGGCAGCAAACACCTTGCTTTGTACCTCTGCACGGTGAATCCGTACGGAACCTCCACCCATCTCCCAACCATTTAACACCATATCGTAGGCTTTAGCCAAAACCTTTTCCGGTGCGCTTTCGAGTAAATCCTCGTGACCATCTTTGGGGCTGGTAAAGGGATGGTGCGCCGCATAGTAACGCTGCGTGGCCTCGTCGTACTCGAACATGGGGAAATCCACCACCCATAATGGCTTCCAGCCCGCTTCGGATAAGCCATTGGCACGACCTAACTCACTGTGACCAATCTTGATGCGCAACGCTCCCATTGCATCGTTAACGATTTGCTTTTTGTCCGCACCGAAGAATATTAAATCCCCATCTTCGGCACCGGTGCGCTCGATAAGCTGCTGCAAAACGGCATCGTCGATGTTTTTGACGATAGGCGATTGCAGGCCGCTAGGAATAGCGCTGGCATCATTGACTTTGATGTAGGCTAGGCCTTTGGCACCATAAATACCAACAAACTTGGTGTACGCATCAATTTCGCTACGCGGCATGGCGCCACCACCTGGCACACGCAAGGCCACCACGCGACATTTCGGATCGTTGGCGGGCGCGGAGAAGACTTTGAAGTCCACCTCACGCATGAGATCCCCCACATCGGTGAACTCTAGGTTGACACGTAAATCAGGCTTGTCGGAACCAAAGCGCTGCATGGCTTCTGCCCAGCTCATCGTAGGGAAAGGCTTCGGTAATTCGACCCCTTTGACTTCGCGGAACACTTCGCGCACCATTTCTTCGAAAATAGCACGGATTTCCTCTTCGCTAACAAAGGAAAGCTCGCAGTCAATTTGGGTAAATTCAGGCTGACGATCGGCGCGTAGATCTTCGTCGCGGAAGCACTTAGTAATCTGATAATAACGATCAAAACCCGACACCATCAGCATTTGTTTAAACAACTGCGGGGACTGCGGTAAGGCAAAAAACTCACCAGGATTGACGCGTGAAGGCACTAGGTAATCGCGTGCACCTTCGGGGGTGCTTTTCGTGAGCATAGGGGTTTCAATATCAATGAAGCCCAACGCATCTAAATATTTGCGTACTGCCATCGACACCCGATAACGCAGCATCAGATTGCGCTGCATTTGCGGACGGCGTAAATCCAAAACTCGATGCGTGAGGCGAGTGGTTTCGGAGAGATTATCGTCGTCGAGCTGGAAAGCGGGAGTTACCGATGGATTGAGAATTTCGATTTCTTGGCACACCACCTCAACTTCGCCTGACGCCAAATCGGGGTTAACGGTGCCTTCGGGACGTGCTTGCACTGTACCGGTAATACGCAAACAAAATTCGTTGCGCACGCGCTCGGCAATAGCAAAGGCCTCGGCATCCTCGGGATTAATCACCACCTGAGCCAAACCTGCACGATCACGCAAGTCGATAAAAATAACACCGCCGTGATCACGTCGACGATGCACCCAGCCAAACAATGTTACGGTTTGCCCTAAGTGTTGGGCATTGACCTCGCCGGTATAGCAGGTACGCATCTAGGAAGACTCCATCAATAAACAATAAAAAATTAGGAAAGCTCGGCTAGTGAGCTGAGTCGTCAGGCAGCTTAGGTAACTCCACAGCCTCAATGTACGACCCGTTCACATTCGGATCGATTTCGGTAGGCGCGACCACTCCCATGGAAACAATATATTTTAATGCCGCGTCTACAGACATATTTAATTTTACTACGTCCGCTCGTGGCATCATCAAGAAAAACCCCGAGGTTGGGTTAGGCGTGGTGGGCACATACACACTCACACAGTCTTCGGGTAAGTGACTGGCGACCTCGCCACCAGGCACACCCGTTAAAAACGCAATTGTCCACGCGCCATGTCGAGGGTATTGCACCAGCACCGCTTCTCGAAAGGCCTGACCATCTGGCGATAAAACCGTGTCGCTGACCTGCTTGACCGAGTTATATATGGAACGTACTAACGGGATTTTACCTAGTAATCGCTCCCATTGCTCAAGGACAGTTCGGCCAATTAAGTTTGCAGCAATAAGCCCAGTGACCAACACTACAATAATCACGAGGGCAAAACGAAACCCCGGAATGGATACGCCAAAAAGCGCCTCAGACGTTAGAAAGGACGGCACAAAGCTCTCGAGGGTGTCGACTAAGAGCATGATTACCCAAGCGGTAATCACAAGCGGCACCCAGATGAGCAGTCCAGTAACGAAGAGGCGCTTTAGGAAACGCATTATGAAGCGTTGCTATTGGCCTTGGTGTCGGCGTTAGAGCTGGTTTGACTACCGTTATTTTTGAAATCGGTGACGTACCAACCAGAACCTTTGAGTTGAAAACCTGCCGCCGTGACTTGCTTCACATACGTATCGTTGCCACACGCTGGACAAGTCACCAATAAAGGATCAGACATTTTTTGCAACACATCCTGCGCATGCTCGCAATGGCTGCACTTATAGGCATAAATTGGCATAACCCAACCCTATAACAAAAAAGAACTTATACACTTAATTAGGCATCGCCCAAGCGCGATACCAAACCAAAAAAGGATTTTACCCGCTTTATGCTCGCTGCGCATCGGCTTAGGACTAGGCTGCACGGCGATGACATGACATGAGCCCCTAATTAGGCCGCAAAAGCTTAGAAAACCGAGTTCGTTTATGAGCACTCTAACCGGCCTGAAGGCAGACCACTCCAACGGCGCTCAGGTGCGGCAGCGCTTAGCGTATAAAAAGAGGCGCCACAAGCGCCTCTGTAAAGCCCTTTAGAAACCAATTGGCATCAAGAAAAGCAATGCCGTGATCAAAGTAGGGATAGCCGCTGAAAGCAAGAGCTTTAAGGGAGAGATCGCCCCATCAGGGAAAGATCCCTTAAGAATCGAAAAGCCTGCGGGGTTGGGGGCATTGGCAATCACCGTTAGACCACCACCGGTTACCGCCCCCGCCACCAGCATATAGCGCCACAACTCATTGGTGCCCTCAACCATCGAACCCAAATAGGTCAACGCCGCGTTGTCGGTAATGGCAGTCAGTGCTGCCGCACCCCAGAACAAGACGTGTGGCGACAAGCCACCCAGCAAATCCTGTAACCACCATTTTTGCATACCACCCAGCACCACTAAGCCCGCCAAGAAAAAACCAACCATGAGCCCTTCACGGATCATCAAAGGGTTTTGGTGAACTTTGTAGGCATCGGTATAGCCCAAGAACAGCATCAGTAAACCTAAGAAAATCACGGGATGATGCGACGACAGCACCACCGCCACTAAAAACAGCAAGTGAATCGCCATCACCTGAACCGGCACAGGTGGGCGTGTGGGGGTACTGTTATCAATATTAGGATCAGCAGCCGGAGCAACCAGCGCATCACGACACACATAGGTGAGCAATCCTGCATTAATAAACACCGCCAACGCCGCACGCCAGCCAAAATGTAGGAGCATGAAGCTGGAATCCCAGCCAAAGGTGTTGGCCACCATCAGCACCGGCGGGGCCGCATAGGCCGTCAGCACGCCACCAATGGAAATGTTTACAAACAACACGCCAATAGTTAGATACTTGAAGCGATCGTGGGTCGAGCGTAAAAAATAGCGATTACGAATCATCAGTGCCGCTAAGGTCATGGCCGCCGGCTCGGTAATCAATGAGCCGAACAGCGGCACCACCGACATGATAATGAAGTACATGGCGTACTCTTTGCGTAACGGCAACGCTCGTGACAACGCCCCTACAATCAACGATACCAGCTCTAAGATCGGTCGACTGGCAGCCACCACCATAATCACAAAGACAAAGGCTGGTTCGGTGAAGTCGCGACGGTCCATATACCCCACCGCATCCTGCACGTTGATGAACAAAGCCATATAAGCCAGCAGCACACAGGCCCAGACGCCAAAGACGGCCTCTACCTCGGACAATAAATGCCATAACCCGGCGTGACGGCCGCCTTTATTGGCTAAACGCGCAAAAACTGGAACGGAAAATGTGTGAAGAATCGCAATCGCGAAGATGATGGTGGCGACGAGTTCTTTGGTAGCCGGCATAGAGAACCTTTGCGGGAAAAGCGCTGGCAGGCCTTCCCAGACTTAACAAAATTGGAAACAAAGTTGCTACCTTAACGCAACTTTTTCCATAGTGAAACTAACATTTATCCTAATAGAGTACCGCCCAAGGCCGCGATCACTAACAAGACGCCTACGGTCATGTTGGCACGAAAAAGCCCTAGGCCAAATTCGGGACGCTTGGGGTCAAAGCGGATAATTTGCCACGCTAGATGCAGCGCAATGATGGCCATCACAACAAAATACGGCCAAGCCATGCCCATAGCGTAGCCACCCCACACCCAACACAGGGCGGTCAACGCGTAAAAACCACTGAGCCATTGTTTGCCCTGATCGCCAAAGCGAATGGCTGCGGATTTTAGACCGAGCTTTAAATCATCAGCCATATCGATGTAGCCATAAATGGCGTCGTAACCAATTTGCCAAAACACCGCCCCTGCCCACATAGCAATCGCTGCCAAAGGCACTGCATTTTGAGTATCTGACCATGCCATCAGCATGCCCCAGTTAAAGGCAATGCCGAGCACCGCTTGAGGCCAATGAGTGAACCGCTTACAAAGGGGGTAGATCACCACTAGTGGCAGCAATAACAAGGCTAACCACCGGCTATAGCTGTTAATTGCAAACAACAGCAAGCCCGCGACCACTAGTTGCGCCAGCACAAACCACAGGGCATTGCGTAGGCTCAGCTGACCGCTGGTAAGGGGCCGAAAACGAGTACGCTCGACTTGGTGATCGAAATCACGGTCAAAAATATCGTTAAAGCAGCACCCTACTCCGCGCATCAAAATCGCACCCAATGAAAAAACCACCAGGCGCGCCAAGGTCGGTAACCCATCCGCGGCTTGAATGAGCGCCGCCACGACAGGCAACCAAGTGAGCCAAGTACCAATAGGACGGTCCAAGCGGCACAAGCGGGCATACGGCCCCCAAGCTGCTGGCAACCAGCGCGCCACCCAATCGTCGTGGCGCATATCGTTTAAATCGATGCGAGAAGGCGTGTTAACAGACATAATGCGTATAGGCTGAGCAACGATCGCGAGCGCTTAGGGCTCGCGATCGTTGTGGATTAGCCCTTTTGCAGCGCATCACGCAAAATTTGCCCTAAGATGGCAATACCTTGCTGAATGCGTGCTTCGGAAACGGTTACAAAACTAAGGCGTAAAGTATTGTGCGGATAATCCGCACCGATATAAAACGGCCCACCCGGCACAAACGCCACATTTTGCGCAATCGCCTGCTGCAACAGCTCATCAGAACGTAAATGCTCGGGCAAGGTCACCCAAATAAACATACCGCCTTCGGGCACCGTCCAGCTAACGCCGTCAGGAAAGTGCTCTTGCATGGCATTGAGCATATAGTCGCATTGCCGCTTGTAGAGCTCACGTACAGCTGGCAAATGCTGAGTTAGAAAGCCATTGCCGATCGCTTCGTAAACGGCCATTTGTGTGATCGAAGACGAATGCAAATCCGTCGCCTGCTTGATCTGTACAAGCTTACTGATAATCGGTTGAGGGGCCACGATATAACCCAAACGCAAGCCTGGAGCCAGCACTTTGGAAAAGGAACCCATGCGAATGACGGTAGCCCCTGCTTGGCGACCTAAGCTCAGCAAGCTAGGTAAGGCGTTACCGTTGTAGCGTAGCTCGCCATAAGGGTCGTCTTCGATAATCGGGATATTGGCCGCCTTGCAGCGCTCTACCAGCTCTTGGCGGCGCTCTAAGCTGAGCGTAATGCCCATGGGATTGTGAAAATTGGGCAAGGTATAGATAAATCGCGCCCCTTGAGCCTCGGGCTTGGAGACCTCACTAGGAATGAGCCCCTGCTCGTCGGTCGCAATGGATACGTAATCGGGCGAGAAAATCGAAAACGCCTGCAACGCCCCCAAATACGTGGGCGACTCCACCAACACTTTGCTGCCCTCATCAATAAACAGCTTGCCTAATACATCCAGCGCTTGTTGCGAGCCGGAGACGATTAAGATCTCGTCGGGGCTAACGGGTGCCTCGTCGGTGCTCACATAGTCGGCGATCCATTGACGCAGCGGCTCATAACCCTCGGTCGTGCCATACTGCAACGCAGCTTGGCCGTCCTTGGCCAATGCACGATCAAAGGCGTCGTTAATTTGCTGAATTGGAAAGCCTTCGGGTGCAGGCAAGCCCCCGGCAAAGGAAATGACCTCGGGGCGCGTAGTGACTTTTAAGATTTCACGGATTGCCGAGCTCGTCAGCTGCTGTGCGCGCTGCGAAAAAACATAAGAAGGCGTTTGAGATTCCATAATACGAGGTCAAGCCCTGATCAGAACGAGTTAATTCAAAAATACCACTAAGCCGATAAGCTTACAGCATTCAAGACTTTCTGCACATATGCGCACCGTGCCTTGCAACGGCTTAGTCCAGCTCCACCACCACTTTAGGGCTGAGCGGTTGCGCACAGCACAGCAGAATTTTATTGGGCGGCAACTCATCTAAGGGCTCTTCGGTGTACTGCACCTCACCGGACACCAACGTACACATGCAGCTGTTGCACACGCCTGAGCGGCAACTAAAGTTTGGTTCTAAACCTACGGATTCAGCCAGCTCTAAAAGACTTTGTTGAGCGCCTTCTTGCCAAAGTACCTCCGGTTGATCCGCACCAAACTGCACGACGTGCTGAGCTTGACTGGCGGGCTCGGGCTGGCGCTCATCATGCTCGTACTCAGTGGTTAATGCTCTTGTAGCCGATACCGATTCCAACATGGGTGCGTTCGTGCTGTTGACAACGGGTGCCACCGCGGGGTTGAGCCCTCCCCCTAAAGGTTGCACCGGCCCAAAGAACTCATAATAAATCCGTTCTGAGCGCACTCCTAACTCGGCTAACACGGCCCACATCGCGTGCATAAAGGGCGTCGGGCCACATAAATACCACTCGTAATCGTCTAAACACAACCAGCGCTGTAAAGCGGCCTTGTTGAGTAGGCCCTCTACATCAAAGCGACCAAGACTCCGATCCGCCTCTGTAGGCGAGCGATACGCGATATGCTGTTGGATTAGATGGGGCTGCTTCGCCACGAAAGCGGTGACCTGCTCATAAAAAGCATGATGTACGCCATTTTCGCAGGCATGAATATAATGCACGCGTCGTGCGCCCTCTTGCGCCAACTGAGCCAGCATAGCCAGTAAGGGGGTCGCGCCAACGCCCCCACTTAAGAGCACTACTGGCCGCATAGAACCCGTTTGCAACACAAACTCGCCCATTGGGCCCACCGCCATAAGCTCATCACCAACTTGCACGTCTTGATGAAAATAGCTGGAACCGACCCCATCCATCCATTCAGGATGTGCATCAGGCGCGCGCTCATGCTTGACCGCCACCTGTACGTGAATTTGGCCGTTTTTTTCGATCCACTCCACAATGCTGTACTGACGCAACAACGCCACTCCCGTAGTAGTAACGCTATGGGGAAGCTTAAAACTTAAGTATTGACCGGGCTGATAAGCACAAGGAAATGCCTCGGTCACCCACTCAAACAAGGTGATTAGTGCACTTTGCGGGCGTTTAGCGACTAAGCGATACGTTCGCCACTGGCGTTCAGGAAGAGCCGTACTAGACATAAGAGTTAACCAGACACGGGCTCCGTAGCGGCAGCCGTCGCCTCGGCTTCAATTTTTTGCTGCAAGCGACGACGAAAGCGCAAGGCCCCCGCATCCGCTGGTAAATCCAATGCCGCAGGCCGTGCGTCCATACCAATTTGCACCGCTTCAAGGACGGCCTTATCTTCACTAAAGGCAAAGCGCACGTCTTCGTTGAATATTTGCGAGACCGCCTCGTCATTGGGGCTAAAGTTGCGCAGCTGGAACCAGAAATAACGGGTATTTTTTTCGTCGATGGGCGTCAGTAAATTATACGAATCCATTAAAAACACATCGGGGTGCAGCTCAGCCTCTTCGCCACCTGTGCCTGCAGGGGTAAACACCGCTCGAATCACTGCCAAAGAAGGAAAGCGCACCTCATACTGTTGCTTGCGATCACAGCGGCCAGAGAATTTCACAAATTTTTTATAAAATGGGGCAACCTCAATATCGTGCAGCCAGCGATAGACCATTACCCCCTCGTCGCCTAAATTCACTTTTAGGGGTTGGCCGATTAAATCATCACTTCCAAAGGACGTCTGATGCACCCACGATACGTGGGAGGGGTCCAATAAATTGTCCGTAATGTAGAGGTAGTTGCAGGCGATTTCCATCGCATCGCCTTGGTTGACGCCCCAAGCGGGGTTGTCCCATTCTGGAATATCAATCAGCGGCTGCGTGGCTGCTAAGCCTGGCTCACCCATCCACACCCACACCATGCCATAACGCTCTTGACAGGGGTAGGCACGCACCACCGCACTGGTGGGCGCACGCGCCATGCCCGGAGCTTTACTACAGGCTCCGCTGCAGTCAAATTTCAAGCCGTGGTAGCCGCACTCTACATCGTCCTCAATCAAACGCCCCATGGATAGCGGCAAGCGACGATGCGGACAGGAATCCTCTAAGGCAACGGGGGTGCCATCTTGTTTGCGGTACAGCACGAGGTTTTCGTTAAGCATCTTAACGGCCAATAACTCGCGTCCAACCTCTGCAGACAGCGCGCCCACATACCACGCATTTTTCAAAAACATGCCTAAATCCTTGTTGCTTTGATGTATACCCCGCCTGTCGTCCTTACTATGCGCGACATGGGCAGTAAATCATTTTAAGCTAAAGTAAATTAGGCTTTTTTAATAATTGCTTTAGTTTTACTAAACAAGACCTCCCCCCATCTTTGCTACTGTCACGCTCTTTTTTTGGAGCTTATCATGCCGAATCTGCCTCCTTTACGCGCTCTACAAATCTTTGAAACGCTTGGTCATTGTCTGAGTGTGCAAGACAGTGCGCGCCGCTTAGGTATTACGCCAGGGGCGGTGAGCCAACAGCTGAAACTACTCGAACAACACCTCCATACCGCCTTGATTTTTAAAACCGGCAAACAACTTGCGCTAACGGAGGCCGGAGAGCGTTTTCACGTTCATTGTGTTCAAGCCTTTGAGCAATTACGCGAAGCCCAAAGCGAGCTGCATCACTCGCAACACGATCACAGTCTTGCCATCAGCGCCTTACCCTCAATGCTCAAAGACTGGCTGAGCCCACGTATTTTTGCCTGGCAAGCCGAACAAACCACTAAGCTAAGCGTGCAGATTTGGGGCGGGCATTCCGAGCCCGACCTGGAAAGCAGTCAGATCGACTTCCGTATCAGCTATGGGCAAAGCATCTGGCCGAAAAGCCAACGGGCTGAACTGTACACCGACTGTGTTGTGCCCGTGTTGAGCCCTCATCTGCTCAACCAGCCACTACGTGAGCCCGCGCAGCTCTGTACCCTGCCCTTACTGGCTACGGATTGGCAGCCCAAGTTTTCATCGCCGCCGTCGTGGCGGGATTGGTTTGACCGCTTTGCGCCCCGCCATTGTGGCGAACCCTTGATTCCGCATCAGGTGTACAGCTTGTCGCATATGGCGATCGAAGCAGCGATTGCAGGTCAGGGGGTGGTACTGGCGCAATACGCCAGCGTGCAAGACGCATTGGCTCAGGGGCGTTTAGTGATGCCCTTCCCCTATGCCTTAGCGTTACCTTGGCCCTATATCTTGTTGTGGCGTGCCAATGCGTTTGAAAAACCTGCCTGCCAAGATTTCCACCGCTGGATTCTTGCTCAAGCCAAGACTCAGCAAGCCGCCTGTGAAGCGTTGTTGGCGCAGTAAGCCATCCAAACGCAGCACCAACAACAACGGCTCTGCACAATGCAGAGCCGTTGTCGAACGAAGACCTAATGGATTAGGCCTAGCGTTTAAGATTTACGAGCGTGCAGAAGCCCCATCACGACCGCCACTACGGCGACGCGGTGCGCCGCTACCACTGCTGTGGCGTGGGCCTTTGGCACCATGTGGGCGACTGCTGTTTGGACGACCACGGCCATTGCCAGCTGGGCGACCACCGCGGCCTTCGACCGCACCAAAGGTAGGCGCTTGCTCAAACACACTGCCATCGCCTGCACCACGGCGGCCACGGCTGTGTCGTGAACGCTCACCTTGACCGGCACCAGCACCGTTGGCACCACGATGGGGACGACGGCTATTGCTGTTACGGGATGGGCGACTTGGACGTGGACGCTCGGTAGGTTCTAAGCCTTCGATTTCTACGATGGGGATATCACGGCCCATAAAGCGCTCGATGCGACGCACCATATGACGCTCGTTGTGTAACGCAAAGGTAAAGGCCAAGCCATCGCGACCCGCACGACCAGTACGACCGATACGGTGGGTGTAGTCTTCGGCCTGCATGGGCAGATCAAAGTTAATCGCATGCGTGATGCCTTTGACATCAATCCCACGCGCGGCCACATCGGTGGCAACCAACACATCAATACGACCACGTTGCAACAGCTCTAACACACGGTTGCGCTGACGCTGGTTCATATCACCATGCAAGGCACCGGATTTAAAGCCCTTGTCACGCAAATCGTCAGAAAGCTGATCCGCACCACGCTTGGTGGCGGTGAAAATAATAGCTTGATCGCGCGCCTCATCACGCAACACATGCTCAAGCAGTTGGCCTTTGTGACCGGGGTTGTCTGCGTAGAGTAGATTTTGGGTGATGTTTTCGTGTTTCGCTTTTTGTCCAGACACAGCAATGGTGACGGGGTCACGCATCATGTTTGCGGCCAAACGCTGTACCGATTTCTCGAAGGTGGCCGAGAACAACAAAGTCTGACGGTGGCTTGGCGTCTTGGAAACGATGCTTTCGATGTCCTCGATAAAGCCCATATCCAACATGCGGTCGGCCTCGTCCAGCACCAAGGTGTGCACCTCATGGAGCTTGACGCGCTTGGCGTTCAAGTGATCAATCAAACGACCGGGGGTCGCCACTAATACATCCACGCGGCGGGATAAGGCGCGCAACTGCGCCCCATAAGGCATCCCGCCTACGACTACGGCCACGCGCAAACCGCGCATATTGGCCCCAAAGCTTTTTACTGCATCCGCCACTTGCAAAGCGAGCTCGCGTGTGGGGGTAAGCACCAACACGCCGACATTATTACCTTGGTTGGCCTCGGCTTGGGCGAGCTTATGCATAGCAGGCAGCATAAACGCTGCAGTTTTGCCACTACCAGTTTGGGCAGAAACAATTAAATCCTTGCCCTCAAGCGCTAAAGGAATAGCTTGAGCCTGCACCGGAGTGGGCTCAGTAAAACCAGCCTTGGTGACGGCCGAAACCAAGGCGTTGTGTAAACCTAATGATTCAAAAGACATGAACAAATCCCGCCGAATGCGGGCTTTTAGTGCTTAACCGTATGGGCCAAGCATATTGATTGGAAACATCGAGCCGACCAATCAACCTACTTGTGCAACGGTGATTGAAAACACAATGAGCAGAGTTCGGGGTCAGGAAGCGATGAAGAGATGGCGCAAGACAGAGCATGAAACTCGCTGCGCGATGCCAGACTGCGCACATACGATGTGGCAATTTTGAAGCATCCAGTAGTATAACGTACTCCGTGCGTAAACCCTAGAAATTACTTCAACGCTGTGGTGAAAAAGCGCAAAAAAAGGCCCAGTCACAAGGACTGGGCAAAAGCAAGACATGCTACACAGTTGCTAGGAGGAAGAAAAAATTTAGTAATCCAGTAAATCGCTCATCTCGTCGGCGTGCTCTTCTTCGGTGGCCATAATTTCAATCAGCATTTGCGTGGTCGTGGGATCGGAATCGCCAATACGCTCAATCATTTGTCGGTACGACTCCACAGCAATCCGCTCGGCAATCAAGTTCGCGCGAATCATGTCCTGGATGTTGTCGCTGTCGTCGTACTCGGCGTGGCTGTAGTCCGTTAGCGTGGCTGGGTTAAGGTTAGGCTCGCCATTGAGCTGAACAATACGCTCCGCAATACGGTTGGCGTGGCCGCGTTCTTGTTCGGCATGTTCTAAAAATTCGGCTTTGATGGCCTCATTATTGAGGCCCGTGGCGGTAAAGTAGTGACGCATATAGCGCAACACACAGACCCACTCGGTGGCTAAGGCCTCGTTGAGCATAGCGATAATTTCTTCGCGATTGCCTTGGTAGCCTGAAGACACCGCCCCCTCTTCAACATGCTTGCGGGCGGCTGCTCGAATCGCCGCAACATCAAGGGTGTGATGGGGCTCTGCATGGGTGGGATTCGTTTTAGTACTCATGACTCTCCTTCCTAATTTGGTAGTAAAAAGAAATTCTGAACCACTAAAACAGCGGCGCGAACGCACTGCTTTATATAGACACCCCTAACCTAGCATTACTTGCCTGCCCTACCCCCTACATAGCGCTACCAAAGCTGTTGAAATGTTACGAGTGAAAACGCTACTCAGTAATAAGTTAAGGATTTACTACAAAAAAACCCCTTATATAAAGGGGTTCAGAGGTAAAATTAACAGAAAGATCTATGGTAGAACTTAAAACGGAATATCGTCATCTAAATCCGCAAGGTTATCCATCGGGGCTTGGTAGGGATTTTGAGCCGGTTGCTGAGCAGGCTGTGGACGCTGCTGAGCCGGTGCGGGGCGTTGCTGCGGAGCGGACGAACGTGCGCCGCCCATATTGTCACCGTAGTCAGCGTTGCCACCGCCGCCCCCGCCATCGCGCCCACCCAGCATTTGCATTTGCTCGGCGACGATTTCGGTGGTGTAACGCTCTTGACCGCTTTGGTCGGTCCACTTACGGGTACGCAGGCGGCCCTCAACGTAAATAGAGCGTCCTTTGCTGAGGTATTCACCAACAATTTCGGCGAGGCGGCCGAAAAACACCACGCGGTGCCATTCGGTTTCTTCCTTGCGATCACCGCTATTGCGGTCGCGCCAGCTGTAGGTGGTGGCTAAGGAGATGTTGCACATGGCGTTGCCCTCAGCACCGTAACGTACTTCGGGGTCGCGTCCTAGATTACCAATTAATATAACTTTGTTTACTGACATGAGTTCGTCCTGTACAAGAATGCTTTGAAGGGGTTGCGATTACCCTAACAGTTTGGCGAAGGGGGTAAAGTCGTGCAATTACGGCTGGCTAATTACAGCCTAGGGCAGCAGGTACTCTGAATAAGCCGATATACTTAGAGCTGCGCCTGAAGGCGGCGTGTGCTAAAAAACCAAATTAACGTGAGGCCACTGCCTACGACCATCACCAGCGAGGGGCTACCATACTGCAACACTAGGCCACCCACAACCCCACCACCAAACACACCAAGCGATTGGGTCATATTATAAAAGCCTAAGGCCAAACCTTTAAAGTTTGCTGGCGCTACGCGCGAGACGTAGGAAGGTTGCAAAGCCTCAAGCACATTAAAACCAATAAAAAACAACAACAACGCCACCACCATCGACCAGAGGGCACTCATGGCAAGAGGCATGAAGCCCAAGACCAATACTAGCAGCAAAATCATCACTTCCATGACACCTTTGTGACGCTTGCGGGTTTCGGTAAAAATAACCGCAGGCACCATAAACACAAAGGAAACCAGCATCACTGGCAAATAGACCTTCCACAGACTGGCCGAGCCTAGGCCACCGACTTGGGCGAGCACGCCTGGCACGACGATAAACAACATCATCAACACAAAGTGCAAGGAAAACACACCAAAATTCAAGCGCAGTAGATCTTTGTGCTGTAAGACTTCTTTGACGGTGGCTTGAATAATCGCTTCGTTCGATTTCGGTGCAGCGGGCACCACAAAGGCCGCTAACAATAAGCAAATAAAGCCGAGCAAACTAATGGCCCAAAACAAGCCTGATAAGCCAAACTCACCCACCAGCACAGGAGACAAAACAAGAGAAACCGCAAAAGACAGTCCAATCGAAGCCCCCACCATAGCCATCGCACGGGCACGCACTTCGGGACGCGTGGCGTCAGCCACCCAAGCGGTAATGGCCGCCGAGACTGCTCCTAAGCCTTGAAGCGTGCGTCCTACAATAATGCCATCCACGCTTTCCGCGAGTGCGCAGACTACGCCCCCAATAATAAACAGCAGCATCCCCCCAATAATAATTGGTCGACGCCCAAAGCGATCGGAGGCCATGCCGAGAGGGATTTGCATAATGGCTTGGGTGAGGCCGTAAGCACCTAAGGCAAAGCCCACTTTGGCGGCATCGTTGCCGCCTGGTAAGGCTTGGGCAGCCACCGCAAAAATGGGGGTGAGCAAAAATAGCCCCAGCATGCGCGTGGCAAACAACAGCGCCAACAGCGAGCTGGATTTACGTTCGGTAGGAGTAAGCTGGATGCGTTCGCGTTTGTTGGGAGTAACGTAGGTAAGGTCGGGTTGACTCATGGAACACTCAATATTGGGATCGGTCTGTATTCATTCAAAACAGTAATGCCACATAAAAGGGGCTAGCGCGTTATAGTAGCAAGTTGCCTGAAAAAAGTTTTGATTTCGCTAAAGAGTAGATGGAAGCCATTCGCATCCGGGGCGCCCGTACGCACAATCTTAAAAACCTGTCCGTGGATTTGCCGCGTCATCAGTTAGTGGTGATTACGGGGCTATCTGGGTCAGGAAAATCCTCATTGGCCTTTGATACTCTGTACGCTGAAGGCCAACGACGCTATGTGGAAAGCTTATCCGCCTACGCTCGACAGTTTTTACAATTGATGGATAAGCCCGATGTGGACTTGATCGAAGGCTTATCCCCCGCGATTTCCATTGAGCAAAAGGCTGCAGGCAGCAATCCGCGCTCGACGGTGGGCACCACCACGGAAATTCACGACTATCTGCGTCTATTGTACGCCCGTGTGGGGACGCCATACTGCCCAACGCATGAGCTGCCCCTACAAATGCACAATGTCAGCCAAATGGTGGACGAGTTGCTCAGCTGGCCGGCTGAATCCCGTGTTGCCATCCTAGCACCCGTCGCATTATTTCCTGAGCAATCCCTGCAGGATAGCCTGCGTAGCTTACAAACCCAAGGGTTTATTCGGGTGCGCCTAAATGGGGAAATGCTGGCGATTGATGAGCTCACGATGGAGGACTTACCATCTACGGCTGAGCTGGAGGTCGTCATTGATCGCTTACGTATTCGCCCCGATAGCGCTCAACGTCTCGCAGAAAGTTTCGAGACGGCGTTGTCGACCTCAGAAGGCCGTGCACTCGTGATCAGTTTGGATGACGATCGTAGCCTGAGCTTTAGCAGCTACTATGCGTGCCCCAAATGCGATTACCGCTTGACTGAGCTGGAGCCACGGTTATTTAGCTTTAATAATCCGGCGGGTGCCT
>DWUQ01000038.1 GCA_019120675.1 Candidatus Paenalcaligenes intestinipullorum | reverse complement strand
GCACGGTGGGCAAGCGCAATACCGGCACTAAAGTCAAAGTCTGGCCTGATCCACAGTACTTCGATGCCGCGCTCATTCCTCTTGCAGACCTTATCCACGTCCTACGTAGTAAGGCCGTGCTCCTTAATGGGCTTACGGTTGAGCTGATCAACGAAAAAACGGGCGAGCGTCTACGCTGGCAATATGAAAACGGCCTACGCAGTTACCTCGAAGAGCACTTACACAACACAGAATTACTGCTGCCTTTGTTCGAAGGTCAACGCTATGCCACCGCCGACGAGGATAACTTCGCTTTAGGCGAAGGGGCGCATTGGGTCGTGGCATGGAGTGCCGAGGGTGCTTTGGTGCGCGAATCTTTTGTCAACCTCATTACTACCTCGGCAGGTGGCACGCACGAAGCTGGTCTACGTGACGGTTTGTTTACCGCCGTAAAAAGCTTTGCGGAGCTGCACAGCCTTATTCCCAAAGGGGTACGCCTATTACCCGAAGACGTCTTTGCCCGGGTGAGCTTTGTGTTGTCCACAAAAGTTCTGGATCCACAATTTCAGGGTCAAATCAAAGAACGCCTCAATAGCCGTGATGCGGTGCGTTTGGTCAGTGGCTTTGTCCGCAATGCCCTAGAGCTCATGTTGCACGCCAATGTTGAGCACGGCAAGAAGCTCGCCGAATTTTGCATCAAACATGCTCAAGCGCGCTTACGATCAGCGCAGCGTATCGAAAAACGTAAAAGCTCAGGCGTAGCGGTCTTACCTGGCAAGCTGACCGATTGCGAATCCAATGATGTGTCACGGACTGAATTGTTTTTGGTCGAAGGCGACTCGGCTGGGGGGTCTGCCAAGATGGGTCGCGATAAGGCTTTTCAAGCGATCTTGCCGCTTCGTGGCAAGGTGCTCAACTCTTGGGAGGTCGAACGAGATCGTTTATTTGCCAACCAAGAAATTCACGATATTTCTGTTGCCATAGGGGTGGATCCGCATACGCTAGACGAGCCTGCAGAGTTATCCGGTTTGCGTTATGGACGCATTTGCATTTTGTCGGATGCGGATGTTGACGGCTCGCACATCCAAGTTTTATTGCTGACTCTGTTTTTTAAACATTTTCCAGCCCTCATCGAAGCGGGGCATATTTATATTGCTCGTCCGCCTCTGTTTCGGATAGATGTGCCTGCATTCGGTAAGCGTCCTGCCCGCAAGCTCTATTGCTTAGATCAAGCTGAGCTCGATGCCACCCAAGAAAAGCTCCGCTCCGAAAAAATCAAGCCCGAGCAATGCTCAATCAGCCGCTTCAAAGGCCTAGGGGAAATGAGTGCTGAGCAGCTTTGGGAAACCACCATGAATCCCGATACTCGGCGCTTAATGCCCGTGAGCTATCAAGATCTAGGCCTAACGGCTACGCAAGAGCTCTTTTCAATGCTCATGGCGCGGGGCGAAGCGTCTCAACGACGCCAATGGCTCGAAAGCAAAGGCGATTGCGCTGAATTAGATGTCTAGCCGTCGCCCTTTAGTCGATTACCTATTTTACTGAGTCAGTGATGGAAGTTGAAAACCAATCAGTCCAGCAAGACGACGCTCAAGAGCACCTCAGCTTAGGTTTGTATGCCGAGCAAGCGTATTTGGACTACGCTGTGTCCGTCGTGCGTGGGCGTGCTTTGCCCGATGTGTCGGATGGGCAAAAGCCTGTGCAACGTCGTATTTTGTATGCTATGCAAGCCATGGGTTTGGCGGCTGGCGCCAAACCTGTTAAATCCGCGCGTGTGGTAGGCGACGTATTGGGGAAATATCATCCCCATGGCGATCAAGCGGCCTACGACGCAATGGTGCGTATGGCCCAAGACTTTGTACTGCGTTACCCTCTTATTGATGGTCAAGGCAACTTTGGCTCCCGCGATGGTGATAATGCAGCCGCTATGCGCTATACCGAAGCGCGTCTGACCCCTTTTGCTCAAGTGTTATTGGCCGAGCTCAACGAGGGCACGGTCGACTTTACCCCGAATTACGATGGCTCCCAGCAGGAGCCCGTTTTACTGCCTGCCCGTTTGCCGGTAGCACTACTCAATGGTGCTACTGGCATTGCAGTGGGTATGGCCACCGAGATCCCTCCTCATAATTTAAATGAGGTTGCCCAAGCGTGTGTGGCGTTATTACACGATCCCCAGCTCGAACCGGAAGCCTTAGCCGCGTATATTCCTGGCCCAGATTTTCCTGGGGGCGGACAAATTATTTCCAGTTCCCACGACATCACCCAAATCTACGCGAGTGGGCGGGGCACCATCAAAGTGCGAGCTCGTTGGGGTTTCGAAGAGTTCGCACGTGGTCAATGGCAATTAGTGGTGACGGAGCTGCCGCCTGGTACGTCCGCACAAAAAATCCTCGAAGAAATCGAAGAAAAGACCAACCCACGGATTCGTGCCGGACGTAAAAGCTTAAGTCCTGAGCAGCAGCATACGCGTAGCTTAATGCTTAGTTTATTGGATACGGTACGTGATGAATCGGGCAAAGACGCACCAGTGCGTTTGGTCTTTGAGCCCAAGAGTAGTCGCATTGATCGTGATGAGTTTGTGAATACCTTATTGACACAAACCAGCATGGAGGGCAATGCCACCTTAAATCTCGTTAGTATTGGTATTGATGGGCGTCCAGCGCAGCGTAACCTCAAGCAAATGCTGACCGAATGGCTGAGCTTTCGCCGTCAGACCGTGCGTCGTCGTACCCAATACCGTCTTGATAAGGTACTGGATCGCATCCATGTGCTCGAAGGTCGCATGGTGGTGTATTTGGACGTGGATGCCGTCATCCAAACGATACGGGACGCCGATGAGCCTAAACCTGCTTTAATACAGGCTTTCCAGCTGTCTGAGCGCCAAGCCGAAGACATCTTAGAAATGCGCTTGCGTCAGCTGGCACGCCTCGAGGGGTTTAAAATTGAGCAAGAGCTCAAAAAGCAACGCACCGAAGCGCAACGCTTGGAGCGTTTACTTAATAGTGAGGCGGCGTTTAAAAAGCTGATCATCAAAGAAGTAGAGGACGATGCCGCTCAATTCGGCGATGCTCGCCGTACGCTGATCCAAGAAGCAGAAAAAGCCACCTTGGAAACCAAAGTTCCGGACGAGCCCGTTACGGTCATTGTTTCCAAAAAAGGCTGGTTACGCCGTCGTCAGGGCCATGGGGTTGAGCAACAAAGCCTAAGCTTTAAAACCGGTGACAGTCTGTATGCGGTATTTGAATGCCGCAGTCAAGATGAGCTGATCGCTCTAGGGGCAGATGGACGTGTGTACACCGTCGATGTGGCCAGTATCCCTAGTGGGCGAGGCGATGGTCAGCCGATCACGGCTATGGTAGAGGTCAATCCTAAAGCACCGATCGTGCATATGATTGCCGCCACCGCTCAGCAAGCTTATTTATTTAGCTTAAAATCCGGCTATGGTTTTATCGCTCGGTTAGGCGATTTGTCCTCGCGACAGCGTGCTGGCAAGCAGTTTATCACCGTACATGCTAAGGACCGTTTACTAAAACCGGTGCCACTTGCGGACAATGAAACTGAGCTCGCTTTACTAAGCGAAAAAGGGCGTTTTATGGTTGTGGATCGGCAGGAACTGCGGGTACTCAAAGGTGGGGGGCGAGGGACAGTATTGATGAACTTCGATGCAAACGATAGCTTGCACGACCTAGCCGGGGTGACGGAGCAAGGCGTGCAGTTACAAGGCACCTATCGTCGCAAGCTTGTCGTAGAGCTACTAACCCATACTCAACTTGAGCCTTATCGCGCCAAACGAGCCCGCAAGGGTAAAATCCTTGACACACGCTTGGCGAAACCAAGCTTAGTTTCCTTTAATACACCGACTACTTCCGCAGACTAAGCTCTGCATTTGAATACCACTTGATGCAATGACTCACACAATTACTGTACAACCTTCGGGGTTAAGTTTTACTACCGAGGAAGGTGAAAATCTTTTAGATGCCGCATTAAAAGCCAAGGTGTTATTACCTTTTAGCTGCCGTACGGGTTCTTGTTCGACCTGCAAGGCTAAGGTGGTCAGTGGTCATTTCGAAGCAGGCGAGGCCCCAACCCATATACTCGATTCTACAGAGCTTGCAGAAGGCTACACGTTACTTTGCCAAGTCGTTGCACACAGCGATATGGTGATTGATGCACCTCAAGCCACTCAAATGTCAGACATTAAGCTACGGAAAATGCCCTCTCGTGTGCTGAGCATTGAACCCTTAAGCGATGACGTGATCCGCTTGCGTGTGCAATTGCCCAAGTCTGAGCCTTTTTATTTTTATGCGGGGCAGTATTTAGACTTTATCCTAAAAGACGGTCAGCGTCGTAGTTATTCAATGGCCAATGCCCCCAATGACGCCAATATTGCTGAGCTGCATTTACGACATATGCCAGGTGGAGTGTTTACCGATTATGTGTTTGGAGCCCAAGACGGCGCCAAGCTCAAAGAGCGCGAGATTATTCGTGTTGAAGCGCCTTTGGGCTCGTTTTTCTTGCGTGAAGACACCTCCAAGCCGATTATATTTTTAGCCAGTGGCACGGGCTTTGCGCCCATCAAAGCCATTGTCGAACATATGCAGCAGCAAGGCATCCAACGGTCCGTGCACTTTTATTGGGGTGGCCGCCGACCAGCAGATTTGTATTTGCACCAACTCGCCCAAGAGTGGGCAGCAACGATACCAGATTTTCAGTATATTCCAGTCATCTCCGAGGCTGTGCCCGAAGACCAATGGCAAGGTCGCAGTGGCTTTGTACATCAAGCCGTTATGGCGGATTTTCCGGATTTACAACAGCATGCGGTCTACGCCTGCGGCGCCCCTGCCATGGTGGAAGCGGCGCGTCACGATTTTGTCTCCATGTGTCAGTTGCCCGAAGAGTTCTTCTACGCGGATGCGTTTACTTCGACTGCGGATGCCTAAATTGCCTTAGCTGGCGGCACTGGTTACACAGTTTTTGCTGCACTTTGGTTGCGCTTTGCTATCATGGGATTTTGCTTGCTGAGCAGGGCGGCCGATTTACTCTGTCGCTTCAGCACATAAGGGTCAGTCCGAGCGCTTACGGTGCTTTGGCTGAGGTCGAGTTTCTTTTATTTTGTTTGTCGCACTCTCATTTCTATGAACAAAACTCGTTTTACACCGTTTTCCCATTCCCTATCACGTTGCGCCGCAGCGGTCATGCTTTTAGGCATTAGTAGTGCGTCCTGGGCGGCCACCGATGTGCTGCTTTGGCATAGCCTGCCCGAGCACAACAAAAAAGCTTTCGAAAAGCTGATCTCCGACTACAACCGTAGTCAAGACGAGGTGCAGGTCAAGCTCAAAGCCTATGCCAACGAGGATCAGCTCGAAGCCGCTTTGAAATCCAGCGACGCTAAGCAATTGCCGCATTTATTTCAGTTTGGCGAGACTCACGGTCTGGATGATGTCGCTAAGCGTTCGTATGTGCAACCGCTGTACAACGCATTGAATAAATCCAATTTGAAAAAAGAAAAGTGGTTTATTCCGTCAGCCAATAATTTTATGCACGATGCCAAAGGGCGCATGGTGGCGTTGCCCTATATGGCTGAAGTACCCGTTATGTTTTATAACGTTGAAGCCTTTAAAAAAGCGGGCTTGAACCCTGCACAACCTTCACGTGAGTGGCAGCAGCTCCAAGATCAATTGGTGACATTGGCCAACAATGGCTCGCGTCGCTGCCCGTTGACCTCT
>DWUQ01000037.1 GCA_019120675.1 Candidatus Paenalcaligenes intestinipullorum | reverse complement strand
AGTCAGCCCACCACCGGGTGGCGAAATCAGCTCAAGCTTGCCATCAATATGACCCAGCAAGCGCTCAACAATCGACAAGCCTAAGCCTGCGCCGCTTACCCCAGTACGTGCGGACTCGCCACGTGAGAAAGGCCGCAATAAACGCTCCACGTCCTTGGGGGAGATGCCTGTGCCTTGGTCTTGCACGTCAATATGAATGGTAGTGCCTTGAGCGTGGGCTCGTACATAAATATGAGCCTTGTCGTCGTCAGGGCTGCGACCATAGCGACGCGCATTTTCAATCAAATTGCTCACGATCCGCTTTAAGTCGTTGGCTTGAATGCGGGCATAGAGGTTATTTTGGATATCGGCGCGTAACTCCCCACCAAGGCTTTCCGTATGGGAGCGCTCACGATCAATCAGCTCGTTGAGTGCCGTACTCAGATCTACCCCTCCTGGGGGGACCGCTGCCGCAGGGCGTGCGTACTCCATAAGTTGGCCAATACTGTGATCGATTTGGGCTAAGTCCTCATCAATGGCCTGGCGGGTGCTGTCGCTGACATTGCTGAGTTCAATTTCTAAGCGCATACGCGCTAAAGGCGTGCGCAAATCATGAGAAATCCCTGCTAGCATGATTTCACGATCGGCTTCGGCTTGGCGGATATCGCGGGCCATGCGATTAAAGGCGATATTCAGATCGCGGATCTCGCTGGGTCCGCGTTCAGGTAAAGGAGAAGGCTGAACCCCACGCGCTAATTGTTGAGCGACTTTGCCCAAACGTTGCAAGGGGGCGTTTACAAAGCGCACACTGACTGCGGCCCCCACCAGTGCTAAGAATAAAGCGGTGCCCCCCCAGCCCAACCATTCGGTGCCTGCGGTGAGGCTCAGCTGCTCGCGCTCAAACACCATCCAGTACTCTTCGTCACTGGCAGTAAAGGAGACCCAAATCCCTGGCATGCTATTCACCGACCACATCATGAGGGTTTGATTGCCTAAGCCGTGACGGACTTCTTCGTAAACGGTTTGCCAATAGGTGGAGGAGGGCAAGGGCTCCAACACATCGTTGGCCTCGCGGGGCTGCACCCGTAGACCTTCTTTGGTGGCTAAGTCGAGTAAGAGCGCAGGGCGAACATGCGGAGGTGCATAGGCTAAGGCCGAGCGTGTAATACCGACTGAGGAAGTGGCGCGCTGAGCCATTTGCTGGGCACGTGGCCCTTCTTCCATGCTGAAGAAAACCTGTAGCCAAGCCCCTAGGCTGATCAGCATCAGTACCGCTAGCAGCAAAAAGGAGCGGCTAAATAGACCGAGCCGAAACCTAGGTCGCGTAGGCTGCACCCAAGTTTCGGCATCAGAGTTAGCGTTGACGTCGGTGGTCTCGGTCATGGGACAGAAAGAGGTTAGTTGCCCCCGTCAGGAATAAAGACGTAACCCAAGCCCCAAACAGTTTGAATATAGATAGGCTTTGAAGGGTTGGGCTCAATTAATTTGCGTAAGCGGGAAATTTGTACATCCAGACTACGATCAAACGCTTCGTATTCCCGTCCACGGGCAAGTTCCATTAGCTTATCACGAGATAGCGGGACTTTAGGATGGCGAGCAAAAACTTTTAATACCGAGAATTCCCCAGTGGTAATCGGCACAACCTCCTCACCTTTAGTCAGGCTACGCGTGGATAGATTTAAGGTGTAAGGGCCGAACTCAATGGATTCGTTGTCTTGGCTAGGGGCGCCAGGGTGCTCATCGCTGCCACGACGACGTAAAATGGCGTTGACGCGAGCGAGCAATTCGCGAGGGTTGAAGGGTTTGACTAAGTAATCGTCTGCACCCATTTCTAGGCCGACAATACGGTCGATTTCTTCGGCCTTGGCGGTCAACATTATAATAGGGGTGTTGTCGTGACCACCACGCAAGCGTCGACAGATCGACAGGCCGTCTTCGCCCGGTAGCATTAAATCAAGCACCAATAGGTCAAAATGCTCACGTTGCCAAAGCTTGGTCATTTCCTTGCCATCCTCGGCCACGTAAACGTTGAACCCCTGCTCGGATAAATAGCGTCGGAGCAAGTCACGAAGGCGTGGGTCGTCATCGACAACAAGAATTTTACGAGTAATAGGTTGATTTTTCATAGGCTTAAGGAATAAAACAAACTTCCAAGAGGCTAGTTAGACAAAGCTAAGCAGCGATCAATAAAAAGGTGAAACTAGAGATTTCCTTCACCGACCAAAGCACTGTAACAGTAGCTGTTGTTAACGTATTCTATAGATGTAACAGGCCTTGTAAAGCCATAAACTCCGTAAGGCCCAGACAGTTTGTTTACTAAATGTATACAGGATTTCAGCCTGAAATGATGAGAAATACCACGGTTTTGGGATGAATTCGTGTGACCCAATTTAAAAGTATGGGAACGAATTTTTGATCTGCCTTCGTTCGCAACTTCGCGGTAAACTAGCGCTATGAGCACACATATTTTAGTCTTAGAAAGCTCCACCTCGGTGTGTGGGGTAGCCTTATTAAGCCTGCAAGGGGAATCCCAACACCTGCGCGTTCGCACACACGCAGAGTCGGGCGAGCACGCTGAGCGTATACTTCCTATGGTGGAAGCGCTTCTCGACGAGGCTCAGCTACAGCGATCAGAGCTCAGTGCGGTCGCTTTTGGTCAAGGTCCTGGCGGCTTCACAGGATTGCGTGTAGCCTGCGGTGTTGCGCAAGGGATTGCCTTTGCTTTAGGTTTGCCGGTTATTCCTGTACCCTCTTTACGTGCTCTGCTTGCAGACGTCACGCCCACTCCCAATCAGCTCGAAGTCGTGGCCTTAGATGCGCGCATGAATGAATTGTACGTGGCGGCGTTTCCCAATTTAGATCCTGCTGTAGGCTGGGAGCTAGGTTACAATTCGTTACTTATCGATGCCCAGCATTTACCGAAATGGTTACATTTAATGCGCACGCAGCAGGGCGCTCAGGTGGTGCAGCTGCATGGTGATATCCCCCATGCTTTTCCCGAGCTGATGCCTCAGCTTCAGTCTGAGTGGTTGCGTGTGGCGTCTCCTACGCTGCCTACGGTACAGCAGGTAGCTCGGGTTGCTCAGCAGCTTTATGCTTTAGGTCATCGTGTGGCACCCGAGCTGGCCGCACCTTTGTATGTGCGCGACAAGGTTGCCTTTACCACGGCCGAACGTCAACACGGAGCAGGGGGCAATCCAGCTGCCGTGTGGCGTCCTGAATTGCAGTCATGATTGCCTCTTCCATTCATCTTCGAGCCATGACAACGGCGGATTTTCCGGCGGTGGCGGCGATTGAATCACAGGTCCAGACCCACCCCTGGACGGAGCAAAACTTTCGGGACAGCTATCTGGGCTTTCACACCATGATGGTGAGTGAAATCGCCCAAAAAGTAGTGGGTTTTCAAGTGCTGATGTTTGGCCCTGATGAGGCCGAATTATTATTAATAGGCGTGCACCCTACTTATCAACAACAAGGAATTGGTCGACAGTTGCTGATCGCTGCTGAGGCGCTGGCCCAACAAAAACAGCGCGAAGCCATGTTGCTTGAAGTGCGCGTCTCTAATACGGTCGCACAGCATTTCTATCAGCGGCTCGGCTATGAGCAAGTAGGGCGTCGTAAAGCGTATTACCCCACCTTGGGGGGGGTACGTGAAGACGCTTTATTGTTTCGCAAAGCGTTGGCGGTACCTTTGGAGGATCACTAAATGGGCGCACCCGAAAGCGCATTACAGCTTAGTGCGGTTCAGCAAGCGTGGTTGTTGGAGCTCGGTCTGGAGCGAGCGTTGTTGCAGCCTTATGTGCCGACTCGAACCAAGCCGTCAGCGGCTCCAGCGCTGTCAGCAGTATCTTCAAAGGCTGAGGTCAATGCGCCAGCTGCCGTTCACAGCTCTTCACGTGCCGCTCCGGCTCAGGATCCTTCCCAGGCTACGACCGCTAATGAGCACTCTGGGGCCAACGCTTTGCAGGCTGCGATCAATCAACTGCGCCAAACGGAAGGTACGCGTCGAGTGGCGACGCCTAGTGCCGATAAGGCTGAGTCCGCTACGAGCGCTGCGCCCAGCCGTCCTTTGCAGGTGGCAACGAACCTAGAAGACTTACAAAACCAAATCGTTCATTGCAACAGCTGCGCTTTGCATGAGGTGCGGGCCAATGCTGTGGTAGGCCGAGGCTCGGTACAACCACGCTGGTTTGTGATTGCTGATTCGCCCAGTGATGCGGATGATCGCCGTGGCCTAGCCTTTGACGGGCCAGCTGGTGATTTATTGCAGGCGATGCTGTCGAGTGTTGGCTTGAATGCGGACCAAGACAGTTATCTGACCCATTTGGTGAAGTGCCGCCCCATGCAAAATCGGGCCCCCACACCCGAGGAAGTGCAACGGTGTAGCGCCTATACCTTAAAGCTTTTGGAGTTGATGCAGCCTAATTGCATTTTAGCGTTGGGGCAAATTACCGCCAATCAACTGTTGGGTACGGATCAGGATATCGAGTCCTTGCGCGGCAAGGTGCATCACTGGACCGCACCGCATGGCCCAACCTTACCCGTCGTGGTGACCTATCACCCAGCAGCCTTGTTATTGCGGCCACAGCATAAGGCCAACGCTTGGCGTGACCTCATGCTGGTCAAGGAGCTGGATGCCCAGCTCCGCTAATTAGACATTAACGTATACGAAACTTGGCCAGAGCTCGGCCGTGCCCTTTTTGCCCAATTAAGCTGCTTAAACGCGGGTTGCGACGGTGGTTGTAGCGATTCCAACGTATAAATACCAGCATCAGCGAGGCCACCAACAAGCCAAACACCACAATAATGGCGTTGATGGGCAGCTTGAGCCACAGCATAAAGCTGTACACGCCCAGCATGAGTAGAATATTGAGTTGCTCATTGAAGTTTTGCACGGCAATCGAGTGGCCCGCCGACAGCAACACATGGCCTCGGTGTTGCAAGAGAGCATTCATGGGCACCACAAAATACCCCGACAACGCCCCAATCATCAGCAGCAAGCCATAAATCGCCCACGGGCTTTTGACGATCGGCATCAGTAGCACCGTTAAACCCATCAGGACCCCCATGGGTAAAACTTTAAGCGATTTTCGCAGAGACACACGGCTGGCTAAAACGGCTCCGAGTACTGTCCCCAGCGCTGCCGTACCCATAAGCTTGGTGGATTCTTGGATGTCGTAACCAAAGTTGTGCGCCCCCCATTCGATAACGATGAGCTGCAAGGTGGCCCCCGCACCCCAAAAGAGTGTGGTCACAGCGAGCGAGATTTGTCCAAGTTTGTCGCGCCACAAAATGAGCACATAAAATTTAAAATCGCGTATCAATACCAACGGACGGGTTTCTTGTTTGCTGTACCGCACATTGGTATGTGGGATCAGCATATTACAGACGCCTGCCGCAATGTAAATCAGCCCAATTACAGCAATCGTGGCTTCGGCATGGGAGCGTGTGAAGATCGTTAAATAGGGGGTGTCTTTGAGGGCTTGGTATACATGGTCATCGGTCAGCCAACCGCCTAATAGCGTTCCGCCTATGATGGAGATAATGGTTAGGCCTTCAATCCAGCTGTTACCCTTAACGAGATCTTGGGGTGACAGCATTTCCGTGACGATGCCGTATTTGGCAGGGGAATACGCTGCCGCTCCGATACCGACAATAGTATAGGCAACAAACACCAACATTAATTGTTGGCCATCGCTTTGAAACAGATAGCTGTGGGCAAACATCAGCGCACAGCCGCTAAATTTGATGGCATTGGTCATCAGCATGACCCGCCCTTTAGGGAAGGAATCGGAGATCGCGCCCACAAACGCAGCCAGCACCACATAGGCTAGAGCAAACCACCATTTCATCATGGGAACCATCCACGCTGGGCCGTGTAAGTCCGCAATCAACGCAATGGCGGCGATCAGTAACGCATTATCAGCAATAGACGACAGCATTTGTGCCGCCATTACCATGTAAAATCCTCTAGTCAAAGTGCTTCCCGAGACAAACCATTATTTTAAATTCATAGATAGTGAGCCAGTCAACACCGCCACGGATGGTTATTGGGCCGTAAAATCGTCCCAGCTCATAAAAAGATACATAATAGCGTAGATTAACAAAATAACGTATGCCAACGTAAGACTGAAGCGTGCCTAAGGTATGATAGTAGGCCTCTGATTTTCACCTATTTCTTTTTACACCCGTGCGTCTAACCCAAATTAAATTGGCCGGTTTTAAGTCCTTTGTGGACCCAACCACTATTCCCACACCCAGTCAGTTGGTGGGCGTAGTGGGGCCAAACGGTTGTGGCAAATCCAATATTATTGATGCAGTACGGTGGGTGCTCGGAGAAAGTCGAGCCTCTGAATTGCGTGGTGAATCCATGCAAGACGTGATTTTTAATGGCAGTGGCCAGCGCAAGCCCGCCGCACGCGCTTCGGTTGAGCTGATTTTTGATAATTCTGAGCAACGCGCAGCGGGCCAATGGAGCCAGTACAGCGAAATTGCAGTAGGGCGAGTGCTCACACGTGATGGGCAAAGCAGCTATTACCTAAATAATCAGCAGGTGCGTCGTCGTGATGTGCAGGATTTGTTTCTCGGTACGGGCTTAGGGGCGCGTGGTTACGCCATCATCGGTCAAGGCATGATCAATCGCCTGATTGAGGCCAAGCCCGAGGAGCTACGGGTTTACCTCGAAGAAGCCGCAGGCGTATCCCGCTACAAGGAGCGGCGTCGCGAAACCGAAAATCGCTTGCACCACACCCGTGAAAACCTCCAACGCCTCGACGATATTTTGGCTGAGTTGGTAACGCAATTGGAGCGCTTGCACGCTCAGGCTGAAGTGGCGCAACAGTATCAGGCCTTGCAACACGAGGGTGAGCGTAAGCAGCTAGCCTTGTGGCTGCTCAAGGAACGTCAAGCACAGCACACGCAACAACAAAAATTCGCCGCCATCGAAAAAGCACAAGCTGAGGTGGAAGCTGCTATTGCCAGCGTGCGCAAGCACGAAGCCGATATCGAGCGACTACGATTGGTCCAACAGGATTTACACGCCCAAGCGCAGCAGGCTCAGGCTCAAGTGTTTGAGGCCGCGGCTTTAGTCAGTAGCCTAGAGGCTGAGTTACGCCATGCGAGCGAGTCGCGCCAGCGCATGACGGCGCGCCAACACCACTTGATCACCCAACAAGATGAGTGGGCCACCCAGCAGGCGCATTGTGAGCACAGCGTTGCTGAGCTGACGGCGCAACTGGAGCTGGCTGCGGAAACGGTTTATGAAGCGGAGGCCAGTGCCGAGCACGTGCACGAACAGCTGCCTGAGCTCGAAGAGCGTCTGCAAGCCTTATTGCGTCAACGTGAGCAGGCTCAGCAGCAGCTGTCTCAGTTAGAGCGTACTCAGGCACTGACCCATCAAGCCTTGCTGGATGCTCAGCGACAACGTCAGCAGCTGTTAACGCGTCACGATCGCCTTTTACAAGAGCAGCAGCAGCTTCCCGAACTCGATGACGACGCTTTGCAGGCGCTTGAGCACACTCAGCAGCATCAGCAAACTCACTTAGAGGCGGCCCAGTCGCAGGTGCAGGCGACCGATGCCCAGCTCGCTCACCTAGAGGAGCAACGTACTCAGGCTCAGCAAAGCCTTCAGCAACAACAGCAACAATTAGGACGGTTAGAAGCCCGAATTCAGGCGCTGACACAGTTGCAAGACGAAACGCAGCGTCAAGCTGGTTTAGAACCATGGTTGGTGGAACGTGGATGGCAAGATTGGCCAAGGCTTTGGCAACAATTGGAATTAGACAGTGCATGGAGTACGGCGTTTGAAGCGGTGTTGCAGCAGCGCTTATTAGCCATTTCTGCCGCAGATCGGGAGTGTTTGCAGCGCTTGGTTGAGGAGCCGCCCCCCGCACGCTTAAGTGTATTTGTTATGCCCGAGCTGATAAGCACATTACAGCCCGTGCCTGACGATGCGCTCCTACATCGCTTGCGGTTGGCTCAGCCCGCCTTGCAACAGCTGCTGGTACATTGGTTGCAAGGGGTGCGCTGCGCACCGTCGCTCGAAAATGCGCTTAATCGCGTAACAGAGCTGGGTGTGGGGGAGTGCTGGGTCTGCCCAGAAGGGCATCGTGTTGAAACGCATAGTGTGCATATCTATGCACCCGATCAAGCGGCTGCAGGTTTGTTAGAGCGCCAGCATGAGCTGGAGGCGCTCACTCATCAAGCCAAAGCACAACAGTTTGGTGTGGATCAGGCTCAGGCTCATCATGACCATATTCAGCAGCAGTGGCAACGTCTACGGCAGAGTCTGCCCAGTCAACGCCAGCGTTTGGCTGAGCTCACTCAGCACGTCCACCAACTTCATATTGAGTTTACGCGCCAGCATCAGCAAGCCGATCAAGCCCAACAACGCCGGGTGCAGTTGAAGCAAGAGCTTGCTGAGTTGACGGATGAGCTCGAGCAGGTGTCCGCGCAAATCGAGCTGTATCACGAACAGCTTGAGACGGGACAAGAAAACTTGGACGAGGCACAGCAGCGGCTCCAGCAGGCTACGGAAGACAGCGAACGGCACAGCTTGCACGTGCAAGACTTACGACAACAGCAACGCGACAAAGAGCGCCATTGGCATGAGGCTCAGCAGCAAGAGCGTTTACTGCAAGCTCGGGTTGAGGAATTGCACCGCACCCAGCGCATGGCACAGGAGCAGTATGAGCGTGCACAAGCCGAATTGCAGACCTTGCAAGGCGAGCTGCAGGCGTGGGATGCGGACCAAGCAAACGCGCAATTGCAGCAGGCGCTTACCCAGCGCGTTGACAAGGACGCTCATTTTGCGCGTGTGGGTCAGCAGCTCGATGTGGTGAATGAGGAATTACGCCAGCATGAGCAGCGTAAAGCGCAACTCGAACACACGTTAGAGCCGCTACGTGCGCAAGTCACTGCGTTGCAGCTTGAGGAGCAAGCGGCGCGTTTGGCCGTTGAACAGTTTCAGGGGTCGTTGGATGAGCGTCAGGTCGACCGTCAAGCCTTGGCTCAATCGTTGATGGACGAAGACGAACGTTGGCAGCGTCCGCAATGGCTTCAATCCGAAGTGCAGCGTTTAGCCCGTCAGGCCGAAGCTTTGGGTCCGGTGAACTTAGCGGCCCTTGAGGAGCTCAATGCAGCCCAAGCACGACAAGGCTACTTACAAAGTCAACACGACGATCTACAATCAGCCATTGACACGCTTGAGGACGCCATTCGCAAAATCGACCGTGAAATACGCGATTTGCTGATGACCACGTTTAATGCGGTAAATGGGCATTTTGGTGAGCTCTTTCCTCGGCTGTTTGGCGGAGGTGAGGCTCGCCTAAGCCTAACTGAGGAGGATGTGTTGGAAGCGGGCGTACAAGTCATGGCACAGCCGCCGGGCAAGCGAAACAGTACAATACATTTGTTATCGGGTGGTGAGAAAGCGTTAACCGCTACAGCTTTGGTGTTTGCATTGTTTAAACTCAACCCTGCTCCGTTTTGTTTATTGGATGAAGTGGACGCACCCTTGGACGACGCCAATACCGAGCGTTATGCTAATTTAGTCAGTAGTATGAGCGAACAAACGCAGTTTTTATTTATTTCTCATAATAAAATTGCGATGCATATGGCTAAACAATTGGTAGGCGTGACGATGCAAGAGCAGGGCGTGTCACGTATTGTGGCGGTGGATATGGACGCAGCGCTACAAATGGCGGACGCCTAACGCGCAGATGTAATTTTTCGGATAGGTTGGGAATGAGCGATTTACAAATTGGTTTGATTGTAGCCGGGGTAGTGGTAATTGGTGGTTTATTGGCCTTTAACTGGTGGCAAGACAAACGTATCCGCCAGCACATGCAAGCGCACTTGCCAGATACGGACGATGATCCGCTGATGGGGAGCGCTTTGCAAGCCACTACCAAACAAGAGCCCACTGTGCGCATTGCGGACTCGTTGGGTGAGCACGTCACTGAGCCGGTGGTGCCCGCTGATGAGGTCGATGCTGCGTGCGAGGCAGTCATTGATCTGCATTTTGCGACCCCCGTCGCTGGGCAGCAATTGCTAGCGGTGTTGCGCGATTATTTGCGTCCCACCAGCAAGCCATTACGCTTTTTTGCCACCACCGATCAGCATCAACCCACGACGTCTGTGCATCCTGAGCAGCAGTATTCAGATATCCAATTAGCGATCCTGCTAGCGAATCGCCAAGGTCCCCTCACAGCCATTGATTGGTCACGATTGTGGGCGGCCGCACAAAGCATCGCCGAGCACCTAGACGCCACCCTCGAAGGCCCGGAACAAGACGCAGTGGTCGCGCAAGCCGAGGCGCTGGACAACTACTGTGCCAGCATTGATGCTCAGGTTGGCTTACAGATTGTGCTCCAAGGGCCTACGCCTAGTGCTCAAGTCATGCATGCGGTCACCGAAGCTGGGTTTTTGCCTTACGGTCGACAAACCGCTTGGTTGGCTGACTCGGGCGTGCCCCGCTTTACATTGTTATTTGACGGCAAGCGAGCGGATGAGGTGCATTCTGCAAGCATTCGTCATTTGGATCTGCTGCTGGATGTGCCCAATACGCCAGCCGATACCGAAGCGTTTAGTCGGATGGCGAGTGTGGCTCGTGGCCTGGCGGCAGACTTGCAGGCCGAGCTCATTGATGACAGTGGTCGGCCCGTACACGAGCACAATGATGCGGTACTGGATGAGCAGCTTTACGAACTTTATCAACAATTGGAACGCGCCGGCTTTACGCCAGGCGATGCCCGTACAGCAAGGGTTTTTGCGTGACTAAGCAGCGTTTAGACGATTTAAAAACACAACTGACTGAACACAATCATCGCTACTATGTGCTGGATGCACCGATTGTGTCCGATGCCGAGTACGATGCGCTGATGCGCGAATTAATGGCAATTGAGGCCGAGCATCCAGAGTGGATTACACCCGATTCGCCCACCCAACGTGTCGGAGCGCCACCCAAAGGTGGCTTTGCTACCGTTAACCATGCCGTTCCCATGCTATCGCTGGGTAATGCCTTTAACGAAGAGGAGCTTGTTGCCTTTGATCAGCGTATCCACGATACCCTCAGGCAAGCGGGCTTTTTAGCGCCTGGCGAGCAGGTGGAATACAACGCCGAATACAAATTTGACGGTTTGGCGGTCAATTTACGCTACGAGCAAGGGGTGTTGGTGCAAGCCGCCACCCGTGGGGACGGCCTGAGCGGTGAGGACATTACCAGCAACATTCGCACCATTGCTTCGGTGCCGCTACGTTTATTAGGCAACGCCACCGCATGGCCTGCTGTACTCGAAGTCCGGGGCGAAGTGCTGATGAGCCATCGTGATTTTGAGGCCTTAAACCAAGAGCAGCTGAAACGTCGCGAACGGGTTTTCGTCAATCCTCGCAATGCCGCAGCCGGCAGTCTACGGCAGTTAGACCCTCGCATTACAGCGCAGCGTCGCTTACGTTTCTACGCCTATGGCTGGGGCGAGGTCAGTGTCGCCCAGCCGAGCCCCCAGCAAGACCTACTCGCTCAGCTCAACCATGAGCTAACCGAGCCCTATGCCACTCAGGCAGAGATGCTAGGTTGGTTGCAGCGCTTAGGCTTGCCGGTGAGCCGCAGCTATGAGGTTGTAAAAGGGGTGCAAGGCTTGGTGCAGTATTACCAACGCACTGCCGAAGCGCGTGCTGATCTACCCTTTGATATTGATGGGGTGGTGTACAAGGTCAATTACTTGGACCAGCAGCGTGTTTTGGGCTTTGTTGCCCGAGCACCTCGGTTTGCGATTGCGCACAAATACCCCGCCCAAGAAGCCACTACAGAAGTCGTGGCCATTGATGTGCAAGTGGGGCGCACCGGTGCGATCACACCAGTGGCACGCTTAAAGCCTGTGTTCGTTGGGGGGGTTACCGTAACGAATGCCACCTTGCATAACGAGGACGAAATTCGTCGCAAAGATATCCGCATCGGTGATACGGTCGTGATTCGTCGCGCTGGGGACGTCATCCCCGAGGTTGTCGCTCCAGTCCTAGAAAAGCGCCCTGAGCATACTGAAGGCTTTGTGATGCCACAGAGCTGCCCTGTCTGTGACTCCGCCATCGAGCGCCCCGAAGACGAAGCCATCGCACGTTGCACGGGCGGTTTGGTTTGTGCTGCGCAACGCAAGCAAACCCTAGCGCATGCCGTATCCCGTAAAGCGCTGGATATTGATGGTTTAGGTGAAAAGCTCATTGACCAATTGGTGGACAGCGGTCGGGTCAAAACCTTAGCCGATCTCTATACGCTACGAGCCGAGGAGTTGGCGGCGCTGCCTCGCATGGGCAAAAAATCCGCTGAGAATGTGATCAAAGCCATCAATGCGGCACGTCATCCCCGTCTCGAACGTCTATTGTATGCCTTAGGGATTCGTCATGTGGGCGAGACCACCGCCCGAGAGGTCGCTCGCTACTATGGCAGCTTGGAAAACCTCATGGAGGCCGAGGAGAGTGATCTGTTACGGGTTGCCGATGTGGGGCCGATCGTTGCGGCGTCCATTGCGCATTTTTTCCAAGAGCCCCACAATCGCTCAGCCATTGTGCGTTTATTGCAATCGGGCGTGACCATTGATGAGTCTGCAGCGTTATCGGTACACGGCAGTGCGCTTACCGGCAAAAGTGTGGTGCTCACGGGGACTTTGCCTACATGGACACGCGACGAAGCCACGCGCTATCTATTAGCGGCGGGTGCCAAAGTTACCGGTTCGGTGTCCGCTAAAACCGCTTATGTAGTGGCGGGTGACGAGGCGGGAAGTAAATTACGCCGAGCCCAAGAGCTCGGCGTAACGGTGCTGGATGAAGCGCAACTAAGAGTATTACTTGATGTCCGCAGCCTTGAATAAGGACTGTTGGTACTCTTCGAGCTTGCTTTGACGCATCATTTCTTCGAGTTGAGGCTTGGCTTCTTCGAAGCTTGGGAACTGAAGGGCACGTTGGTCTTCGACTAACACGATGTGCCAACCAAAGTCCGACTTGATGGGGGCGGCGCTAAGCTCGCCTTTTTTCTGGGTTTCTACGGCTTTGCTAAAGGCAGGAACATAAGCATCGCTGGGCGCCCAGCCCAGCTCACCGCCACGGGCAGCGCTACCGGGGTCAGCGGATTGCTTAGCAGCTTCGGCAAAGGTGGTTTTCTTGGCTTTTAGATCAGCCAACACCTTTTTAGCTTGGGCTTCGTCTTCGAGCAAGATGTGACGCACTTTGTATTCTTGTTTGCCTGCTTCTTGCTTTTTCAAGATTTCGTACTCAGCGCGTACGTCGGCATCCTTAACGGGATTCTTTTTGAGGTAGTCCTGCATGAGCGCACGAACGAGTACGCTTTGGCGTGCCATTTCGAGCTCTTGCTTCACAGCAGCTTGCTTTTCAATACCGGATTTCTCGGCGGCCTGCACCAACACGGCACGGCCAATGAGCTCTTGTTTGATTTCTTCACGCAGCTCAGGGCTGTCTTTGGCACCTTGCTGCACAAGGGTCGCGACAAACTCATCCACTTCCGCTTTAGGAATGGCTTTGCCGTTTACGGTCGCAACATTTTGAGCATACAAAGGCGTAGCGGCGAGGGCGCAGGTAAGGGCCAAAGTGGCAAATCGTTTCATGTAAATCCTTTTTAAACGTTTAGATTGGTTTGAATGGCCAATGCATGGATCGGATAAGGCATCAAATCGCTGACGCGCTCTTTGACTAGACGATGCCGTTGTAAGGTAGTGAGACCTTCGAATAAAGGCGAATCGATGACCACTGTAAAATGTGAGGCCCCATCTTTGGCACCGGCATGACCAGCGTGTAGGTGGGAGTCATCAATCACCTCTAAGTAGGTCGGCTGTAAATCAGCCAAACGGGATTTTAGTTGGGTTATGCGAGCTTGACTCATAAACAACGTAAAAAATTATGATAACGGAGGCTGATCATCGTTAGCCGCTTGGTGCGTGCTGTCCTTGAGGTGACGCCCCAGCCAGATGGATTGCGCAATCACAAAAACAACTAAAAGGGCTGTCAGACCAAACACTTTAAAGTTCACCCACTGGGTTTCGGTATAGTAACCGGAAAACGCCACGTATAAATTTGCAGCGCCTGCCAAGATAAAAAACAAGGCCCAACTATAATTCATTTTGTCCCAAACTGGGGCGGGTAAAGCAACTTGGCTTCCTAACAACTTTTGCATCAGGTTGCGATTGAAAAGCCAACGACTACTCAGCAAGGCGACACCAAAAATCCAATAGAGCACGGTGGGCTTCCAGCGAATAAACGCATCGTTTTTGAAAATAATGGTGGCCCCACCAAACAGCACAATCACACCCAGATTAATCCAGTGTGTGTGTTCGATTTTTAAACGTCGCAGACGTAGCCAAATAATCTGACCGATCGACGCAGCAATGGCGACCCCTGTGGCCACATACATATCACCGGAGTACTTGTACGCCCCAAAAAATAATAATAAAGGGAATAAATCAAAGAGGAATTTTTTCATGAGGTGGGTGCAGCAGGTTCAAAGCGTAACGCAGCAGAGTTAATACAATAGCGTCGTCCAGTAGGGGGCGGGCCATCTGGAAAAACATGACCCAAATGCGCATCGCACACTTGACAGACGATTTCGGTACGTACCATACCATGAGAGTAATCGGCATGCTCAGCAACGTGGTCAGGATTAATGGCTTGAAAGTAACTGGGCCAGCCACAGCCTGCGTCAAACTTGGTATCGGAACTAAACAAAGGGGTGTCACAACCAATGCAGTGGTAAATGCCGGGCTCATTGGTATCCCAGTACGCACCGGTAAATGGGCGTTCAGTGCCTTGTTCGCGCGTTACGTAATAGGCTTCGGGCGACAGCTGAGCGCGCCATTGCTCTGGGGTTTTAAGAAGTTTTTTCATACCTAACTCAATATGCAAAATGGCTTCAAGAAGCAAAATGAATGCATTAAGCATACAAGCATTTGTAGGCGCTAGGCTAGAATTCAGCGATAAAAGCGTATCCAAATACCACGAGTCGGTGTGCGGCTAAGCACCGTGCAGTTGCCCATCCACAAAGAGGTATTGTTGATCCGCTAGGTTCGAAATGTGATCACTACTAGAGTGGCTAAGAATCAAGGTGTAGCCGCGCGCTTTGAGCGTATGCAAGAGACTCAGAGCTTGCTGGGCTATATGAGGGGTCATTGCCAGTAGTAAATCGCGGATCACTAATAGGTCAGCGCCATGTCGCAGCGCTTTGGCCATGCACAATAAATGGGATACGCCTACAGGTAAATGCAAAGCAGGTAAGTCTTTGTGAGTGCGCAATGACGGCACTAAATCATAAATTTCATTGAGCGGCATGCCGCTGCCAAAGTGCTGATTGTGCTGCAGCAACAAGTTTTCCTCGCTGCTTAGATTAGGCAAAATACCGGTACGTTTGGAACAGTAGCTCAGTCCCAACTGGCTCAGACGATCCAAGCTGAAATGTAAGGTCTCGGTGTTGTGGATACGTACTGAGCCTTCGCGCTTGGTGTCTAAACCAATTAGGCTGTGCATCAAGCGGCGCCGAGTGTGGGAACAGGGGTTAAGTAGGCATACCATCTCCCCTTGGCGTGCTGCAAAGCTAATCCCACGTAGAAAGTGCTGGGTATCTTGCCACGCGTGCAGGTGTTCAACAGCGAGAGTGGTTTGAGGCATAACAACCTACCAAGGGCGGAAAGTCTAAGTCGAGAAGCGTATCGACTTAAAGCGAGAGTTAACGTATTTAGGAAAATTTTCCTTGAGATACTCACTTCGCGCCATACGGGTTTTACATAGCCTTAGACTTTGGTTCGCTCGACTGTCGTGCGTTAAGACGTGTTTTTGGTCTTGGTTTGGCCTTATACCTATGGTTCACGCTTATTGTTTGGCGCGGGTTGGCGGCGGGGTTTTGTCTTTGTATTCACACAAATCGGCAATACCGCATTCGGGGCATTTGGGCTTGCGGGCCACGCAGATATAGCGCCCATGCAAAATTAGCCAATGGTGCGCATCCAAGAGGAAAGGTTTAGGGATGACCCGCTCTAAGCGACGCTCGACTTCAAGCACTGTTTTGCCTTTGGCAATGCCGGTACGATTGCTGACTCTAAAAATATGGGTATCCACTGCAATGGTGGGTTGCCCAAAAGCCGTATTGAGCACCACATTGGCTGTTTTACGCCCCACACCGGGCAGCGCCTCTAGACTGGCTCGGTCATTGGGCACCTCACCTTGATGTTCGGCTAGCAAAATCTCGCAAGTACGGATGACATTTTTTGCTTTGGTGCGAAACAGACCAATGGTGCGAATGCATTCGGTTAGACCGGCTTCTCCTAGGCTTAAGATGCCTTCTGGCGTGCCATGTGTGGGGAAAAAGCGTCGGGTGGCGATATTCACTGATACATCGGTGGCTTGAGCCGACAAATCACCGCAATCAACAGCTGAAAGGTAC
>DWUQ01000036.1 GCA_019120675.1 Candidatus Paenalcaligenes intestinipullorum | reverse complement strand
ACAATTGGCCGAAGAAGGCAAAGTGATTGCTTCCTTTAGTGAGCGCAAAGCGCTCATCCAAAAACAGCTCGATGCCGCTTGTCATCGTTTAAAAGCGAACTTAGGGACAGATCCTGAAGTCGCGGAATTGCTGGATGAGGTCACCGCACTGGTGGAGCACCCAACCGTGTATGTGGGCGAGTTTGACCCTAAATTCTTATCCGTACCCGCTGAATGCCTGATTTTAACTATGCGCTTGAATCAGCGTTACTTCCCTTTGTTTGACCCTACCACGCAGCAATTAACCAACAAATTCCTGCTGGTCTCGAATATGGAGCTGGACGACCCCAGCACTATTATTCAAGGCAACGAGCGAGTGATCTTGCCACGCTTGGCGGATGCCGAATTTTTCTTTGACACGGATCGTAAGCGAGCCCTAGCCGACCGCGTGGAGGATTTAGAAGCCAGTGTCTACCACAATAAGCTGGGTTCCCAACGTGTACGCACCGATCGTTTGCGTCACGTAGCGCGCTTTATTGCGACACAGCTCGGCGCTAATGTCGAGCTGGCAGACCGAGCGGCGCTTTTAGCCAAGGCGGATCTCAACACCTTGATGGTGGGCGAGTTTCCTGAGCTACAAGGGATTATCGGTGCGTATTACGCTCGTGCCGATCACGAAGACCCAGCTGTGGTCAACGCCCTGCATCATCAATACCAACATCGTTTAACCGAGCCCGTCCATAGCGACACCTTGGTGGCTGCCATTCTATTTTTGGCAGAACGCGTGGAAACCTTAGTGGGTATTTGGGGGATTGGCTTAGCCCCTACGGGCGAACGCGATCCCTATGCGCTACGCCGTGCTGCACTAGGAGTGATTAGCGCTTACGAACAGCTGCAAGCAGGACAGTATTTAGGAGACCTCACCGCCGACACACTCAACGTGCGCCAACTACTCGAAGAAGCCAGTAAAGGCTTTGCGCCTGGGGTATTAGCCGACAACACCGTCGAGGAAGTGCATAACTTTATTTATGAGCGTCTACGTAACCAGCTCGTGACTCAGTGGGATCGGTCTGTCGTTGATGCGGTGTTAGCCGTACAGCCTCCACTGCAACAAGTCAGCGCACGCATCCAAGCGTGTACAGCCTTTGCTGCATTGCCCGAGGCAGACAGTTTGGCAGCAGCAAACAAACGCGTCACCAATATTTTACGCAAGGCGGAGTATGTGCCAGCACAGGTCGACCAGAGCTTACTCACTGAGAATGCTGAGGTTGAGCTTGCAGAATGTTTAGCTGAGTTAGCACCGATCGCTCAAACACAATTCCAGCAAGGTAACTTTACCGCGAGCTTGGCCACTTTAGCCGCCGCCCGGGCCCCTGTGGACAACTTCTTTAACGAAGTCATGGTTATGGCCGAAGACGAGCGTCTCCGTCATAATCGATTAGCCCTTTTAAAGCAGCTGCATCAGCTGATGAACCAAGTGGCCGATTTATCGAGGTTAGCGCAGTAATGCTCGCCATATTGGATCGTGATGGGGTAATCAACCAAGACTCAGCGGCGTTTGTAAAAAGCCCCGACGAATGGATCGCCCTACCAGGTAGCCTCGAAGCCATCGCACGCCTAAGCCAAGCCGGCTGGAAAGTGGTGATTGCCACCAACCAATCGGGCTTGGCGCGTGGTTTATTTACCATGCAAAGCCTGCAGGCCATGCATCAAAAAATGCGGGTAGAGCTTGCCAAGCTTGGTGGTCATGTGGACAGCATTTTCATTTGCCCTCATGGCCCCGATGATGGCTGCGGTTGCCGTAAGCCTTTACCCGGCCTGTTTCAGAACATTTTGCACCGCTACAAGGTGAGCCCACAACAATGCCGCGCGGTGGGCGACTCACTACGAGACATTCAAGCCGCAAACGCGGTAGGCTGCCCCAGCTGGCTGGTGCGCACGGGCAATGGTGAAAAAGCCATTGCGAGCGGTGCCCTGCCCGATCATTGCCGGATTCAAACCAATTTGGCTGCCGTCGTTGATGAGTGGCTGAGCGAGTAAAGATGCTGATTTTACGTGCTGTACTGTTTCAAATTTTCTTGACCCTAACCGTCATACCGTATGCCATAGCTTGCCTTCTCTGGGCACCCTTACCTTTAAAATGGCGCTACAAGCTCACAGTTGCTTGGCCACGATTAGGCTTATGGGGGGCCAAGCATATACTTGGATTGCGTTGGCACGTTAAAGGCTGGGAAAATCTACCCGATGCTCCGGCCGTCATACTTTGCAAACATCAGTCCACGTGGGAGACTTTTTTCTTTCCCGCTTATATGCCTAAACAAGTCTGTTTTGTCTACAAGCGCGAACTGCATCGGATTCCTTTTTTTGGCTGGGGCTTAGGCCTGCTGAAAATGATTCCCATCGATCGCAGCAAAGGCCGGGACGCCTTCGCTCAGGTGCTGAGTATTGGTACCCAGCGCTTACAAGAGGGACGCTGGCCAGTTTTATTTCCTGAAGGCACCCGCGTGCCACCAGGAAAAATGGGCCGCTTTAAACTCGGTGGCGCACGCTTAG
Organism: Candidatus Paenalcaligenes intestinipullorum; assembly: GCA_019120675.1. Classification (GTDB taxonomy): domain Bacteria; phylum Pseudomonadota; class Gammaproteobacteria; order Burkholderiales; family Burkholderiaceae_B; genus Paenalcaligenes; species Paenalcaligenes intestinipullorum. Next base: position 1,082 of record DWUQ01000036.1, on the reverse strand, counting down.
CGTGTCATGCCCAAGTACCAGTGATTCCCGTAGCGGTGAATGCGGGCGAATTTTGGCCCAAAGGCCGCTTTATCAAGCAACCGGGCTTGGTGACCATTTCCTTTGGCCCACCAATCGATTCCACGGGGCTGACACCTGAGCAACTCAACCAGCGCGTTTACGATTGGGTTGCCGCTGAAATGCAACGGCTCAACCCTAACCGTCATTATTTAAAATCGAGCCCAACCACTCTTGAGTAAACCAGTAGCCTTATCTTTCCCAGCCCCTAAATCGTTAGCGGGCAATGAACAATGGTGCGAACGCCATCTGGCGGGCTGGAAGCTGGGCTTTGTGCTGCGACACTCGCACCGCAAAACAGTTGGGTTACGCATCAATGAGCAAGGCTTACTCGTAACCGCCCCACCTTGGCTCAGTGAGCAACAGCTGGATGACGTGCTGCTTGCCAAACAGCAATGGATCACCACTACGCTACAAGCTTGGCAGCAGCGGCAAGCGCAGGTGAGTTTAGGCCAGAACCAATGGCAAGACAAAGGTCAAGTCCCCCTGCTAGGGGTTAACATCGAATTGCGTTTGCATGCCGCACTACCCAAAGTCAGCTTCACGGGCTGTGTGGCTCAACCTACCTCCCACGATCGTCTGCTCTTACCCTTACCGGTCTCTGCCGACAGCAGCCTCATTCAAGACCACGTTGAGCGTTGGTTCAAAGTACAGGCCCAAACGTATCTGGACACGTGGGTGCAGCATTATGTACAACTGAATCGAGGACGGCCCTTTAGCCGTTGGCGTCTAGCCAGCCCTAAAAAACGTTGGGGTTCGTGCAACAGCGCCGGCGTCATTATGTTGAATTGGCGTTTGATTCATTTCCCGCCTGCTGTCATTCAGTATGTGATTGCGCACGAGGTGGCGCATTTAAAAGAAATGAATCACGGGCCGAAGTTTTGGGCTGAAGTCGCCCGCCTGATGCCTGACTTTGACGCGCCGCGTCAGCTGCTACGACAACATAGCCCCGGGCATCTACCTATTTTTACTTCACCAACCTAAGCGGAGATTACGATGCGTTTATTACACACCATGCTACGTGT
>DWUQ01000035.1 GCA_019120675.1 Candidatus Paenalcaligenes intestinipullorum | reverse complement strand
GACGACCGTCCTTGTCGGACTGTGAAAACTCATCTTTGAGCTCTGTGAGCTCTTGGGCAATGATGTTGGTCACGCGCTCAGGACGCGCCAAAATATCCAACAAATCGGCAATACGCGCCATAACATCGCGGTATTCATCAACTATTTTATCTTGCTCAAGCCCCGTTAAGCGCTGTAAGCGCATGTTGAGGATTTCTTGGGCCTGCGTGGGGCTAAGACGATACAACCCATCGGCCTGCAACCCATACTGCTCGTGTAAATCATCGGGACGGTAGGCCAAACGACCACCCGGCACCAAGCCATCATCCGCTTTATCCAGTAACGTGCGGACCAACTCCGCATCCCAATCCTTGCTCATCAAGGCTTCGCGCGCTTCGGGCGGGGTTGGTGCGGCACGAATAATTCGGATAAATTCATCAATATTCGCCAGCGCGACGGCCAAGCCTTCGAGCACATGACCACGCTCACGTGCTTTGCGCAACTGAAATACGGTACGACGTGTCACCACCTCGCGCCGGTGCGCCAAGAAATATTCCACCAGCTGTTTGAGATTTAACAGACGGGGCTGCCCGTCCACCAAGGCCACCATATTGATGCCGAAGGTTTCTTGGAGCTGTGTGTTTTTATACAAGTTATTGAGCACAACCTCGGGAACTTCGCCGCGCTTAAGCTCAATGACTAGACGCATCCCGTCCTTGTCGGACTCATCTCGTATATCGGAAATGCCTTCGATTTTCTTTTCGTTGACCAGCTCGGCAATACGCTCTTGTAGAGACTTTTTATTGACCTGGTAAGGCAGTGCATCCACCACAATAGATTGACGGCCACCGCTGCGCTCAATATCTTCGAAATGAGCCTTGGCGCGCATGACCACACGACCACGACCGGTGCGGTAGCCTTCGCGCACACCCGACATGCCGTAAATAATCCCGCCCGTCGGGAAATCCGGTGCAGGAATGTATTCAATTAATTCATCAATGGTGCACTCGGGATGTGCCAAGCAATACAAGCAACCATTCACCACCTCGCGCAAATTGTGCGGAGGAATATTGGTGGCCATACCGACAGCAATACCTGAGCTGCCGTTCACTAACAAATTGGGTAAACGGGAAGGCAATAAGGCAGGTTCACGCTCGCTACCATCGTAGTTTGGAATGAAATCGACAGTTTCTTGGTCGATATCGGCGAGAATCTCATGCGCAATCTTCGCTAAACGGATTTCGGTGTAACGCATGGCAGCCGCGCTGTCGCCATCAATAGAACCAAAGTTACCCTGGCCGTCCACCAACATATAACGCATGGAGAAGTCCTGCGCCAAACGCACGATTGTGTCGTATACGGCAACATCCCCGTGAGGGTGGTACTTACCGATGACGTCCCCCACAATACGGGCGGATTTCTTGTAGGCACGGTTCCAGTCGTTATTCAGCTCGTGCATCGCAAAGAGCACTCGACGGTGTACCGGCTTTAATCCGTCGCGCACATCCGGCAGGGCTCGGCCCACAATCACGCTCATGGCGTAATCCAGATAGCTGCGACGCATTTCCTCTTCGAGTGAAATTGGAAGAGTTTCCTTAGCGAAGGAATCCATATGAAATGTCTTTATTGAGAGAAGTTAAGCAAGATGCTGACCACGCTTGGGCGAATACGAAATTCTAACACTTCATGCGATTGATGATGAGGGCTAACCCCACTTTGACGCCAGAAGCTTATAAAAAAGCAGCGAAAGGCCGAAAAAAGTAAGCACTTTTATCTATTATTATCGAATATTCCGCTCTCGTTGCCCAAATACAACGTTTAACCCCCGTATTTACAGATATTGCCGTGATCTAAGCTTTATCTGGGAATCTTGCTTAACGAATCACGCGTAAATGTCTTAAGATTCCTGCTAACGACGCGTGAAACCCAGCACAAGTATTATGCTCGACGCATAGTCTTGTTATACTGGTTCCGTAATAATGCGGCGGGGGTTCGCTGCGGTCACTTAACAGCATCAGCTCAACGAGGAGAAACATGAATAAACCCTCCAAAATCGCACTTGCACTCGCCTTCGTGGCGGCCACAGCCTCTGGTGCTGTGTCAGCGCAATCTGGCGAAATCAACAACTGGCAAAGCCCATTTGGTAATGTTTGGGTCAACGGCACACAAGAACTGTGCTGGCGCAACAACTTCTGGACTCCAGCTACTGGTGTACCAGGCTGCGATGGCGTACCCGTCGCCCAAGCTGAAGAGCCAGTCGTTGCACCAACCACTACCAAGGTTGTGCTCAATGCCGACACCTTCTTTGACTTCGATAAATCCAATCTGAAACCTGAAGGCCGTCAAGTTCTGGATCAAGTTGCTGACCAAGCTAACAACCTTGATCTCGAAACCATCATTGCTGTAGGTCACACCGACTCCATCGGTACCGTACCTTACAACATTAAGCTCTCCGAGCGTCGTGCCAACGCTGTCAAAGCGTACTTGGTTGAAAAAGGCGTACCCGCCGATCGTATCTACACCGAAGGTAAAGGTAAAGCTGACCCAATCGCCAGCAACTCCACACCTCAGGGCCGCGCCCAAAACCGTCGCGTAGAAGTCGAGATCGTCGGTTCCCGTCGCGCCAACTAAGTTTTTCAGTTTCTAGCGAAAAACTATACAATGGGGACTCCTTCGGGAGTCCCTATTTTTTATGTCTATCAGGTAGCGATATGTCCAAGCACACCATCAACGTTGATCCGGCAGAAATTGAAAAATTTGGTGCCCTTGCCTCCAAATGGTGGGATCCACATAGCGAGTTTAAGCCTCTGCACGCTATCAACCCTTTGCGCTTAGGCTGGCTACTTGAACACACTGGTACCAGCTTAGCTGGGCAAGTAGGGGTAGATGTCGGTTGTGGGGGTGGCATCCTTACTGAGGCTCTTGCCAAGCAAGGCGCGCAGGTCACTGGTATTGATCTGGCCGAAGCCTCTCTCAAAGTCGCTCGCTTACACAGCCTAGAAAGCCAACTTAGCATTAATTATCAATATATTAGTGCAGAAGACTACGCGGCTCAGCATGCTGGCCAAGCGGACTTTGTTACGTGCATGGAAATGCTCGAACACGTCCCCAATCCGGCGTCAGTGATTCAAGCGTGTGCGAATATGGTCAAACCCGGAGGCTGGGTGTTTTTTTCGACCATCAACCGTAATGCTACGGCCTTTTTACAAGCCATTGTTGCGGCCGAGTATCTGCTTAAGCTTGTGCCCACCGGTACGCATTTTTATGAAAACCTGATCAAGCCCCATGAGTTGGCCCGCTCTGCACGGCAAGCTCAGCTCGAGGTCATGGATTTACGCGGTCTGGGCTACAACCCGTTAACTCAGCATTACAGCCTGAGCACCAACACAAACGTGAATTACTTAATGGCCACTCGTAAGGTCGTTTTATAACTGGATTGAAAGCGCTTGGTATGCAAGAAAAATTAGTCTTATTCGACTTTGATGGCACCTTGGCGGACTCCGCCCCTGACCTGGCAGCTTGCGCTAACCGCGTGCGTGCGGCGCATCAGCTTGAGCCTTTGCCTTATGACGAGCTTTGGCCCTTTGCCTCGCATGGTGCGCGAGGTCTATTGAATGCCGCGATTGGCATCACCCCTGACCATCCCGATTATGATCGCTATCGTAGCGAGTTCCTCAAAGACTACGAAGCTAACATGACACAAAACACCCAGCTTTTTCTTGGTGTACAAGAGCTCTTACAGCACCTAGCTGATCAAAAACTAAAATGGGGGATCGTTACCAACAAAACCGAATACCTTACTCGCCCTCTGATGACGCACCTTGGCCTAGATGAGCATTGTGTGGTGATGGTGGGGGGTGATACGACACCACACATCAAGCCCCATCCTGCTCCACTATTCCATGCAGCCGCCGAGGCAGGGATCGCACCTGAGCAGTGCATTTATATCGGTGACGATAGGCGCGACATCCAAGCGGGCCAAGCAGCTGGTATGAGCACGGTTATTGCTGCCTATGGCTATTGCAAGCTAGACCCAAGCCTGGCTGACTGGCAAGCGGATGCGATTGTGCACAATGCCCATGAACTGATTGAGGTTATCCAACGATGGGCTCAGGCCTAATGGCTGTTTAACTAACTCTTCACATCCTAGGGTTTATCCCAAGCCTCTGTGTATAAGTCTGAGGGTAACCCGAGCATAAACCACAAAAAGCCTTTAAAACCAAGCCCATCCAATGACCTGAGCAAACGTTAGCCATTCGTAGTTATACCCTGTCCCTTGGCTTTGCCGCAGTATGGCACGTGTCTTTTTTATTTATCGTTCTTGATTTTATGACCTTTGAACTTATTATCGTGGCCGCCTTGGCCATTGTATCTTTATGGCGTTTGGTGAAATTTGGCACCATCGTTTTTAATACAGATACTCCCCCTACCCTCAAGAAAATGGCATGGATACGTGCCATCATTGCCGCCTTAATATTGATTGCTTGTGTCCTTTGGTATAACTTGGTGTACAACAGCGTCGAAGGGCAAGCCGAGCGCCGCGAAGAGCAACAATCCGCACTATGCCACGATGTACTCAAGGCCTATGCCGCCACCACTCTAGCCGTAAGCGAGCACGACAAAGGCCAGTATCGCTACGAGTTTCCATTAATCCCCAACCCTGAGCGCTCCAAAGCGATCGAAAGCTGTCGCTTTGAAATCAGCGCCAAAGTGGATCGCTTAAGTATGGACACGCTTGATAAGGACCAAGCCACCTTTACCGCCTTTATGCGTTATGTGCCTGTTGACGATGAATGGCAGCTGGAAGAGTTAAGCTGGGATAAATAATGTAGGGATCCGTATGTGAAGTGCTGGCTCTGCGCCATTAACGGTGGATGGCCAGTTGATACATACGATGGATCATAGCACCCCAACCATACAGCGTCTTGCCCCTTATTAGGTTGGGTTCCGGGCCGAGGGGCGCTGCGCGCAAATCACGAAAGGCTTGAAACCGTATATGGGACAGTAGGTTAGCTCCTTTCGGGGCCGCTTAGAAGAAGAGCGGCGTTGTCGGCTAGGAGCGACATAGGAGCGTTGGGAGAGAAAGCCGCATCGCACTGTGTAGTGCTGGATTGCCGAGGAACGGCGGGCCTGTCGCATCATCATAGCCCAACAGGCTCGGCGGCATCCAGAATGAAGAACGCGCAGCCTGGGCTGCGCGTT
>DWUQ01000004.1 GCA_019120675.1 Candidatus Paenalcaligenes intestinipullorum | reverse complement strand
GATAATGGCAAAGCGTTGCCCGTATTTTCTTCAAAATCGATGCGGTAGACGACACCCTTCCACCACGTCACATTGCGCAGTTGTGCCCCACCGTGCCATTGCTTTTTTTGATGTAAATCGATGAGGGCCTCTACAGCCGCCCGTAAGTATTTTCTTTTTTCCTCTACGCTCAGTACCTCGGCTTGCTGTTTCAGCAAATCATTGAGGGACAGACCGCAAGCTTGCATGATAAAAAAATCATTGGTGTGCACATAGACCTCAGGCACCGCAATACCCGCTGTACTTAACTGCTGCAAACGCGCTACTTCTTGATGAATATCTAGTGTGCGTAAGGCTGCAGGACGAACCCGATAACCAAAAATAACCGTGTTGCTAGGGCACTGCCGCGTTCCTTCCAAAAACGAGGCTTAATAGGGCGAGCGAATTTCACCACATACGCTTGGCCGTTGTAGTGAAATAGTTGTGGGTCTTCGGGGTCATCGGCGAGCCAAGGACGCACGTGCGCCGTCAACTGCTGTGCTAGAGAGGAAGGCTGGGAAAGAGGCATGGCGATACAAGTGCGTTGAGGACTGGCAACGAAACATTGTAGCGAGTTTGAGGGGCTTTGACTAAAAGGGAGTGTGCATGCAGCGTATAGGCTAAACCAAACTGGCCTTAACGTAAGCCGTGTAAATATAGGATGAGGATATAGATGGATGGTGCCCAGAAGAGGATTTGAACCTCCACACCTTGCGGTACATGGACCTGAACCATGCGCGTCTACCAATTCCGCCACCTGGGCATATCGTTGTATGCTATGGCTAAGGCTTCATAACCCTGAAAAATAGGCTTTAAAGCTTGTGCCCTAGCGAACGAAGAACGTATTATAGACACACTCTTTTTAAATGGGAAGCTCTTTTGGCAAAAAAAACTCCACCCTCCCAGTCTGGTTCCGCCTCCTTAGCAAGCCCTTACGACTTGCCGCCAGACTTCGACCCTAAAATTCCTGCGCGTGAAACCATTCTTGAGCTATTACGTACTCATCAGTACACCCTATCGCTCGAAGAGTTGGCTGAGCTCACCAATCTTTCTTTACCGTTGTCTATTGGTGCTGAGCGTCGCTTGCAGGCCATGCAGCGTGATGGCCAATTGCATATCGATGAGGCGGGGCGTATACATATGGATACCGAGACGCACTTTATCGAAGGGGTGGTACAAGGCCACCGCGATGGCTTCGGCTTTTTGATTCGCGATGATCGAGGTCCCGATTTATTTCTTTCACCGCGTGAAATGCTGCGTGTGTTACATGGTGATCGGGTACGTGTGCGCGAGGATGGCGAATACCGAGGTCGTGCGGAAGCAGTGATTGTTGAGGTGCTCGAACGCCGCAACGAGCAATTGGTTGGACGCTTGGTTCATGAGCACGGCCACTACAGTGTCATTCCCGAAGATCAACGCATCAAACACGATATACGGATTGCTCCCTCCGATACGAACGGGGCCAAAGCCGGTCAGGTCGTGGTAATTGCGATCACGCGTCAGCCTGCTCGACACACCCAGCCTATGGGTAAAGTCATTGAGGTGCTGGGAGAGGTCGATGACCCCGGTATGGAAATCGAAATTGCGGTACGCAAATTCGATGTACCGTTTGAATTTAGCAAAGGCGCTCAGCAACAGGCTAAAGCCATCCCTGATCACGTGCAGGCCCCCGAGTACAAGGGGCGGGTAGACTTACGTGATTTGCCCTTTATCACCATTGATGGCGAAGACGCTCGTGATTTTGATGATGCGGTGTATTGTGAACGCGTCGATATTGGTCGCGGCAAGCGGGAGCGCCACGCGTGGCGTTTATTGGTCGCGATTGCCGACGTCAGTCATTACGTCAAACCTGATAGCCCAATTGATCAAAATGCCATCGAGCGTGGCACCAGTGTGTATTTTCCACGCCGGGTGATTCCGATGCTGCCCGAAGCGTTATCCAATGGTATCTGTTCGCTCAACCCCGATGTGGATCGTTTGGTGTTGGTCTGCGACATGATTATTCCTCTGGATGGCAAAACCGCTGGCACGGTTACGGCCTATCAATTTTATGAGGCCGTAATCCATTCGTATGCGCGCACTACCTACACCCAAGTGTGGGAAGCGTTGCAGCAGTCAACTGGCCCTGCAGCGCAGTCTGTCGCTGAGGTCTTGCCGACGATTCAGCAAGCGTATGAGTTGTATCGTCAGCTCGCCAAAGCACGCAAAGAGCGTGGTGCCATTGACTTTGAAACGGTTGAAACCAAAATCGTTTGCAACCCCTTAGGCCGTATCGAACGCATCGAACCCATGATCCGCAACGATGCGCACAAGCTCATCGAAGAGTTTATGCTCGCTGCCAACACCTGCGCGGCTGATTTTATGCAGCGTCATCGTCGCCAAGGCTTATACCGTGTGCACGAAGGTCCAACTCCTGAAAAACTACAGCGCTTACGTGATTTTCTGCGCACACTCGGTTTGCATCTTGAGGGCGGTGATGAGCCCACTACTGAGGACTATGCCCGTCTGATCCAAGAGGCACGTAGTCGCAGCGATTTTGAAATCATTCAAACCATGTGTCTGCGTTCCATGCAGCAGGCTGTATACAGTCCCGACAATATGGGTCACTTTGGTTTGGCTTACAAGCTGTACACCCACTTTACGTCACCCATTCGTCGTTACCCTGATTTGCTCACGCATCGAGTGATCAAAGGCATTTTGCATAATCGCCGCTATGTACCTGAGCTCGAAGCCGAACCAGGCGATGATCTGCTCAGTGCCAGCAAGCGTGAGCAAGCTCAATGGGAGCGGTTAGGCGTTATGCTGTCTGCCCGCGAGCGCCGTGCTGACGAGGCCTCTTATGATGTACAGGCGTGGTTGAAATGCTATTTTGTCAAAGAGCATATTGGGGAAATATTCAGCGGCAAAGTCACAGGCGTGGCCAATTTCGGCTTGTTTGTGACGCTCGATAAGCTCTATGTCGAAGGTCTCGTGCACATCTCTGAGCTGGGCGCTGATTATTTTGTTTTCAACGAAGCCACGCACGATTTGGTCGGCGAGCGTACCGGCATTCGCTACAAGCTCACCGATACGGTTCAAGTGCAAGTCGCCCGTGTGGACCTTGAGGCGCGACGCATTGATTTTCGCTTAGTGCCTGGCACAGGCTATCAAGCATTGCTAACGCCTCGTTCTAACGAGGCGCGTGGTCGCCCCAAGAAAAAGGCGGCTTCCGCTAAGCCCAAGGCTTTGCGGGGTACTACCGCCAGTGAGCGTCGTGCTTTGGCAAAAAAGCAGTCCCGACAAGCCGCCAAGAAAACAAAGCTCACCAAAGCCAAGCGCAGCCGCCGCTAAGCGTTTCTAGGGTATACACTAGGCAGATCAACGTCGTGCTGTAAGTGGGTGTAGGCAACATACACCCACGATTACCGTCTCGGCTTCTTATGGATGCCGTCAACCCTAAGCTTGGGGTGACGGCTTTACTCTCGCTACAAGGAAAATTATGGCGCTTAAAGTATTGGCGGGTTTTCATGCCGTCCAAGCGCGCATGCGTCATGCCGCGCACACGATCAAAGAGCTTTATATCGAAGCGCAGCGTCGTGATAAACGCATGACTGCTTTGGTGGATCAGGCACGAGCGCATCAGCTGACCGTCAATTTGGTTGATAAGGTGCACTTAGACGAGCTTGCGCAAGGGGTTAAACACCAAGGAGTGGTCGCTCGTGTACAAGCGAGTGAGTTGGCGTTAGACGTGGACGAGCTGTTGGATGAGCTTGAAGACGCCGGCAAAACGCCGTTGTTACTCGTTTTGGATGGGGTCACCGACCCGCATAATTTAGGGGCGTGCTTACGTACCGCCGATGCGGCGGGCTGCCATGCGGTGATTGCCCCTAAGGATCGTGCTGTGGGCCTAACCGCTGCCGTAGAGCGTGTGGCTTGCGGAGCCGCAGAGACCGTACCTTATATTACCGTTACGAACTTAGCGCGTACGCTTCGCAAACTCAAAGACCGAGGCGTATGGCTTTATGGCATGGCGGACCAAGCCACGCAACAGCTCTATCAGGTCGATGCCAAAGGCCCAATGGCGTGGGTGATGGGGGCCGAGGGGGAGGGCATGCGTCGCCTGACCCGTGAGGTGTGCGATGAGTTAGTAGCGATCCCCATGTTGGGGTCGGTGGAAAGTTTAAATGTTAGTGTTGCCAGCGCAATTTGCTTGTATGAAAGCGTGCGTCAGCGACAAATCTAAAGAGTAGAGTATGTCCGTATTAGATCAGGGATTAACCACTGCTATTTTGCACGCTGACCGCCGTCAAGGGTGCGAGCACGGTGCCGTGCACCAACCTTTGCACCTCTCAACGCAATATGCGTTTAAGGATGCGCGTGAGCTGGCTGCGGTTTTCCAAGGCAAAGCTGGATTTAGCTATGCCCGACAAGGCACGCCCACCACAGCGGCTTTAGAAAAAAAGGTTACCCTCATGGAGCAGGGCATTGGTAGTGTGAGTTTTGCTACCGGTATGGCGGCGTTGAGTGCGGTATTTATTACTTTGTTGCGTGCAGGGGATCACCTGATTTCCAGCAAATATATTTTTGGTAATACCAACAGCCTATTTGGTACGTTGCAAAATTTGGGAGTAGAAGTCACGTTGGTGGATGCCACCGATTTGGCTGAGGTCAAGGCTGCTCGTCGCCCCAATACCGTGATGGTGTTTGCCGAGACCATTGCTAACCCCCGCACACAAATTGCCGATCTACAAGGGATTGGTAAATGGGCCCATGAGGAAGGGCTGCTGTATGTGGTCGACAACACCTTGTCAACGCCTTGGTTAGCGCCCGCTAAAGATTTCAATGCTCACCTGAGTGTGAATTCCCTGTCGAAATACATCGCGGGCCATGCGAATGCTTTAGGCGGTATGGTGACGGATACGGGCTTATTTGACTGGACTCATTATCCCAACATTGCCGAGGTCTATCGTCAAGGCAACCCGGCCAATTGGGGGCTCACGCACATCAAGAAAAAAGGCCTGCGAGACATGGGGGCGACCATGAGCTCTGATGTGGCGCATCGCATAGCTGTGGGTGCAGAAACGTTGGCCCTACGCATGGCTCAAGCGTGTGCCAACGCCTTGGCCCTAGCTCAGTACCTTGATACGCACCCACGCGTTAACAAAGTGTACTATCCTGGCTTAGCGAACCACCCTCAACACCAACGCGCCAAACAGCTTTTTAAGGATCGCTATGGTGCATTGGTAGCCGTGGAGCTGGCAGCGGATATCGATGTGT
>DWUQ01000034.1 GCA_019120675.1 Candidatus Paenalcaligenes intestinipullorum | reverse complement strand
ATTACCAATTAGCAGGAAAATAAGCCATTGAATATAAAAGATAAAAATGTCTTGTTTACAATAGAGTGGGAGTGAGGTTGGCCTGTAACATGTTGATTTAACTCAGAACATAAAATGCCATTGATGGTGCGCTTCGCATCATCAATGGCATTTTTCATGGTGCACAGAGAGCTTGCCTTGAAAAAAGTGCCGATACCATGTTGAACGAGTCATTGAACATGGTATCGGCTGTTAGCCCAGTTTACGAAGACAAAGCTGTAGTTAATAAGCCGACTTTGAAAGCATGGCATTCACGAAAGCTGTTATGTGCGCCTCAGCGTTCAAGCGCCGAGATGAGTTGAGCCAAACTGCTGGCGAGGGATTCAGTCTCGGCCGCTGAGAAGGAGGCTCCTTCCCGAACAGCTTCAGTAATCTGGCGTGCGGGCGCGCGTAGCGTGTGCCCGTGTGTCGTGAGGGAGATCCACACCCGTCGCTCATCGGCATCATCACGTCGCCGCACCACAAATCCGTTAGTTTCCAAGCGCTTGAGAAGCGGTGTAAGTGTGCCGCTGTCCAGGTGGAGACGTTCACCGATAGCACTAACGGTTTGAGGTTCGGATTCCCACAGCACCAGCATCACCAAATACTGCGGGAATGTGAGCCCTAGCTCTGCCAGCAACGGCCGGTATTGGCGGATGACGAGGTTGGATGCTGCATAGAGACCGAAACACACTTGTCGGTCGAGCGACATAAGGTCGTCATATGTCGGAGGTGCTTTACTCTCTGGCATCTGGTTTTTTGTCTTGAGAAGTTGGTGCAATTATTGGGTTAGGTCGATCACGACCTTGCCGAAATGCGCTCCTGACTCAAGGTAACGGTAGGCCTCTTTCGCCTTGGCAAATGGGAACACGCGGTCGATCACTGGTGCTATGCCGGCTCCAGCTGCAAGTGTGGCTGCTTGCTCAAGCATCGCCCGACTACCGACGTAGATGCCGATCAGTCGCTTGGCGCCGATGACAAGGGTGCTCGGGTTGACCCCACCACCAAAACCACTGACACCTCCGATGGTAGCAATGGTGCCGCCCACGGCTGTAGCGGTAACAGAGCGGGTGATGGTCTCTTGTCCACCGACTTCCAGCACTACGTCGACTCCCTTGCCGTCGGTTATGCGCAGTACTTCGTCCTGCCACTCCGGGTTTGCACGGTAATTGATTGTCTCGTCGGCCCCAAGGCCACGAGCGCGCTTCAATTTCTCATCGCTGGATGATGTGATGATCGTTCGCAGGCCCGCCGCCTTTGCCATTTGCAGGCCCAGGATCGAAACTCCGCCAGTGCCAAGCAGGAGGACGGTGTCGCCCGGCTTTACGTCAGATGACTCGAATATGCCATTCCACGCTGTAACGCCTGCACACGGAAACGTGGATGCCTCCGCGTAGCTTAATTGCTCAGGGATTTTTACAAGTGCGTCTTCATGCAGTACGACTGCCTCGGCAAGCATTCCATCGGTATCACCGCCGAGTGCAATGCGGAGCTTGGCTGGGTTCGCTCGGCCTTCGAGCCAGTGCGGGAAGAAGGAGGCAGCTACCCGATCACCAGGTTGAACACGGGTGACCATCGAGCCGACTGCAACCACGTCTCCGGCACCGTCGGAACAGGGAATGATTGGCATCTCTATTTTTACGGGGTACGCACCGTTGGCAATCATGAGATCGCGGTAGTTTAACGATACGGCCTTGACCTCAATCCGTACTTCGTATGGGGCGAGAGGGCGGTCGACAAGGCTCTCTAACCGCAGTCCATCAATAGTTCCACCGTGTGAGATACGATAAGCTTTCATGATTGTTCCTCAAAATTAGCAGTTAGCGTGTGGCCCTCCGGTGGGCTCTTGGCAATCATTGTACGCAATTTAATTTTGTGCAATATGGTTCGCTTTTTTTGATGCTTGAATTGCTGACTTGATGTGCTAGATCGTGACCCGCTCCAGGCGTCGCGAAGGGCTGCTCAGCTTATCGCTGCTTTAGCGCTTTTGAAGAATTAATATCACCAGCATCGCCACCTCACTTGGCGCCAAGCGCGTCTATGAGCAAGCCTTTGAGTGGTCTAAGCATCATCCCAATCACAGTATTATTGTTTCCGACCAAAGCGCAGTGGCGGCGTGCGAGCGTTTTCTAGATGATCATCGCTAACTTCTAAGCCAAGCTCCAGCTTAAGTTACCAGCAGATGCGTTTCTTGGTTTGTTAAAGTTTCCTTCACTACCACTCACCCCCAATAGTAGCGCGTTAAATGAAAAAACACTGGGGCAGCAAAGCATACTGAGTCAAGGCGGTCTAGCATGCCGCCATGCCCAGCAATTAGGTGGCCCCAGTCTTTGACGCCTCGGTCGCGTTTGATGGCAGACATGACTAGGCCGCCTAGAAAGCCCATCATATTAATGATAAACGCCATTAAAAAAGCTTGGGCAAAGCTAAAAGGGGTAATCCACCACAGTAGGGCGCCCAGCAAGCTGGCTGACAAAATGCCACCCACAGTGCCCGCCCACGTCTTAGAGGGGGACACCTTGGGGGCAATTAGCTTTTTGCCCACCAGCTTGCCCCACACGTATTGCAATACATCCGAGGACTGCACCACCAGTATCAAAAACAGCATCAGCAAAATTTGTCGATGCTCAAAGCCAGGTAGCTCTAGAGTGAGTAGGGCAGGCACATGGGAAATACAAAATACGCTGATCATGAGCCCCCACTGTACCTTTGAAGTACGCTCTAAGAAATTGCGATTATCGCCTTCAAAGACCGCTAGGATAGGCAAAATCAAAAACGCGTACACGGGGATAAAGATCGAAAACAAGCCATACCAATGCATGCCAATCCAAATGTACTGTAATGGCAGGATAATATAAAACGCTGCAATCAGTGCCCAATAATCCGCAGCACGCGTGGGGAGGAGTGTGATAAATTCTCGTAAGGCTAAAAAGGAAATTATAAAAAATAGCAGCCACACCCCCCAGAAGCCAAAAATCAACGCAATGGCAATCAATACAATCATCACCCACCAGGCATTAATACGCTGGTTGAGGTTGCGCAACATGGCTTGGTTGTTCGCTGTGGCGTTCCGTTCCAAACGCTGCCCCAGTAGCGTGGCCAGCAGGAGCACCGCACCAATCCCCACAAACAACCAAATAACCGATGTCATCGACTGGGGCGTATTCATAAGCTAGGCTCCGGAGCAAGTTCCAACAGTGCAGTACGTGTGCGCTCAAGAAAATCTTGTTTGCTTTCATTTGGCTGTAAGCGCAAGGCTTCGCCAAAGCGAACGGTACACAGTAACGGTAACGGCACAATACGCCCTTTGGGCATAACGCGATTGAGGTTATCCAACCAAACGGGCACAAACTCTAAATTGGGGCAGCGGATGGCCAAATGGTAGACCCCCGACTTAAAGGGCAAGACCTCTCGGCTCGGATGCCGTGTGCCTTCAGGGAAAATAATTAACGCGTGCTGTTGTTCGATGGCAGCCGCTAAGATCGCAATCGGGTCTTGCTCGCGCTGTTGTGGGTTGCGTTCAATCAGCACGCCTTTGAATACCTTATTAATCAAGTAGCGTCGTAAAGGGGTCTTGCACCAGTAATCGGCCCCTGCTACGGGGCGTGTGTGCTGACGCAATGCGTCTGGCAAGGCGGACCAAATCAATACAAAATCGCCATGACTACAATGGTTAGCGTAATACACACGTTGCTTGCTGGCCGCTGGGGGATCGCTCAACACTCGTGCCCCCGTAAGCAAAATAATAAACGCTTTTAACGAGCGAGCAATTAAAGTAGTCAGCATAAGCAAAACTGTAAACGATAAATAAAAAGGCTACCTAGCAGATGGAGGGGTAGGCTGAGCCTTGGCGTTAAGCGTGTGAACGATATGTTGCAATCGTGTCCAAGCGGTCATGAGGCAGCCGAGGCAGATAATGAGTAGCCCCCAGCTGTCTAGGCCCCAGCTGCCAGCGTGCATCGTATCCAGCCACGCTTGCGGCAAGAGCGCATGCAGCACACACAAAATAGACAGCACAAACATGCGTTTGGGTTTGGACATGACGCCTGCGAAAGCCTGCCCCGCTCCAGCAGCGGCCCCCATGGCACGCAAATACGATACAAAGAGCGCTAAAAACGCCGCACTGACAGCTAAAAAGAGTGAACTGTCTGGAAGCAAACCCCAAGCCAAAAGAATGAGGGTATCGGACACACGGTCGGGAATTTCATTGAATAGCTCGCCAACGGGCGAGGCGGTTTGGGTTTCAATCGCCACCATGCCATCAAATAAATTCGCTAAGAGCCGTAATTGAATACCGAGCAGTACTACCCACCACAAAATACGCGTGATTACGCTATCACTGACATAACTGATTGCGACTAACGCTAACGCAGCGATGGCGGCAAAGATCATACTCCAAGTGGAAATCGCATTAGGCGAGATACCACGCTGTGCTAAACGTCGGCTAATAGAGGTCGCCCATGAAGTGTTACGACTGGCAATTGGGCGTCGATCATTTGGGGAGTATGGCTTATTGTTCATTCTTTATGCCCAGCGTTAAAGTATGAGTAGAAATAAATGCGATAGCAGCACAGCAGTAGTGAGAACTATTTTCCTATAAAACACTGCAGAAAGAAGGTAATTAGGACAATTTTGTCCTGTTAATCTAGTCATTTATACCTATTTTTAAAAATAGCTATTTAATATATTAAAATATATAATGATTGGCACTATCGTTTTCCACTCTATATGTGAGTAATGGCTATGCCAGCCTTGTTATCGACCACGCCCCATGCCACCCATACTGCACAGCGCAATTTACGTTTATTAGTTGCGGCTCAGTCATTGGGTGGTGCGGCACCGCCTATTATTATTTCGTTAGGCGGGCTGGTCGGTCAGATGCTAACCAGCTCTCCCGCTTTAGCGACCTTACCCGTCAGTTTATATAATCTGGGGTTAGCGCTGTCGACTCTGCCAGCAGCGTTACTGATGCGTCGAATTGGACGACGAAATGCCTATGTACTAGGTGCCATACTCGCTATTTTTTCAGCTGGTATGGCTACTTTAGGTATTTTACAAAACAGTTTTTTAACATTTTGTGTAGGCACAGCCATGGCAGGTTTTTATGGTGCCTGCGTACAAAGCTACCGTTTTGCTGCCTCAGATGTTGTATCGGCTACAGAACGCCCCAAAGCCATCTCACAAATCATGGTTGGCGGCTTAATCGCTGCCATTATTGGTCCCCAGGTGGTGATTTGGACACGAGATCTCTGGCCGACCGCTCAGTTTGCCGGTAGCTTTGTCAGTCAAGGTGCGTTGGCGTTCCTTGCTTTGCCATTTTTGTTCCTGCTGCGTTTACCCCCGGCTCAGGTCGAGGCCTCCGCCGACTCGACAACGGCGCGTCCTTTAAAAGTCATCGCTCGAACACCACAATTTATCGTTGCCGTGAGTGCGGGCGTAGTGTCCTATGGGCTGATGGCTTTTATTATGACGGCTGCGCCCATGGCAATGGTGCAAAATGGTTTTTCCGTAAGCCAAGCGGCCTTAGGGATTCAATGGCATGTGTTGGCGATGTTTGCGCCGAGCTTTTTTACAGGTTTATTGATTACCAAGTTTGGCAAACGCACCATTACCGCGGCCGGACTACTCTTAATTGCGGCCTCTGGAATTGTCGCCTTTGGTGGATTACAACTTTGGCATTTTTGGGGATCGCTAATTTTGCTTGGCGTTGGGTGGAATTTTGGCTTCATCGGGGCCACAGCATTAATCACCGATGTGTATACCCCTGCGGAGCGCTCTAAAGTGCAATCACTTAATGATTTTATGGTGTTTGGCACCGTGGCAATTGCCTCTTTTGGCTCGGGGCAGTTACTGCAGCATATCGGTTGGGCATTGATTAATATCTATATGCTGGGGTTGATTGCTCTGGTACTACTGATGTTGGTTTGGCCTCATAAAACCGTACAGGCTTAGCGCGAAACGTGCTACATGCTAAGAATTAGCGGCACTTGATATCAGCATACAAAAATAAAATTGTAGAAATTCAGTTGTAGATGTAAACAAGTTACAAAAAAAGCCGCTTTAGAGACGATCAGGCAAGAAAAAGCAAAGGCTCGTAGCATTTAGTAGGTTGTTGGCTGCAAAAGCAATGCTAAGGTGGACTCATCTACTCACAGGATAGTAGGCACAAAGCTTGCTTAACTCGGTGATGTACTTGCTTAATTCGATAGCAAGCCGCACACCAAGCAAACATCTGTACCAACATATTTAGGAGATGTATTTATGAAGAAGTCCGTAATTTTGTCGAATATTTTAATGACAACGGCTCTAAGTTTTGGCTTGCAATCCGCCGCCATGGCCGATACCCAAGCAAACGATACCAGTCCTAAAGGTTCTGTAAATCACACTCAGCAGCAGCCTACCAACGATCCCGCTCAAACTAACAGTACCCAAGGTATGCCAGGCTCTAGTAGCAATAACACCGCTACCGGTACCACAAACTCTGCAACGCCCGATGCGGCCCCAGCCGCTAATCCATCTGCCGCTACACATGATCGTGCTACCCACACTGACAAAGCTGACGAATCAGACTCCGCAGGTGAAGCCGTAACGGATGCTTGGATCACCACCAAGGTTAAAGCTGACCTAGCCACGACCAAGGACCTCAAAAGCACCGATATTCACGTGGAAACTAACAATGGCGTTGTAACGCTAACTGGTTCGGCTCCTAGCCAAGCTGAAATTGATCGCGCTGTTGCCGCCACCAAAGGTATCAAAGGCGTGACCAAGGTTGAGTCTTCAGGCTTAGCCGTTAAAGCCAAGTAAATCAGCCTAGGCGTGCAGCGTTAATTCGTTGCACACATGCTGATTATGGGTGCCTCATACAGGCACCCATTTTTATTTTTTAGATTAGGAGCGTTTATGAGTAGCCATTATAAAGTTGGTGATCACGTAAGCTGGAATTCCGAAGCAGGGCTACGGTTACTCCGCTTGCTTAAAGCGACGGTAAATCGTCGCTACA
The DNA here is from genome assembly GCA_019120675.1 of Candidatus Paenalcaligenes intestinipullorum. Classification (GTDB taxonomy): domain Bacteria; phylum Pseudomonadota; class Gammaproteobacteria; order Burkholderiales; family Burkholderiaceae_B; genus Paenalcaligenes; species Paenalcaligenes intestinipullorum. The sequence continues at coordinate 208 of DWUQ01000034.1, read as the reverse complement.
ATTGGGCCACTGATATTGTGCCACACACTAAATAGTGCACTTGGCACGGCAGCTAAGGGGTTAAAGTGTGCCGTTGCTAATGCGACACCTAAGCCAGAGTTCTGCATGCCCACTTCAATCGACATCGCTTTGCGCTGCGGGATGCTCAGTTTAAAGGCTTTGGCAATTAAATAGCCCAACAACAGTCCTAAGCCATTGTGCAAAATCA
>DWUQ01000033.1 GCA_019120675.1 Candidatus Paenalcaligenes intestinipullorum | reverse complement strand
AATAAAAACCGTGCGTTGAGCGCCGCGAAACAAGCGTGGTAGATCAATGGGTAGCCGCGCCAAAGTCGTGGCAACAGGTAAGCGATGCATCGCTTGCAAGCAGCGCTTTGGGTCGTGTGCTCGAAAGGTCTCGTTGATGGGGGTGGCGTGCACTATGATCGGCAAGTCACCTCGGTGCTGATCGATTGATTGATGCAGCAGGTACTGTTGCCCGACGCTGGAATTCGCAAGCGTGACATACAAACCAGGCTGATCAAGCTGAGCGTATTCCTGTGGCAGGTTAGTAATCGGAAGCACAGATGGTGTAGGGGTACGGGTGATTGAGACCGCCATGGTAGACCAAAAAGCAAGTGTTGTTAAGTGACTTAACTATATTTGGCAATCAGCCAAGTGTCTTGGTCCTCATGGTGCTACGTGTTTAGGATGCCGTGTCTGCGTGGAATCAGCAACTGGGGTTTGTGTGAGGAGTCGTCGCCGGCCTCGATAGCACACATTAGCAGCGTTGATTAAGCTACGATTAGCGGTTTCAATGTCTGTGGCCCATTAGCGTAGTGTTCGCTCTTTAGGTTTTTCTTTCGCACTAGTCTATCCAAGTCATCAATCAATGCCCTATATCCCTTTTTCTGCTATGGCAGGGCTCAAATGCCAATCTCTAACCGTGCACCACGATACACGGGGGCACTTTGTGGAGTCGTACCGCAGTAGCCATGCTCCGTTTATTGTTCAGCAGCACAATGTGTCCTATTCAGGGGCTGGGGTGTTACGTGGGTTGCATTACCAGCAACGCTTTCCTCAAGCCAAGCTGTTGCGGGTGTTGCAAGGCTGCATTTTTGATGTGGTGGTGGATGTACGTGCCGATTCACTGACCTTTGGTTGTCATACGAGTTTGATGCTTTATGGGCCTGAATATGACAACGATGAGGGGGCGTCGCAGCCTCACGAGCAGCTGTTCATTCCAGCTGGGTTCGCGCATGGTTTTTATGTGGTCAGCGACGGGGCAATCGTGGAGTACGCTTGCGATAGAACCTACCAACCGGGGGATGAGCAGTGCCTGCTGTGGAACGACCCCGCTTTAGGGATCGCTTGGCCCACGACTGAGCCGATTGTGTCGGCAAAGGATCAGCAAGGTATGACTTTGCATCAGCTGGTGCAAACGGGATGCTTACCGTACCTTTAACTATAAAAACAATCTAATTTTTAAGCATAAAAAATCCCCCACTCTTAAAACGAGGTGGGGGAGAAAGCTGCTATCCAAGTAGTGGAGCAGAAAGAGCCGGCAACTGCAGTTGAGTGAGTGCATGCACCCCATCAACCGAGGTGTGGTCTTGTGGCGGCCTAGGGATGTATTAAATACAAGGCCGCATTGGTATTGGTGAAGCTAAGCCTTAGATGCTGGGCTCGGCGCTAACGGTGTCGACGGGAGCGGCCGCGGGTGTGCGTGCACTAGGTGCGTCGTCGAGGTTCTCGCTGGGTTCATCACCTTTTAGGCCGTTGAAGTACAGGTTCAGTAGGACGGCAGCGATAGAGGTCAGCAAGATACCGGACTCGATAAGTGGGCCAAGCGCTTCAGGCATCCACTGCTTGTAGTGGGGCGCCACAAGGGGAATCATACCCACACCGATGGCAACGGCGACAATCATGGCGTTGTGTCGGTTGGTAGTGTAGTTCACTTGAGCCAAGATACGGACACCAGTGGCCGTAACCATACCGAACATCACAATCCCTGCACCGCCCAGTACAACGGTAGGTAACGACTCCACGAGGGCCGCCATCTTGGGCAACAAGCCAAGAATAACCAAGATAACCCCAGCGGCCACACACACAAAGCGGCTACGAATACCGGTCACGGCGACCAGACCGACGTTTTGCGAGAAGCTGGAGTAGGGGAAGGTGTTGAAAATACCACCGAGAACGGTCCCCACACCGTCCACACGCAAGCCAGCGGCGAGTTCGCGTTGGCTGACTTTTTTGCCGGTCATATCGCCCAACGCCAAGAACATACCTGTGGATTCGATCAATACCACCACCATCACCATACTCATGGTGGCAATGTGTACAAAGCTGAACTTAGGCATCCCAAAGTGGAACGGTAGCACCACGTCAACCCACGCAGCGTTGGCGACTTTTTCGAAGGTCATGAGACCGGCTGCTGTGGCGACGATGGCACCGATGATGATCCCAACCAGCACCGCGATGTTCGCCAGGAAACCTTTGAAGAAACGCGCGATGAGCAAGATAGAAACCAGTACGATTGCCGAGATACCCAAGCCTTCGAGCGTAGCGTAACGCGGGTTGGGCATGGTCGCGGCGACTTTGAGGCCATCGGGTGGCGGGGGTAAGGCACTACCCGGCGCTGCAGCATCGCGTACGGCATTGAGCCACTCGGCGTGCTCAGGGGAAACGATTTGTGGGGCGGTTGGGCCAACGGGGTTACCGAAGATCCAGTTAATGCCCACACGCATCAGCGTAATCCCGATCATTGCAATGATCGTACCGGTAACCACAGGCGGGAAGAAACGCAACATGCGGCTAATGATGGGTGAAATTAGGATTGTCACAATCCCCGCACCGATCACTGTTCCAAAGAGCAGTTGCGCCCCCTCAATGCCCGAGGTGGAGTTGGCCATGGCCACCATGGGCCCCACGGGTGCAAAACTAACACCCATCATGACGGGCAAACGGATACCCAGCCAAGGGGTCGCACCCAATGACTGAATAATGGTCACAATGCCACAAACAAATAAGTCGGCAGCAATCAGCAAAGAAATTTCTGCAGAACTCAGCTGCAGAGCACGGCCTACGATGAGTGGAACCGCAACGGCTCCAGCGTACATCACTAATACGTGTTGTAGACCCAGAGGGGCTAGCTTGCGTATTGGTAGTACTTCATCGACGGGTGCGACGTGTTGAGTATTCGTCCCCATGTGAAGAGTCTCCATCCTTATAAAGATTCATCGTTTTGATGTTTTGTGAAGCCACTTTAACGGAGACTTTCCGTCAATGTCATATCGCAAGCCTTATATATTAGCCCCATAAATTCATATACTTAAGGGTAAACCCCTGCATTAAAGAAGGTTTTTATAACAAAAGCCTAAAACGCAAGGGAAAACCCCTAACGTAAACCTGCATCGTCCTAGGCTGGGGGCTAGGGGTATAATTCGGTTAGGTGCTTTGAGTAGACCTATTTAAAGCCAGATATTCAGCGATAAACAGTATGAAACGAAGACGCCTTTCCGATGAAATAGCCGACAAAATCAAAACCCTCATCCTTGATGGGGCGTGGGGTAATGGCGAGCGCTTGCCTCCTGAGCGCGAGTTGGCCGAACGTTTTGGTGTGTCGCGCCCTTCCTTGCGTGAGGCCATCCACAGTTTGGTGGCAACGGGGCTGTTGCGTTCGCAGCATGGTGGCGGCACCTATGTGGCCGACGAAGTCGGCAACAGCTTCCGTGATCCGCTTCAAGCTATTTTGCTAAGTAGCCCCGATGCTCAGCGCGACCTATTAGAATTTCGTCATATGGTGGAGGGGGCGTGCTCGTTTTACGCGGCTCAGCGTGCGACGGCTGCCGATCGACAACGCCTCACCGCCGCCTTCGAGCGACTCAAGGCGCACCATACTCAGTCTCTGTCAGCGGACGATGGGTCGGAGGAGTCCGCCGATGCGCACTTCCATTTGGTCATTGCTGAGGCCAGCCACAATACGATTTTGCTGCATACGATGCGCAATACCTATGACGTGATCGGTAACGAAGTACGTGTGAACTTTGGGGGAATGTTTTCTGATGGCAGTGGTGCGCGCGACGACCTCATGCAGCAGCACCAAGCGCTGTATGACGCCATTATGGAAGGGCGCGCTCGTGACGCGCTTGATGCGGCACATGCCCACATTCGTTATGTACAAGACACCTTACTGCGCTTAGAGCAAGCACAAGTACGTGAAGCACGCTCGTTGCGTCGTCGTAGTGACCTTTTATAATAAAAAACCCCTAGGGTTCGCACGCGTAGTAAACATTACATTGCGTGGAACACCTAGGGGTCAAAGAAAAAAGTCGTTTTAGAGCTCGTCCCAGTACGGGCCTAGCGGTTCGTGCTCTGAGCTGCGCGGCGCGTATTAGGCAGCAGCTTCTGTGCCTGCAAAGGCATCGTCCACCAATTCAATCCAATGTCGGACAGGTATGGGCGACTTTGCTGCTAAGTGGCCATGGCAGCCTACGTTTGCGGTAGCAATCACATCCGGATGGCTCACTTGTAAATCCGCCAGCTTGTTGCGACGCAGCTGGTGCGACAGCTCTGGCTGCAATACGGAATACGTACCCGCTGAGCCACAGCACAAGTGGCCGTCTTTTACTGGAACAGGCGTATAGCCGAACTTACTGAGCAATACACCCAGTTGGCCTTTACGCTTTAAGCCATGCTGAAAGGTACAGGGCTCTTGGATGGCGACTTTTACTTCGCTCGACAAAGTAGGTAGGCTTTCCGCTGAGCGCTCAGCCAATTCATTTTGAATCACCACGCTGATATCCACCGCCAATTCGGAAATTTTGACGGCCTTGTCGGCATAAGCAGGGTCTTGTGCCAACAACTCAGCGTAGTGCTCTAACTGTACGCCACAACCACTTGCCGTGCTGATAATCGCCATCACACTGCCATCGGCAATGCCAGGCCACCATGCATCGATATTGTTGCGAGCCTGCTGTTGGGCACCTTCTAGATCATTTAAGTGATGAGTGACCGCTCCACAGCAGCCCGCTTTGGCCGCGTACTCTGCGCCAATGCCTAATGCGTCCAGAACGCGTATCGCTGCTTGGTTCGTTTGAGGTGTAAGGCTGGGTTGTACACAACCATCCAGCAGCCACACTTTACGACTGTGGGATCGGGTGGGTAACGGGCGTGAATGCTCGGGACGCTTGGGTAGGAGCTCTTTGAGTGACTCGGGCAGTAAGCCGCGCACACTGTAACCAACGGAGGTGGCCGCTTTAAACACCGCTGGGCGAGAGACCAACTCTTTGAGCACGAGACGTTGAAAACGCTCGGTAGCAGGACGAGGTGCTTTGCGTTCAATCACACGACGGCCTACGTCGACCAGTTTGCTGTATTGTACGCCTGAAGGGCAGGTAGTTTCACAGTTGCGACAGGTGAGGCAACGGTCTAAGTGTTCGCGAGTAATCGGGCTGACGGGTTTGCCTTCGAACATTTCTTTCATCAAGTAGATACGTCCGCGCGGGCCATCGAGCTCGTCACCAAGAATTTGGTAAGTCGGGCAGGTCGCATTACAAAAACCGCAGTGCACGCACTTGGCGATTACGGCTTTTGCGGTTTCCCCTTCAAGGGTGCCGATAAATTCTGGGGCTAATTCGGTATACATTACAAGGCTCCAGGGTAAAGGCGTCCGGGGTTCAGGATGCCAGCTGGGTCAAACGCACGCTTTAGATTTTGCTGCAGGCGCAAGAGCGGCGCAGGTAAGGGATGGAAAGGGCTATTAATGTCGAGCTCCGGGGGGATTCGGAAGGCGGTAGCTGTACCACCCACACTCACTGCCCACGCTCGAATTTGTGCTTCCTCGACACTGCTGTACAACCACCGCACGGCTCCACCCCACTCAATGAGGACCTCATCGCCTAGGCTTTCCATAACAGGCGTGGTGGCAGGAACGGAAAGACGCCATAGAGTCTGCGCGAGACCACGAGGGTCATTATCAGTATGGTGAAGAAGATTT
>DWUQ01000032.1 GCA_019120675.1 Candidatus Paenalcaligenes intestinipullorum | reverse complement strand
GCCTAACTGGCATGAAGGATGTACTCCCAAGCGAAAGTGGCCAATGGGAGCAGCTGGAAACGATCGTACGTGAATGGTTAGCCAGTTATGGCTATCGTAATATGCGTACCCCCATCCTTGAGCAAACCCAGCTTTTTGCCCGAGGCATTGGCGAGGTCACCGATATCGTCGAAAAGGAAATGTATTCCTTCACGGACAGTCTAAATGGCGACCAGCTCACCATGCGACCCGAATTTACGGCGGGTTTGGTGCGCGCCACCATCGAACACAATTTACTTTACGATCGGCCGCATCGCGTTTATGCGATTGGTCCTGTGTTTCGTCACGAGCGGCCACAACGAGGGCGCTATCGTCAGTTCCACCAAATTGATGTCGAAGTGTTAGGTTTACCTGGCCCAGATGTGGATGCAGAGCTCATCATTATGCTCAAGCGCTTGTGGCAGCGCTTAGATCTGAAAAACGTGCGTCTAGAAATTAACTCACTAGGCCAACCGCATGAGCGCGCAGAGCATCGTGAAGCGTTGATTGCTTACCTAGAGCAGCACCAAGATGTCCTCGACGACGAGGCTCGCCGCCGCATGTACAGCAACCCATTGCGTGTGTTGGATACTAAAAATCCGACTATGCAAACTATGGCTAATCAGGCGCCCAAGCTTTTTGACTTTCTAGGTGAGGAGTCTTTAGCGCATTATCAGGGCGTATGCGATCGCCTCGACGATGCGGGGATTGCCTATACCCTAAACCCTCGCATGGTACGGGGTTTGGATTATTACAACCTTACGGTTTTTGAGTGGATTACGGACGAATTAGGCGCTCAAGGCACCATATGTGGGGGTGGGCGTTATGATGGCCTAGTTGAGCTATTAGGCGGTAAAGCCGCACCCGCAGTTGGTTTCGCCATCGGCATGGAGCGACTCCTAGAGCTATGCAGTCAAAATGATGTGTTAGCCGCTTCTACCGAGTGCGATGTTTACATGATTCACCAAGGCGATGCCGCGCAGCGTCAAGCAGCACAATTGGCTGAGGCTCTACGTGATCGTGGTATGCGGGTGATTGTGCATGCGGGGTCAAGCGGATTCAAATCCCAATTCAAGCGTGCCGACCAAAGTGGTGCCGTCGTGGCAGTGATTCTAGGTGAAAACGAGCTTGCACAGCGCGAAGCCAGTGTGAAATGGCTGCGAGCGACCGCTGACAGTACCGAACAACAACAAAGCATTCCTTTTGCAGAGCTCCCCAACGTTTTACACAACAAGGTAAAGACACATGGCTTATGATTTCGAAGAGCAGGAAAAGCTTGACTCCCTGCGTGATTGGTGGAGTCGTTACGGTACCTTGTGCGTCATTGTGGCCTGCTTGGCTGCCGCAGCGGTTTTAGGTTGGCGCGGTTGGCAATGGTATGAGCAGAACCGTACCCATCAAGCAATGGGTTACTTCGAAGCGCTGCAGCGCGCAGCACAGCAATCCGACTCTGAGTCTAATGCTCGTCTATTAGCAGCCAGTCAAACTCTACAAAACGACTACGGCAGCTCCGCTTACGCCAGTCGAGGTGTACTGATAGCGGGTACAACACTGTACAAGCAAGGTGAGCTCGATGCTGCGCAGCAACAATTCGAATGGCTCGTGCAGCACAGCAAAGATCCCGCTATGGTTCCCGTCGCTCAGTTACGTTTAGCAACGGTTTTGGCGGAGAAAAAAGAGTTCGATCAAGCTTTGGCACAGTTGACTTCCCCTCCTGCTGCATTTGAAGGGCTTTACCTCGATCGCCAGGGCGATATTTGGTATATCCAACAAGACACCTCTCAGGCTTTAGCCGCTTGGCGCCAAGCCAAAGAACACACCGGTGAGGCCCCCTTGGCCGAGCTCATCCAGTTAAAAATCGATGCGATTGAGGAGTAACTATGATGCCGTCCTTTAAAATGTCTGTGTTGGCAGGTTGCTTAGCGCTATCTTTAGCCACGCTTAGCGGTTGCTCCAGCACCGACAATCGTTACGAGCCAACTCCTCTTAGCGCTATCGAAGACGCCAGCCTGAGTCCAGTACAAAAGTGGTCAGTATCGTTAGGCGGCAAAGCTGATTTTGGCTTTGCGCCGACAGTGGTGGGCGGGTATGTGTATGCCGCCAGCACTAACGGGCAAGTTGTAAAGGTTGACCTCAACAGCGGCAGCACACTTTGGTCCAAGAAGCTTGATGCCCGTCTTAGCGCAGGGGTAGGGGCAGACGGGCGCGCGGTTGTCGTGGCGACTCACGATGGTTATGTGATTGCACTTAATGATCAAGGCGAAGAAATGTGGCGCGCTAAAGCCGCTACCGAGGTCAATGTACCGCCTGTGGTGGGCTATGGCATTGCCGTGGTTCGTACGGGTGACTACCGCTTACAGGCTTTCGATTTACGCGATGGCGCTGTGCGCTGGAGCGTGCAGCGCCCAGGTCCTGCGTTGGCCTTAAAGGCTGCTTCCCAAATGGAAATTATTGACGGCTTAGTCTTCGCAGGCATGCCCAATGGCCGAATGATGGCGATTGACGCTGAAAGCGGTGCCGTGCAATGGGAAGAAACCATCGCTGTATCCAAAGGTGCGACCGACCTTGAGCGTATTATCGATGTGGTAGGTGCGCCTCAGTTTCAGGGACCAATCATGTGCGCGGCCGCTTATCAGGGGCGCATAGCGTGCTTCGATCTTTCTCAAGGTGGTATGCCTCTGTGGAATCAGAACTATTCCACTAAAACTGGGCCCGCATCGGACAGCCGCTTTTTATTTGTGGCCAACGAGCACGATGTTTTAAATGCATTTACCCTCCAAGATGGGATCAATATCTGGACACAAAACGCTTTAAAAAATCGCCAATTATCGCCCCCCACTGTGATTACCCAGGCCTTAGTCGTTGGGGATTATGCAGGGGTCTTGCATTTCTTGTCCCGTTCGGATGGGCGCCTTTTAGGGCGTATTAACGTAGGGGGCGGTGCGATGCAATCTCCCCTAGTCGGCACTAGCGAAGGCGTAGTGCTGCAAACCGGTAACGGTAATTTATTATTAGTGGATGCCAATTGACGCACACAGTTTTTAAACCCGTAGTTGCGCTTGTTGGGCGCGCTAATGTGGGTAAATCGACTCTTTTTAATCGCTTAACCCGTTCACGACAGGCTTTGGTTGCCAATTTTCCTGGTTTAACTCGGGACCGTCATTACGGAGAAGGGCGCGTTGGTTCCCGTCCGTACCTCGTTGTGGACACCGGTGGTTTTGAACCTGTCGCCAAAGAGGGTATGTTGCTGGAAATGGCTCGCCAAACCCAGCAAGCGATCGCCGAAGCCGATGTCATTGTGTTTCTCGTGGATGGTCGCGAAGGGCTCAACCGTTTGGATTTTGACATTGCTGACTTACTGCGGCGCGGCGGTCAGCCCGTCGTGTTAGCGGTCAATAAAGCCGAAGGCCGTAATCCTGGCAGTGTGGATGTTGATTTTTATGAGCTTGGTTTAGGCGAGCCGCATTTAATCTCAGCTGCACATGGTGATGGGGTTGTCGATATGGTGGAGCTCGCCTTATCTCACTTGCCTGAGCCGGAGCCCGAGCCATTAGACGAGCCAGAGTTCGATCCGGAGGATGACTCCGCGTCAGAAGCGCGTACACACCGCATTAAGCTTGCTATCGTAGGGCGTCCCAATGTGGGTAAGTCCACCTTCATTAATAGCTTAGTGGGGGAAGAGCGGGTCATTGCTTACGATCAGCCAGGTACCACACGTGATGCGATTGAAATCGAGTTTGAGCGCGATGGCGTGCCTTATACCCTCATCGATACCGCAGGCTTACGTCGACGTGGCAAAGTCTTTGAGACCATCGAAAAGTTTTCCGTCATCAAGACCTTGCAAGCAATCGAAGCATGCAATGTGGTGCTCTTAATGCTGGATGCAGACAGCGATATTTCTGATCAAGACGCCAGCATTGCCGGCTTTGTGGTCGAAACTGGGCGTGCTTTGGTCGTCGCCATCAATAAATGGGACGCGATCGACAGCTATCGTCGCGAGTGGGTGCAGCGTGACTTCGAGCGTAAATTGCATTTCCTTAATTTTGCCAAGTTGCATACGATTTCGGCTTTAAAAGGGCAGGGTATTGCTCCCACTTTACGCTCTGTTCGTCAAGCGCACGCGGCCGCGTTTAGCCGTTTGTCGACACCCAAGCTGACACGAGTGTTGCATGCCGCGGTCGAGCAACAGCAGCCACCTCGCAAAGGGATTTTCCGTCCCAAACTGCGCTATGCCCACCAAGGCGGCCAAAATCCGCCCCTAATAATCATCCATGGTAACCAGCTAGAGGCCGTATCGGATTCTTACCGACGTTACTTGGAAAGCCGTTTCCGCGAAGCCTTTGATTTGATCGGAACGCCCCTACGTATCGAGATGAAAACCTCTCGTAACCCTTACGCGCAGGAAAAAAAGTGAGTCAGTTTTGGAGTGATCAGGTACGTCAATTACGACCGTATGTGCCGGGCGAGCAGCTTAATGCCGACCAGCTCATTAAACTTAATACCAACGAAAATCCTTATGGGCCGTCGCCCAAAGCTTTGGCCGCCATACGTGATGCAGCGGACGAACGGTTGCGGCTATACCCAAGTTATGATGCCTTAGCCCTACGCCAAGCCATCGCTGAGCTGCATCAATTAAGTCCCGAGCATGTGTTTGTCGGCAATGGCTCTGACGAGGTGTTAGCGCATATTTTTAGTGGGTTGTTTTTGCGTGGTGGTCGTCCGCTACTGCTACCTGATATTAGCTATAGTTTTTATTACACCTATTGCCAGTACTATCAAGTCCCCGCCGAAGTGGTGCCGCTGGATGAGGATTTTACCCTACGCGTTGCGGACTACACCCAAACACGGGAGCAGCCCCCAGCAGGTATTATTTTTGCTAATCCAAATGCGCCGACAAGCTTGCTTCTAGAGCTCGATCAAATTCAGCAAATCTTACGTGCTAATCCTGATACCGTGGTCGTAGTGGATGAGGCGTACATTGACTTTGGTGGGAAAAGTGCGTCTTGCTTAGTCGCAGAGCATCCTAATTTGGTGGTAGTGCAAACAGTTTCTAAGTCGTATGCGTTAGCTGGTTTACGAGTGGGCTTTGCTTTGGCACAGCCCGAGCTTATCCAGGGGCTGGAGCGCATCAAAGACAGCTTTAACTCCTACCCGCTTGATCGTCTTGCCTTAGCGGGTGCGACCGCAGCGATTCAAGATCAAGCCTACTTGCACGAATGCATACAAAAAATTCTTGAATCGCGTATTCGGCTTACTGAAGCGTTGAGCCGCTTGGGCTTTAAGGTTTTACCTTCTAGCACAAATTTTGTGTTTGCCACACATCCCGAACACGATGCGGCCCAGCTGCAGCAAGCGTTACGCGCGCAAAATATACTCATTCGACATTTTTCGCAGCCACGTATACAGGATTACCTGCGCATTACGGTCGGTACCCCTGAGCAATGTGATCAGCTAATTCAAGCTTTAACTGCACTTTTAAATCCATAGACCCTGCTTTCTCACTGTGCAAGGGTGCGCATTTATGCAAAACCTTGTACAGTATAAGACTGCGAATGGTTTACACTGACAACAACATAACTGGAGCTTCGCCAATGAGCAATAAAGGGCAAATATTACAAGACCCATTTCTAAACGCCCTGCGTAAAGAACACATTCCTGTATCCATTTACTTGGTAAATGGCATCAAACTACAGGGCCAGGTCGAGTCCTTCGATCAATACGTCGTGTTGCTACGTAATACCGTTACCCAAATGGTGTACAAGCACGCGATTTCCACTGTAGTACCGGCACGACCTGTGTCTTTAAAATCGGATGATAACGCTGAATAAGCTCTATTTTTTCCATTTATTACCCGCTGGTCATCTTCTCGCACCAGCGGGTATTTCTTTGAGTCCTCGCCGATGAAAGCCCTTGTCATTAGTGTTGATATGGGTGAGCTGGATTATGCCGCGCATGCTGAAGAATTTTTAATGCTTGCCCAAGGGGCCGGCGCACAGATTGTCGATGTGGTGGTAGCAAAGCGTAGTCGTCCTGATGCGGCCCATTTTATCGGTAGTGGCAAACTCGAGGAAGCCGTGCTTCGTGCCGACGAGCACCAAGCCGAAATCATACTTTTTGATCAGCCATTAAGCCCAGCCCAACAACGAAATCTCGAACGTAGTTTCCAACGCCGTGTCGTGGATCGGGTGATCCTTATTCTCGATATTTTTGCCTTACGCGCTCAAAGCCACGAAGGTAAGCTACAAGTTGAGTTGGCCCAACTTCAGCATTTATCGACGCGATTAACGCGTATGTGGACGCACTTAGAACGCCAGCAAGGTGGTATAGGGGTGCGCGGGCCTGGTGAGTCCCAGTTAGAGCTGGATCGACGCATGATTGGCGACAAGGTTCGAAAATTACGCGAACGCTTAGACAAACTGCAACGTCAGCGCACCACTCAACGACGCGCTCGCTTACGTAATTCAGCCTTCAGTGTGTCGTTGGTGGGCTACACGAATGCTGGGAAGTCCACGTTGTTTAATGCTTTAACCCAATCAAAAGCCTATGCGGCCGATCAATTGTTTGCGACGCTCGACACCACTACGCGTCGTGTATGGATTGAAGGGGCTGGCCAAGTTGTCATGTCTGACACCGTAGGCTTTATTCGTGATCTTCCGCCCACGCTCATTGCCGCATTTCGGGCTACACTAGAAGAAACCATTCATGCTCAACTGTTGCTGCATGTCGTTGATGCGTCGAGTTCACAGCGAGATGAACAAGTGCATGAGGTGCACAAGGTGCTTGAAGATATCGGTGCAGCGGAAATCCCCCGTGTGCTGGTCTATAACAAAATCGATGAAACCGAGTTTGAACCTAGAATCGAACGCGATGAGCATGGTAACATTGCGCGAGTCTTTGTTAGTGCGTTAACACGTAACGGGCTCGACTTATTACGTGATGCCATTGTCGAGATTGGTCAAACCCAACAAAATACTGCCTTTCATGTCAAGAATTTATAACCTTAATGACCCCGGTTGGGGACGCAGTGGCGACAAGGATGGTCAACAACAACCTCCTCGTCGTCCTGAATCTAAGCCCGATGGTCCGCCTGATTTGGATGAAGTATGGCGCGATTTCAATAATCGACTTGGTTCGGTCATTGGCCGGAAAAACAAAAAAAATGGCGGCGGTAATCGTCCACCACAAGGCGGGGGGCCGACCATGCCAAACTTTCCACGTGGCTCAAAGAAAATAGCCGCCGGTTTAGCTATTGCCGTGGTAGGCCTTTGGGCAGCCAGTGGTTTTGTAATTGTCGAAGAGGGTCAAGTCGGTGTGGTCACTCGCTTTGGTGAGTACACCCGCACCTTGGGTCCAGGCTTGCAGTGGCATTGGCCAAAGCCTATCGAGCGCAGTCAGCTGGTCAATGTCGCACAGTTACGCACTTTTGAAGTGGGCTATCGTACCAGCTCCCAAAACAAAGTCTCCAACGAGTCACTGATGCTTACGGCGGACGAAAGCATTGTTGATGTGCAATTTGTGGTGCAGTACCGCCTCAAACCCGATGGCGCACCCGATTACTTATTTAACGTCAATGATCCTGACGAAGCGGTGCGTCAAGCGGCTGAAACCGCCATGCGCGAAGTGGTTGGCCGCAAGCCTATGGATTTTGTTTTGTATTCAGGTCGTACCGAAGTCGCCCAAGAGGTTCTACGCTTAGCACAAAGTATCGTTGAGCGTTATCACACGGGCATTGAAATCAGTACCGTCGCCATTCAAAACGTCCAACCGCCTGAGCAGGTTCAAGCCGCCTTTGATGATGCCATCAAAGCAGGTCAAGACCGTGAGCGTTTAGTTAACGAAGGTAATGCTTACGCCAACCGCGTGCTGCCCGAAGCCCAAGGTCAAGTCGCCCGTATGATGGAGGACGCTGAGGCCTATCGTGCCAAAACCGTTGGGGACGCTACGGGGGATACCGCACGCTTTGACAGCGTCCTGAGCGAATACCGCAAAGCGCCAGACGTCATGCGTGATCGTCTCTACTTAACTACCATGCAAGAAATCCTGCAAAGCACCTCAAAAGTCTTAATTGATGTGCCAAGCGGCAGCAATATGTTCTATTTGCCCTTAGATAAAATCACGCAACAAATTGCCAAGCAGCCTAGCGAAACTGCGAGTGGCAGTGAAGCGAACGCTCCTGCAGCGATGGGTGCGGCACAAGCCAATACCTCTTCTTCGTCTGCATCGTCTTCCAGTCCTGCCCCTAGTCGCAGCGGATCAAATGGTTCCGTACCGTTTGACCTTTATTCCCCATACTCACGCTAGGAGGTAGTGATGCAAAGATTTCTTCCTGCACTGATTGCTCT
>DWUQ01000031.1 GCA_019120675.1 Candidatus Paenalcaligenes intestinipullorum | reverse complement strand
AAGCCAGTGAGCTTCGGGTGGTGTCCATAGGCTCAGATGCTGGCTGTTGGGGGGCAGCCTGCGTGATGGCTTGCGATGTGGTGTCATCGCTGACTGACGAGGCGGCCCCGGTAATGGGTTCAGGAGCGGCTGTGGACGTTGCCTGCTGAGCCGTATCGGCTGGCACGTTGGGCGCAGCCAGTTGGCTTTCCGGAGAAGGGGTATCGCCGTCAGGCAGCTTCGTAATGGAGTTAGACAGCTCGGACACCGCCTTGCGTGCTTCGGCAAGAGGGTCTTTGACCTGCTCGCTGACCTTGGTGACAGAGTCCTGAATGTCCACAAAGGGCTTTTTAAGCTCTTCGGTTGTGGTGTTGACCGCTTGGCGCGCTTCGTCCAAGGGCGTGCGCACGTCCTCGACTGCTTTGCTGACCGATTGCTTAACGGAGTCGGAGGCTTCTTGGAATTGTTTTTTGAGAGAATTAACCTCGTTGAGATTGATTTCTCGCTCGATGTCGGATTTGACGTCGTTGACGTAGCGTTGGGCACGGCCCAGCAAGTGGCCCGCTGTACGGGCCACTCGGGGCAGGCGCTCAGGCCCTAATACGATGAGGGCGATGACGCCAATTAAGAGCAGCTCGCTAAAGCTAATGCCAAACATACCGGTTCCAGTGTGGGCAAGCGCTTAGGGCTGCTGATGCTGTTTTTCTTTGGCGTCTACGTCGACGGTGCGTGCTTCGTCAGTACGCGCTTCGGTTTCAAGGCTTTCACGTTGGGCCTTGTGCTCGGTTTCGGCTTCGTCCATACCTTTTTTAAAGCCTTTGACGGCACCGCCTAGGTCTTCACCGACGTTGCGCAATTTTTTAGTGCCAAACACCAGCACCACAATTAACAGCACCACTAACCAGTGCCAAATACTAAATGAACCCATAATGCGCTCCGTTTAATTTAAGAAACTGCGGGTGCAGTTGCTTTCCAGGGGCGTGCACCCCCGAGGATATGTACATGTAGGTGATCAATTTCTTGACCGCCATCGTGGCCACTGTTGATGACCACTCGAAAACCGCCTTCGGCACCGGGGCGACAGCCATTTTCGGCAGCGACTTGCGGTACGAGACTCATCATTTTACCAAGCCATTGGGCATCGTCCGCCTCAACGTGCTGCATCGACACCACATGGTGTTTAGGAACCAGCAAAATATGTACAGGGGCCGCAGGCTGGATGTCCTTGAACGCTAAAAATTCGTCGTTCTCAAAGACCTTAGTGGCGGGTATTTGCCCTTGAACAATTTTACAAAATAAACAGTCATGACTCATAGTGTACTCTGCCCCCAAAAGAATGAATGAAGCAAAATCATAGGTGGCGCCTTTGTGGTTTAGGTTTGGATACGCTGGGCCTTTTCGTCAAGCCCCGAGAGGCCTTGGCGTTTGGCGAGCTCGGCTAAGACATCCTCCGGCCGTAAACCGTAGTGGGTTAAGGCCACAAGACAATGAAACCAAAGATCCGCCGTTTCGGCAACAATACGATCGGGGGTATTGTCTTTGGCTGCCATCACGAGCTCACAGGCTTCTTCGCCGATTTTCTTTAAAAACGCATCCGGAGCCTTGGCGAGCAGGCGTGCCGCATAAGAGGTGTCGGGATCGCCACCGTTTTGTGGAAGACGCGTGGCTAATACGTCAGCGATTTGGGCTAAAACGTGATCGCTAGGTAGTTTACTCATAAATGTGCTGTGGGTCTTTGAGAACAGGGTCTACGGTTTGCCATCTAGGTGAGTCATTGGTCATTACGAGCTTTTGGTAAAAGCAGCTTTCACGACCAGTATGGCAGGCGATGCCGCCTTGTTGTTTGATACGCAACAACAGGACATCGGCATCGCAATCCAAGCGTATTTCGTGCACCTGCTGGGTGTGGCCGGATTCTTCGCCTTTACGCCAGAGCTTTTGACGTGAGCGTGACCAGTACACCCCACGGCCAGTGGCCACGGTTTCTGCAAGTGCGTCGGCATTCATCCAAGCGACCATTAAGATGCGACCCGTGTCGGCGTCTTGGGCAATGGCGGGGATGAGGCCCTGCTCATCGAAATGGACGTGGGCGAGCCAGTCGGGTTGCATGCCTTAACCTCGTACTTGAATGCCGCGTTCGGCCAGATACGCTTTGGCCTGAGCAATGGTGTAGGTGCCGTAGTGGAAGATGCTGGCGGCCAATACCGCGCTGGCGCCACCTTGGAGCACGCCCTCAGCTAAGTGTTCGAGTGTGCCAACGCCACCAGAGGCGGTAACGGGGATGGCTACGGCATCGCTGATGGCGCGGGTCAGTGCCAAATCAAAGCCCGACTTCGTCCCATCACGATCCATGCTGGTGACCAGCAGTTCGCCCGCACCATACTCGGCCATTTTGCGTGCCCACTCGATGGCGTCGATACCGGTGCCTTTTTGACCACCGTGAGTGACCAGCTCCCATTCGGGAGTGTTGCCATCGCTTTCACGTTGGCGGGCGTCAATCGCCACAATAATACGCTCTGAACCAAATTGTGCCGCGGCCTCACGGACGAGCTCAGGATTCGCCACAGCAGCGCTGTTGATGGAGACTTTGCTGGCGCCGGCATCCAATAAGCGCTGGATGTCCGCCACGGAGCGCACACCGCCGCCTACGGTAAGGGGAATGGTGATTTTAGCGGTAACCGCCTGAATAATCGGTAGGATCACATCGCGGTCTTCGGTGGTGGCGGTGATGTCGAGTAAGGTTAGCTCGTCCGCGCCTTGGGCTTGGTATTGTTGAGCAATTTCAACGGGGTCACCCGCGTCCACGAGGTTAACAAAATTAACCCCTTTGACAACGCGACCCGCGTTAACGTCTAGGCAAGGGATTAAACGGCATTCAGGGGTATTTGAGCTCATTGATCGTACTCGTCCGCAAAGTTTTGGGCTTGGGAGAAATCCAAGGTGCCTTCGTAGAGGCTACGGCCCAAGATCACCCCTTCGATACCTTCGTGCTCGACGGCACATAAGGCTTCAATATCGTTTAGGTTGGCAACACCACCTGACGCGATAATCGGAATGGAGACATGACGTGACAACGCTACGGTGGCCTCGATATTTACGCCGCTGAGCATGCCATCACGACCAATATCGGTGTAGATGATGGCTTCGCAACCATAGTCTTCGAACTTTTTAGCGACCTCCAAGACATCGTGGCGGGTTACCTTGTTCCAGCCGTCGGTGGCGAGTTTGCCATCGCGCGCGTCCAGCCCCACGATAATCTGCCCTGGAAAGGCGCTGCAGGCATCGCGTAAAAAGCCAGGGTTTTTGATGGCAGCAGTGCCAATAATCACGTAGCTCATGCCTTGGTCAAGGTAAGCTTCGATGGTGTCGAGGTCGCGAATGCCTCCGCCAATTTGTACGGGCACGTCCTCGTCGACTTCGTCGAGAATGGCTTTGATGGCCGCACGATTGATCGGCTTGCCGGAAACGGCACCATTTAAATCAACTAAATGCAGGCGACGCGCGCCTTGTTCGAGCCATTGTGCTGCCATGGCCCCTGGATCATCGGAAAATACGGTGGCGTCATTGAGGTCACCTTGGCGTAGGCGTACACAACGCCCGTCTTGTAGGTCGATGGCGGGGATTAAAAGCATGATGTCGAGCGAATAACGAGTGGTTAAAAAAGGGGGCAAAGCGCTGCCCCCGGTTGGTAAATTAGAGCACGCCTTTGGTAGAAGGGATCACGCCTTCGTTGCGTGGATCGCTTTCGAGTGCCATACGCACGGCACGGCCAAAGGCTTTGTAAATGGTTTCGCATTGGTGGTGCGCGTTTTCACCACGAATGTTGTCGATGTGCAGGGTAGCGTTGGCGTGGTTCACAAAGCCTTGGAAAAACTCACGTGCCAAGTCCACGTCGAAATTGCCAATCCGTGCACGGGAAAAATTCACATGGTAATACAAGCCCGGACGGCCGGAAAAATCGATCACCACGCGCGTGAGGGACTCGTCGAGGGGCACATACGCGTGGCCATAACGACGGATACCAGCTTTGTCGCCAATGGCTTTGGCGAATGCTTGGCCAAGGGCAATGCCGATGTCTTCGACGGAGTGGTGGTCGTCGATGTGGGTGTCCCCATCACAGTGGATGTCGAGGTCAATGAGGCCATGACGCGCGATTTGATCCAGCATGTGGTCGAGGAAGGGCACCCCACTATTGAGAGTGTGGCGGCCAGTGCCATCTAAGTTGATGGCAACCCGAATACGGGTTTCATTGGTATTACGAGAAACTTCAGCAGTACGCATAGCTAAGCGGTAACAACGGTACCGAAATCAAGAGTGTTTAAGCCGATACTCAGCGCTGGCGGCGTGGGCATAGAGGCCTTCGCCTTTGGCGAGTAGTGCGGCAACAGGGCCGAGCGTTTGAGCGCCCGCGGGGGAAATGTTAATCAGGCTGCTGCGTTTTTGAAAATCATAAACGCCTAGGGGTGACGAAAAACGTGCAGTGCGTGAGGTGGGCAGCACGTGATTCGGGCCTGCGCAGTAGTCGCCTAACGACTCCGAACTGTGGTGACCCATAAAGATGGCCCCCGCATGACGGATTTTGGCGGCCCAGCGCTCGGGCTGCTCGGTGGAGATTTCCAAGTGCTCAGCGGCAATATAATTCGCTACAGTACAGGCCTCGTCTAAATCCCGCACGTGAATGAGTGCACCGCGGTTTTTGAGGCTTTCACGAATGATGGCTTCGCGAGGCATGGTGGTAATTAAGCGCTCGATGGCGGCTTCGACCTGGTCGAGGTAGGACGCGTCGGGGCAGAGCAAGATGGATTGGGCCAGCTCGTCGTGCTCGGCTTGGGAGAATAAGTCCATCGCCACCCAGTCGGCTGGCGCGCTGCCATCCGAAATAATGAGGATTTCGCTGGGGCCGGCAATCATGTCAATGCCAACCGTACCAAACACGCGGCGTTTGGCCTCGGCCACATAGGCGTTGCCAGGGCCGACGATTTTATCCACCGCCTGAATGGTTTCTGTACCATAGGCCAACGCACCGACCGCATGGGCGCCACCGACCGCGTAGACGTGGTCGACGCCAGATAAGGCGGCAGCGGCCAAAACCAGTTGGTTGCGCTCGCCGTTTGGCGTGGGGGTTACCATAATCAGCTGCTCAACCCCTGCAACCTTGGCGGGAACAGCGTTCATGAGTACCGAAGACGGGTACGCTGCTTTGCCACCGGGCACGTACAAACCAACCCGATCAAGAGGGGTGATTTTTTGACCCAGCACCGTACCGTCGGCTTCGGTGTAAGACCAGTCGGACGCACGCTGGTGCTCGTGATACAAGCGAATGCGTTCAGCAGCCAATTCGAGTGCTTGGCGTTGATCGGTCGGTAGGCCGTCCAGAGCGGCTTGCAGCTCGGACTGAGGGATTTCAAGCTCAGAAACGCTTTGCGCATGGGTTTGATCAAAACGTTGGGCGTATTCAAGTAACGCCGCATCGCCACGTTGCTTGATACCCTGCAAAATATCGCGGCACGCGTGCTCGATGGAGTCGTCTTGAGCGGCCTCGTAAGCCAAAAGCTCACGCAGCTCGGTATCGAACTGGGCAGACTGGGTGCTGTAACGTCGGATCATGGACATGGCGCAAATCTATAAGACTATAAGAAACAAACGGTAGTACAACTAGTGTATATCGGAACGCCTAGTTGTGCGATGGCTCAATGGCAGCTTGCATTAATGCATCAATAATTGGTTGTAATTCTGCCTGTCGGGTTTTGAGGGCGGCTTGATTGAGCACAAGGCGCGACGAAATTGCCGCGATGTGTTCGACTTCTTCGAGGTGATTGGCTTTGAGGGTGCCGCCCGTCGACACCAAATCCACAATCGCATCGGCTAGGCCCACTAGCGGGGCGAGCTCCATTGAGCCATAGAGTTTGATGAGGTCAACGTACACCCCCTTTGAGGCGAAGTGCTCACGCGCTGCTCGGGTGTATTTGGTGGCCACACGCAAACGCGAGCCTTGGCGTACCGCATTTTCGTAATCAAAGCCTTGCGCCACCGCCACACTCATACGGCAGCGTGCAATATTTAAATCGACCGGCTGGTAGAGGCCTCCCGCGTGCTGCTCGCTGTGCTCGTGCAAGACGTCTTTGCCCGCGATGCCTAAATCCGCAGCACCGTATTGCACATAGGTGGGGACGTCGGTCGCGCGGACGATAATAATGCGCAGGTTGTCTTGGTTGGTCGGCAAAATCAGTTTGCGCGAGGAGTCCGGGCTGCCCAGCACCTCAATGCCAGCCGCTTGGAGCAACGGCAAGGTTTCATCAAAGATCCGGCCTTTGGAGAGCGCAAAGGTAATGGGACGGGCGACGCGTTGGGGTTGAGTCATGAGTTATCCTTTGATGCGCTCAATCTGCGCTCCGACAGCTTGTAGTTTGCTTTCCATACGATCATAACCACGATCCAAATGATAAATACGTTCGATGATGGTTTCCTCATCCGCACAGAGCCCAGCAATGACTAAGCTTGCGGAGGCGCGTAAGTCGGTTGCCATAACCCGTGCGCCCGTCAGACGCGGTACGCCTTGTACCACCGCGGTATTGCCGTCGATTTCAATTTGAGCCCCCAGTCGGTTCAATTCCTGTACGTGCATAAAGCGATTTTCAAAAATGGTTTCAACGATAATCGCGGTGCCTTCGGCAATGGCGTTAAGCGCCATCAGCTGAGCTTGCATATCGGTAGGAAAACCTGGGTACTCGCTGGTGCGACAACCAACCGCCTTAGGGCGACCTTGCATGTGGGCACGAATCCAGTCGGGGCCTTCTTCCATGTGTAAACCGGCTTCACGTAATTTGTCGAGTGTGGCACCAAGGGTGTCGGTAGAGGTTCGGCGCAGCATCAGCTCGCCACCTGTCGCCGCCACCGCACATAAAAAGGTGCCTGTTTCGATACGGTCGGCCATAATCGAGTGAGTCGCCCCATGCAGACGCTCGACACCTTGGATAATGATGCGGTCGGTGCCGTGCCCGGTAATGCGAGCGCCCATGGCAATCAGTAGCTCGGCTAAATCAACAATTTCAGGTTCACGGGCAGCGTTTTCAATAATGGTTTCGCCGTTAGCTAAGGTTGCTGCCATCATTAAGTTTTCGGTACCGGTGACGGTAATCATATCGGTACGAATGGTGGCCCCTTGTAAGCGCGGGGCGTTGGCCAGAACAAAGCCGTGTTCGATATGAATATCGGCTTGCATGGCTTCTAGGCCTTTGATGTGCTGATCGACGGGGCGTTGGCCAATGGCGCAGCCCCCAGGTAGGCTGACTTTGGCTTCACCAAAACGCGCCAGCAATGGCCCGAGCACTAAAATGGACGCCCGCATGGTTTTGACCAGTTCATAAGGCGCTTCAAGGCTGGTTAGCTCGGCCGCCTGTAAGGTGACGCTTTCGCCCTCACGCGCAACGCGCACCCCCATTTGGCTCAGTAGCTTTAAGGTGGTGTCGATGTCGCGCAAGCCCGGTACATTATGTAGGGTGACGGGCTCGGCGGTGAGCAAACTGGCACAGAGTATGGGGAGGGCCGCATTTTTTGCGCCCGAGACGGTAATCTCGCCATGAAGGGGATTACCCCCGGTGATGCGCAGTTTATCCATTCAGTTCAGCCTTGTATTCGTCGGGAGTCAGGGTGCGCATTGATAAGGCGTGGATTTCGGCATTATTACCTAGAATACGGTCACCCAATGCTTTATATACGATTTGATGACGCGCAATCGCGCGTTTGCCAGCAAAGGCAGGGCTCACAATCAGTGCTTCGAAGTGGGCACCATCGCCCGTGACCTCGATGTGTTCACAGTTAAGGTTGTCGGCAATGTACTGATGTACGAGTTCGGGTGTCGGCAACATAACAATTAATTCCGTAATTTGTAGCCTGTAGCAAGCAGGCGAAGTAATACTAAGCACAGCACGGCCAGCACGGCCAAGACAACGCTGAGGCTATGCCAAGGAGAAAAGTCGGAGAGCCCAAAAAAACCATGCCGAAAACCATCAATGACATAGAATAACGGGTTCCAGTGCGAAACTTGTTGCCAAAATGGTGGCAAGCTATAGATGGAGTAAAACACGCCCGACAAAAAGGTGGCTGGCAGGATTAAAAAGTTTTGAAAAACGGCCAGCTGATCAAATTTCTCTGACCATAATCCAGCGATTATACCCAGAGCACCCATGGTCGCGCAGGAGAGAATTGCAAAGACAATTATCCACAGGGGGTTATGAAACGGCAGGCTAATAAAAAACAGCGACACCACCCATACACCAATGCCCACACTTAAACCGCGCAGAATCGCTGCGCTAAGGTAAGCCGCAAAAAATTCCCAATACGAAATCGGTGGTAAAAGTATAAAGACCAGATTGCCGGTGATGCGACTTTGAATAATGGACGACGAGGGGTTAGCAAAGGAGTTTTGCAACATACTCATCATCATGAGCCCGGGGATCAAAAAAGCCGTATACGGGATGCTGTCGTACACCTGTACGCGTCCTTCTAGTACATGCGAGAAAATCAGCAGATACAGCAACGCATTCAGTACCGGAGCGGCAATGGTTTGGCCGCCCACCTTGGTAAAGCGCATAACTTCTTTGCGCAATAGGGTGGGAAAGCCCGAGCCCATTTTGGGCTGCGGAGGTAAGGCTGTGGGTGTGGAGTTCGTTTCGTTGGCCGCGGGCAACCCCCAGCGGCGTGTGTTGGAGGAATGGCTCATGCTAGGGCCTCGTTAAATTGTTGACCATGCATAATGCGTACAAAGGCTTCTTCGAGGTCACCCCCACCGGCTTGCGCCACGAGCTTTTCGGTGGTGTCTAAGGCGATGATTTGCCCTTGTTTGAGCATAGCAATGCGGCCACATAGACTTTCGGCTTCTTCAAGATAATGCGTAGTCAGCAAAATAGTATGACCCGCACGGTTTAAACGAGTAATAAATTCCCATAAGTTGCGCCGCAAATCGACGTCTACCCCAGCCGTAGGCTCATCGAGAATAATCACTGGGGGCCGATGCACCAAGGCCTGCGCCACCAATACCCGACGTTTCATGCCGCCTGATAAAGCACGCATATTGGTGTTGGCTTTGTCGAGTAAGCCTAAGTTCGACAGGATTTCATCAATCCAGTCGTCGTTGTTGGCTAAGCCAAAGTAGCCCGATTGCAAACGTAGGGTTTCGCGTACGGTAAAAAACGGGTCGTAGACGATTTCTTGGGGCACGACACCGAGTGCACGACGCGCCTCACGAAACTGAGTTTGTACATCGTAGCCATACACACTCGCGCGCCCCGAGCTGGCGCGAGTTAGGCCAGCAAGGATCGAGATCATGGTGGTTTTACCCGCGCCATTCGGGCCGAGTAAACCAAAGAATTCCCCCTGTTCTACACGTAAGTTGACGTGATCGAGGGCCTGAAAACCCGACCCCTTAGCGGGGCGGCGCAACAGGCGCTGTAGCCCACTACGTTCGGGTAGAAAAATTTTGGAAACGTTGTCTAAAGCGATGGCAGTCATGAACACACAAACGAAAAAAGTCGAACTCGTATAGGGAGCCCGACTTTTGCGATGTAAGGCTGCGCCACGGAAAGAGAGGTGGCGCACAACCAAACAACAAGGATGCAACTGGCGTTAGCGATTTTGCTGATTGAGCGCGTCGATAAGGCCGTCGATACCATTACGGGTAATTTGATCGGCAAACTGATTTCGATAGTTTTGGATCAGCCAGATGTTTTCAACGTTGATGTCGTAGATTTTCCAGCCGTCCGACGTTTGCTCCATACGGTAATCCACTGCTGCAGCAGGGCCTGAGCTTTGCGTGAAAGTGGAACGTACGACCACGTCTTTGGCGTTTGGATCACCACGGAATGGGAGAATCTTGATGGCGGCTTTGTCGTCGACGTTGCTGAGCGCACCACTATAGGTACGGATAAGCGTGTTTTTGAACGCCTTCACCAACGCGTCGCGCTGCTCAGGGGTGGCGTCACGCCAGTGGCGACCTGCAGCCAAGCGGGTGGTCTTTTCGAAATTTACATACGGCATTACGTATTTGTCGATCAAGGCATTAATGGTAGCACGATCGCCTTGTTGGGCCGCTTTGCTGTCTTTGACGGCTTCGAGCGCATTGCTGGCCACCACCTCGACAAATTCGGGCGGAGGGGCTTTACGATCGACTGGGCGGTCTTTGGCAAAGGCGGAGCTGGTTACGGCCAATAGCCCCATTGCGGCAATGGCAAATAAGGATCGGAATGGATTAATACGCATACATATACCAAATAAATTAAGTTTTAGTCTTCGTAATTGGGCAGCTCGTCGTCACCGTAGTCGTCGCTGTAATCGGGCAGATTCGCATCGCTGCTGCCACTGGCGTGCTTGAGGCGCTGATTGACCATGGCATTGCGACGCTGCAAATAAGCATCACGGATAAAGCTGTAGCGATCCAGAGCGACCTCATCGACCAGATCATCCGCCTTTAGTAGGTTGGCCCGCATATCCACCAAGTACAAGCCAAGCAAGGAGTTGCGTACGCGTACTTTGTTGATGGACATAATGGGCGCGACTTGAGAGAACTCGCTGGCGTTTAAAGCAAACGTACTTAACGCCAAGGTGTCCCGTCCAGTGCTGGGGCCGATTAAAGGCAACACAATGTAAGGCCCAGTGGGCACACCCCACACGCCTAGTGTGGTGCCGAAATCGTTGGCGATGCGCTGCGCACCATTTTGCGTAGCGAAGTCAAAACAACCGCCTACGCCCAAGGTAGTGTTAAACAGCACGCGGCCAAGTGTATTGAAGAAGTCGTGTGGACGCGCTTGTAGGAAACTGTTTACCGCTGACCAAAGGTCACCCATATTATTGAATATGTTACGAATACAGTTTTGTGCGGGACGAGGGGTGAGCGCTTCATAGGCCGACGCTACGGGGCGAAATAAGGCACGATCCACCTTGTAGTTGAAGGTGTCCATGCTGCGGTTGTAGGACTCTAGGGGATCACCAGGAGTAGGATTGGGCACACTGGCACAACCCGCGGTAATGCTCACCGCCAGTGCAGCCGCTGCGACACGCCACGAACGGGTAAAAGAAGGAGTGGTTTGAGTACGGTTCATGATCGTGATCCGAGATTAGTCTTTGGAGCCCGAGCCAGCGGCGCTATAGAGGAATTTGCTGATGAGCTCTTCGAGCACCACCGCGCTTTGTGTATAAAGGATAACGCTGTCATTGTGCAGCTCCTCATCGCTGCCTCCAGGGGTCAGTCCGATGTATTGTTCTCCGAGTAGGCCGGAAGTCAAAATCGAGGCTGAGCTGTCCTCGGGGAAATGGTAGTTTTCGTCGAGGTCGAGGCTGACGACCGCACGGTATTCTTGGTTGTCGAAGCTGATTTTACTCACACGCCCGACCACCACGCCACTGCTTTTTACGGGGGCACGGACTTTTAAACCGCCTAGATTATCGAAGGCGGCAGTAACCGTGTAGGTGGGGGCGAAGGAAAACGAGCTGAGGTTGCCCGCCCGCAACGATAAAAATACGAGAGCGAGTAGACCAATCAGTACAAAGAGTCCAACCAGAAAATCTGAACGTTCACGCGACATGATAAGAATCCGATAAAAATTAGTTGCTGAACATCAGCGCAGTCAGTAAAAAGTCCAAACCTAATACCGCCAAAGAGCCCACCACAACCGTACGGGTAGTGGCTCGGGAAACCCCTTCAGGCGTAGCGCGGGCGGTCCAGCCGGTATATAACGCAATCAAGGTGACAACGACTCCGAAAACGAGGCTTTTGATGACGCCATTGAGGATGTCAGCAAAAATATCCACACCCGATTGCATCTGTGACCAAAAGGCTCCGGGGTCAATCCCAATCATGAGAACGCCCACAACCCAGCCA
>DWUQ01000030.1 GCA_019120675.1 Candidatus Paenalcaligenes intestinipullorum | reverse complement strand
GGTACGTAAATTATCAGTGGTGGTCACCCCACCCTTAAAGCTTAAACTGTGCGCATCATTCAGTATCCAATCGAGTTTGGCTTCGTTGTTGTTGATACGCTGCTTACCATAGCCATTGAGGATTTTGTCTTCGTGACGCTGGAAGTGTGACCCCGCCAACGATAAACCCAAACGGTTTTCAATAAGCGGCCCACTCAAATAATAGCGCCCTTGAAAGGCATTGCCCGATTCGGAGCGCTCTTGGAGCGTGGTGTCAGCTGAGACTTCACCACTCCAAGTGCTGGCAACTTTTTTGGTAATAATATTAATGACTCCACCCATGGCGCTGGAGCCATAGAGTGATGACATCGGCCCACGAATCACTTCGATGCGTTCAATGGCGGACATCGGTGGTAAAAAGTTAACTTGTGCTCCTCCACCAAACCCGTTGTAGTAAGCTTCTGATGAGGCACCCAAAGGCTGACCATCCACTAAAAACAGCACATAGCTTTCGTTTAAGCCACGAATGTTAATGTTTGTGTTTTCAAATTTACCGCTCGCCCCACCCTCAATGGATACCCCAGGGATGTCTTGCAACGCATCGGTGACATTGCGATAGGCCTTACCCTGTAATTCTTTTTCAGTGATGACCGTAATGGTGGCGGGAGCATCAGCAATGACCTGCTCAAATCCCGAAGCTGTGACCACAATGTTTTGTAATTGTGAAACCTTTTCCGGGGAAGTTTGTGCCCAAGTATTAAAGGGGGTTGTTGCTAAACACGCTAGTGCTGCCACTAATGGGCGACGGGAAAAAGGGGGTGATACGGCCATCATTGAAAGGCTCTCCAGAGCTTGAAAGTTTGCATACATCGATAACCATTTAGCGTGCTATTGATAAAAGCAAACTAAATGAGAATCAATATTATACACACTCTAATAAGCCAGCCTGCTTCTAACCTGATGTCTGCTAGATTTACAACGCCTTAATTTATAGATTGAATGCTTTAAACCACATCAATGACTAAAGCGCTTCAGAAATAACCCATTGGCTAGTTAACGCTCAAGCTGCACTCCCTTTAAATCTAAGCTCTAGACGAACAAAAAGCCCAGCGGTGAAGCTGGGCTTTTTGATGAATACTAAGTAGTAAAACTTAGATTCTGCGCAATTAGATCACGCGAGCGGCAGTAACGAGACGTACGACAGACCATGTTTTGTCACGGCTGATCGGACGACTTTCGGCGATTTCTACGACATCGCCTTCGTTGTACTGGTTAGACTCGTCATGCGCCTTGTACTTGTTGGTACGGATCATGATTTTGCCATACAAAGGATGCTTAACGCGGCGCTCTACGAGTACCACCACGGTTTTATCCATTTTGTTGCTAATCACGCGACCTTGCAAGAGACGTTGGCGTTTTTGCGCGGTTTGTGTTGTTTGCGTTTCGCTCATCTTACTTTCCTGCGTTCTCAGCCATTACAGTGCGGACGCGAGCAATGTCGCGGCGTACTTTAGATAGCTGGCTGGTGTTGGAAAGCTGCTGAGTTGCACGCTGCATACGCAGACTGAATTGTGCTTTCAGCAGACTCTCGAGCTCGGTTTGGAGCTCGGCTTGATCTTTTGAACGGAGTTCATTCGCTTTCATGAGTTCTCCTTAAGCACCAATCTGACGTGACACGAAGGTCGTCGAAATCGGCAGCTTAGCGGCGGCCAAACGGAATGCTTCGCGTGCGAGCTCTTCGCTCACACCTTCCATTTCGTAGAGCATTTTGCCGGGTTGAATTTCAGCGACCCAGTACTCTGGACTACCTTTACCGCTACCCATACGAACTTCAGCAGGCTTCTGCGAAATGGGTTTGTCGGGGAAGATACGAATCCAAATACGGCCACCACGTTTAATGTGACGGTTGATCGCACGACGAGCGGCTTCGATTTGACGGGCAGTGATACGACCACGGCCCGTTGCTTTTAGACCGAACTCACCAAACGAAACTTGGGTACCGCGTGTTGCCAGACCGGTATTACGGCCTTTTTGCTCTTTGCGATACTTTCTGCGAGAGGGTTGCAACATAGTTATTCTCCTTCAGGCGCAGGTGCGGCATCGTTGCCACCACGGCGACCACTGCTGCGACGACGACGGCCTTCAGGACGCTCGCCACGTGGACGACGGTGACGACGCTCTTCTGGAGCGGCTTCTACGGGCAATTCGCCGCCAGGCAACATGTCGCCTTTGTAAACCCAAACCTTGATACCGATAATCCCGTAAGTGGTGTGCGCTTCGGCGGTTGCGTAGTCAATGTTGGCACGCAATGTGTGCAGAGGCACACGGCCTTCGCGGTACCATTCGGTACGGGCGATTTCGATACCGTTCAAACGACCAGCACTGGCGATTTTGATGCCTTGGGCACCTAAGCGCATGGCGTTCTGCATCGCACGCTTCATGGCGCGACGGAACATAATGCGTTTTTCCAATTGCTGAGCGATGGAGTCAGCAATCAGCTGAGCATCGGTTTCAGGTTTGCGGATTTCTTCGATGTTGACGTGTACAGGCACGCCCATCAAACGCTGTAGATCAACCTTGAGGCTTTCGATGTCTTCACCGCGTTTGCCAATTACCACGCCTGGACGGGCGGAGTAAATGGTGATGCGAGCGTTTTTGTTGGGGCGCTCGATCACAACACGGCCAACCGAAGCGTTCTTCAGTTTTTTCTTGAGGTACTCGCGTACTCGAATATCGTCAGCCAGCATACCAGCGAACTCGTTGTGGTCTGCGTACCAACGTGAGCTCCAGTTGCGGTTAACGGCGAGACGGAACCCAATTGGGTTAACTTTTTGTCCCATTGTGACTCCTTAGGCGCCGACTTTGACCACAATGTGGCAAGTCTGCTTCTCGATACGGTTACCGCGGCCTTTAGCACGAGCGGAGAAACGCTTCAACGACTGCGCTTTGTCTACATAGATTGTAGTAACGCGCAATTCATCAATGTCGGCACCGTCATTGTGTTCAGCATTAGCAATAGCGGACTCAAGTGCTTTTTTGATAATGCCAGCGGCTTTCTTTGGAGTGAACGTTAAGGTGTTCAGTGCAGTAGCAACCGATTTGCCACGGACCATGTCCGCAACCAAACGGGCTTTTTGCGCCGAAATACGTACTCCACGGATTGTTGCTGTGGTTTCCATCGCTTATCTCCGTGACTTCTTGTCCGCAATGTGACCCTTAAAGGTGCGGGTCAATGCGAATTCGCCCAGCTTATGGCCAACCATGTTCTCGTTGATGTAAACGGGAACGTGTTGACGGCCATTGTGCACGGCAATCGTCAGCCCAATGAATTCGGGCAGGATGGTAGAACGGCGGGACCAAGTTTTGATCGGCCGTCTGTCGTTGCCCTCAACGGCTGCATCTACTTTTTTCAGTAAATGCGCGTCTACGAATGGGCCTTTTTTAATCGAACGTGACATATGTTCGCCCCTTACTTGCGCTTACGACGCGAGACAATCATGTTGTCTGTGCGTTTGTTACGACGGGTACGGAAACCTTTAGCAGGTGTACCCCATGGACTGACTGGCTCACGGCCCTCACCGGTTTTCCCTTCACCACCACCGTGTGGGTGATCGATCGGGTTCATGGCTACACCACGAACGGTTGGGCGGATACCACGCCAGCGTGTCGCACCAGCTTTACCGATTTGACGCAAGCTGTTGTCTTCGTTGCTGACCGAGCCAATGGTGGCACGGCAGTCGATGTGCACGCGACGGACTTCGCCAGAGCGCAAGCGCACCTGAGCGTAGGAGCCATCACGAGCTAGCAATACAGCCGAAGTACCAGCAGAACGCGCAAGCTGAGCACCTTTGCCAGGCAACATTTCGATGCAATGAATGGTGGCACCGATAGGAATGTTGCGAATAGGTAGGGTGTTGCCTGCACGGATGGGGGCGTCTTGGCCGGACAACAAGGTTGTACCAACTTCGAGACCACGAGGCGCGATGATGTAACGACGCTCGCCGTCTGCGTAGCACAATAGTGCCAAGTGGGCAGTACGGTTAGGATCGTATTCGAGGCGCTCTACTTTTGCAGGAATGCCGTCTTTGTTGCGACGGAAATCAACGATACGGTAGTGCTGTTTATGACCACCTCCGCGATGGCGGACGGTGATGTGACCGTTGTTATTGCGGCCAGCTGTACGAGATTTCTTAGCGAGTAGTGGAGCGTACGGAGCACCTTTGTGTAGCTCGGAGTGCACCACTTTCACCATACCGCGACGGCCCGCCGATGTAGGTTTTACTTTAACGAGTGCCATGTTAGTTCACCTCAGTAAAGTCGAGTTCCTGACCGGCTTTGAGCGAGACATAGGCTTTGCGCTCGTTGCGGCGGCGACCTTGGAAGCGACCAAAGCGCTTAGCTTTACCGTTCTGATTCAGAACCTGAACAGATTCGACTTCAACATTGAAAAGATGCTCTACAGCAGCTTTAATTTCGGGTTTGGTGGCGTCAGCAGCTACACGGAAAACAATCTGTTGGTTGTTTTCGGCCACCATAGTGGCTTTTTCGGTAACTACGGGAGCCAAGACTACTTGTAGTAAACGTTCTGCGTTCATCCCAAGATCTCCTCGAGTTGAGCGATAGCTGCCTTGGTGATGAGTACGTTTTTGTACTGAATCAGGGACACAGGATCAGCGTAACGCGGTTCAACCACAGCAACGTGCGCTAAGTTACGTGTAGCCAAGTAGAGGTTTTCGTCGAACGCATCGGTGATGATGAGAACGTTTTCCAAACCTAGGTCTTTGAGCTTGCTTGCTGCTAATTTGGTTTTAGGAGCATCCAGTTCGAAAGATTCCACCACAGCAATACGGTCTTCGCGAGCCAACTGCGACAAAATGGAGCGCAAGCCTGCACGGTACATTTTTTTGTTGACTTTGTGGCTGTAGTTTTCTTCGCCAGTATTGGGGAAAGCGCGACCGCCTCCACGCCACAAGGGGGAAGACGCCATACCAGCACGAGCACGACCGGTGCCTTTTTGGCGCCAGGGCTTGCGAGTGCTGTAACTGACTTCAGCACGAGTTTGTTGCTTGCTGTTGGCGCTGCGGGCATTGGCCTGGAACGCTACAACGATTTGGTGAACGAGTGCTTCATTAAATTCACGACCAAAAACCACGTCGGAAGCGGCTACAGTCGAAGCAGCTTGACCCTGATCATTCAGGAGCTTGAGTTCCATAATTAGGCTCCTTTCTTGATGGCGGGACGTACAACCACGTCACCGTTTTTGGAACCGGGAACGGCACCACGCACCAACAACAAACCACGCTCAGCGTCAACGCGCACGATATCGAGGTTTTGAACGGTACGGGTTACGTCACCCAAGTGACCAGCCATTTTCTTGCCGGGGAAAACACGGCCAGGATCCTGACACATACCGATAGAACCGGGTACGCGGTGAGAGATCGAGTTACCGTGAGAGCGGCGCTGACCAGAGAAATGGTGGCGCTTGATGGTACCAGCGAAACCTTTACCGATTGTTGTACCGGTAACGTCTACTTTTTGACCTGCTTCGAAAAGGTTTTCGATAGCGAGGGTGGTACCAGGAGTGTGTTCAGCGATCTTGGCAGGATCCAAACGGAATTCCTTCAAGAGGCTGCCAGCTTCTACGCCAGCTTTAGCGTAGTGGCCAGCAGCGGCTTTATTTACGCGAGTTGCACGGCGAGTGCCATAAGCTACCTGAACGGCAGCATAGCCATCTACCTCAGGGGTTTTGACTTGTGCAATGCGGTTGTTGGACACGTCTAGCACGGTTACAGGTACGGATTCACCGTCTTCTGTAAACACGCGAGTCATGCCAACTTTACGCCCTACAAGCCCTAACCGCCATGCGGCAGGCACAGGTGTCGAGTTCGACATCTTTTTCTCCATTCCCGACTACGATTGGCCGGGGCTATATGTTTGATTGCATACACTAAATGTGTACTGAGCTTCAAAACTAGCAAAGCGGCTGCACAAATAAAAAAAGCGCGTATACTTTGCTAAGCTTCGTAATATACCACGCAAAAGCCAAGCCACGCAATGACTTAGCGGGTTTAGAGGTTAAATTAAAGGTCGGTGCTTACGAAAAACCACAGTCACCCTCACGTGGGCAGTTGCGCCCGTTGCACAAATTGCGCTACATAATCTGAAGCGGGCGTATCCAACAGACCTTGTGGCGTGCCTGCTTGCTCGACCTGACCATCACGAAGCATCAAAATATGATGCCCAAGACGGAAAGCTTCTTGCACGTCATGGGTCACAAAAATAATGGTCTTGCCTAGATTCGCTTGCAGTTGTTGCAGTTGGGTTTGCAGCTCGTAGCGGGTTAACGGGTCTAAGGCGGAAAAAGCCTCATCCATGAGCAGCACCTCGGCATCGGTCGCCAGCGCTCGGGCCAAACCTACCCGTTGTCGCATACCACCAGACAACTCATCGGGATAGCGTTGCGCTTCCTTTTCCAAGCCCACCGTCGCCAGCCAGTGCATCACCTGCTCACGCGTTTGCGCCTTGTCCTCGCCGCGCACTTGTAAACCAAAGGCCACATTATCAAACACGGTCAGTTGAGGCAGTAACGCAAAGCTTTGAAAGACCATACTAATCTGATGGCGTCGGACCTGCCGCAACTGCTCTAAGTCCAAGGCTAATAGATTCTGCCCATCCAACAGCACCTCCCCTGAGGTGGGATCAATTAAGCGATTGATGTGACGGATCAGGGTGGATTTACCGGAGCCGGACAAACCCATAACACACGAGATTTCACCCTTTTTAAAGTGTGCGCTGACGCCTGCTAGTCCGATACTTAATCCGGTGCGCTGTTGTACCTCGGCTTTGCTCAACCCTTGATTGAGCAGCGTCAGGGCCGGTTCGGGGCGGTTGCTGAACACTTTAACTAGGTTGCGTAATTCCAGTTTGATGTCACTCATGGCTGTTACCACCTTTTGCATATTGGCGTCGCACCCGACGCGATTGCCCATAGGCTTGTGTAATCCGATCCATCACAATCGCTAGCACCACAATGGCCACTCCCGCTTGTAAACCACGGCCAATGTCTAAAGTTTGAATCCCCGCTAAGACGTCTTCACCCAAGCCTTGGGCACCAATCATAGACGCCACCACCACCATCGATAAGGCCATCATGGTGGTTTGGTTAATCCCCGCCATAATGCTGGGCCGTGCTAAGGGTAAGGTCACTCGACGCAGCATTTGCCAACGCGTGACGCCAAAGGATTGAGCCGCCTCGGTAAGCTGAGGATCCACTTGGCGGATGCCGAGATTGGTTAGGCGGATCAAAGGGGGCATGGCATAAATAATGGTGGCAAACAGTGCGGGCACCTTGCCCAAACCAAACAGCATCAGTACTGGAATCAAGTACACAAAGCTGGGCATCGTTTGCATCACGTCTAAAATGCCCATGAGTACACGATTAAGATAGCGACTTCGCGCTGCTAAAATCCCCAACGGCGCCCCAATGACGATGGAGCTGGCCGTGGCGACTAACACCAAGGCGAGTGTTTGCATGAGCTTGGCCCACAACCCTAAAGCTCCAATGCCGTACAAGGCCACTACAAATACCAACGCCAAGCTGATCCGGCGCGTCGCGTGCCACCCTAAAGCCCCAACCAACAGCAGCACCAACCAAGCCGGTGTCGCAGTCAAGCCACGCTCCAACGGCAATAACACACTGCGCAGCATGACATGGCTTACTGCTCGGAAGCTTTCCCCTGTGTGCCGTACTAGATTTTGCAACTGTCGATTTACCGCTTCAGAAAACGACCAATCTGGGAAAATACTCTGCTGAGCGGCTAAACGCGTGAGTTTGGAAGTGGAGGCTCTTGGCGCATTGGCAGAGGCGTTGGTATCGGTGGCGCTACCTGCATCAAGTTGGCGCTCGCCTTGTTCGGTTGACACCGTTTCCGTTGAGGCTTGCGTCGAGGCAAGGTTAGTACCTTCTGGACCGGGTAAGCCTAAGGAGGTGCTTAGTTTTTTAGCAATGGATGTGGGCACCCATTGCTGCCACTGCTCAGGATGCTGCTCTAAAAACTCCAAGGCCAATTGCTGGCCACTGAGCTTTTCGTCGGTCATACGCAAAATAATGGCGTTGAGCTGCTCGGGCTCCAACACATAGCGTTCAAAAAACTGAATCAGTTCCGGCTGGCTGGCGGCAAATTGCGCGGAAACCGCCACGCTTAGATTGGAAACTAAAAAGTCAGTAGGACACACCTGATCCGAGTTTTCAAGCGCCGCCTCCCAGCAATTTTCATGGAAAGGCGGCTGCTCGATGCGCTGAAAACCATACTTTGCAGGCAAGCCCGACGGTTGCCAGTAATAAAACAAAATGGGCTGCCCGCGCTCGTAGGCGGAGCTGATGGCGGCATCCAGTGCCGCACCCGTCCCTGCACGGTAGTTATCGTAAACGCTGTCTAAGCCATTGGCTCGTAACAGAGCCGTGTTGAAGGTCTCGCAAATCCAACCGGCAGGACAATTATAAAAGCGCCCCTCTTGGTCGGTGGCCGCGTCGGCAAACACGGCTGCGTAGTCCTTGAGCTGGCTCACCTCGCGTAGCTGTGGCGCGACTGGCTCAATGCCTCGGTCTGGGTCGCCCTGCACCACGTAGTCTGGGACATACCAGCCTTGCTCAGCCCCACCCGCTAACGTATTGCCGACGACCTTTACTTGGCCGGCAGCGACGGCTTTCTCGATAATCTCGGTGCGCCCGTCCCACAGCTCGGCAAGAATTTGAATATCATTTTGACTGAGCGCTACCTCAAGTGCGGCCGCACTGCCCGGTATAACCTCGACCTCGCAACCATAGCCATGCTGCAGGATGTACTTGAACAGCTGAGTGGTAAAGGCCGCACTTTCCCACGTGAGATCCGCCATCTTGATCGGTTGACTGCCACAGTTTGCGGCTGAGTCAGCAGATAAGGTAGGATCAGCTTGGGCTTGGGTTTTATTTAGATCCTGCGATTGGGGTTGGGCCTGTGCCGCAGAGCTTAGCATCCACATCAACATGACACAAAATAACCACCTAAATCCATAGATGGCATAGGCTAACCTGCTGGTGCGAGAAGGCATAATAATCACCAAGTCAGAGTAAGAGAGCTTTTATCATACCTAAAAGGTTTAACCCTGACCCGTCCCAAACAAAAAGCCGAACCCCAGTGGGGTTCGGCTTTTTGTTTAACCTCGTGCGAACACGCGGTTAGAAATCTTTATTGCAGAGCAATCTCAACGTCTACACCTGCGGGCAGATCCAAACGCATCAAGGCATCAACGGTTTTGTCGGTAGGATCGACAATGTCCATGAGACGCTGGTGCGTGCGGATTTCTACTTGCTCACGTGCAGTTTTGTTGACGTGAGGAGAAGCCAGCAAGTCGTAGCGACGGATACGAGTAGGTAGGGGTACAGGACCACGTACTACCGCACCAGTGCGCTTGGCCGTATCCACAATTTCTGCAGCGGATTGATCGATCAGTTTGTAATCAAACGCTTTTAAGCGAATACGGATTTTTTGGTTTTTCATAAGATTTCCTAAAGAACGAAAAGACAGGGGCGCGTACGCCCCTGCTACAGGTAACTACTTAGGTAGATTACTTGATGATTTTAGCAACCACGCCCGCACCCACGGTACGGCCACCTTCGCGAATCGCGAAACGTAGACCTTCTTCCATGGCGATCGGTGCGATCAAGGAAACGGTCATGGAGATGTTATCGCCAGGTA
>DWUQ01000029.1 GCA_019120675.1 Candidatus Paenalcaligenes intestinipullorum | reverse complement strand
GTTGCTGCCCGTTGACCTCTGACCAGCCGGTATCCATCAATCTAGAAAACCTAGCCGCCGTCAACAAGCAGTTTTATGCGGGTGACGATAAAGGGGGCAAAGTAGGGTTTAATTTTGATAGCCTGTATATTCGTCATTTGGCCACGATGATCAGCTGGGTACGCAGCGAAATTATGGTCAAACCCGAATTTGGCCCTCAGTCGGTCGAGCGTTTTGCTAATGGGGAGTGTGCAGTTTTATTGTCTAACTCCGGTAATATCGGTCGCTTTAAAGAGCAAAAGAAATTAGATTTCTCGTTAACTGGCATCCCTTATTATCCCCAAGTCACCAAGCAGCCTGGCAACCCGTTTGTCGCCGGTTCAGGTTTGTGGCTCACCAAAGCGCATGCCCAAGACCAAGACGCCACACTCAAGCTGCTGAGTTACTTAAGCTCTACGCCCGTGTCCGAAGCTTGGTATCAGCAAACTGGCTACTTACCGTTAACCCAACAAGCCTTTGCCCAAACTCAACCCAAATACTACCAAGGCTTGGGCGACTGGCAGAAGCTGGTAGCGGTATACGAGCAGAAACCTGAAAACACCACGCGCAGTTTCAAGGTCAATAACTACCATCAGATTCGTGCGTTATTTAATCAGACCATCGACAATGCTTTGGCCGGTAACCAATCGGCTATGACAGCCTTAAACGCTGCCGCCGCCGAAGCCAACAAGCTTGCCGCTAAAAAATAATCGCACTAGGGCTTTTTTCTCCATGCGTATAAGCCGCTCTAGCTCATAAAGCAACGCGCACTCACAATAACACCCACTGTAAAAAGCAGTGGGTGTTTTTATTTGGAGAGCGAGTTATGTACAAGATCGTTAGTGGCTTAGCAGTAGGTGTGGGCTTACTTAGCGGGTGTGCCGCCCCGAGTGACAGCTCGTGGTGGGATCCGATGGGCAATGAGGTGACCACGCACGAGCACTACCAATTTGATTTTGCATGGGGCTTGGCGGGTGATGAGGCGATTGCGCCGTTGCAGTTGTTTAATAATAACCAGCAAGTTTGGTTGCAATACGCCCCGATGACCGCACCGCCAGCTGTGTTTGCTTTAACCAAGCAGGGTGTCACCACCTTAACGCCTTATCAGCAAGGTGCTTACTGGGTGGTGGATACGACTGCAGCCAGCCTGTGGTTACGAACCAATGCTAGTAATGCGTGGGCCTTCCGTACTGAAGGCGAAGCCTTAGCGAAAGCCCATGCAACGGCTTTACTGCATCAGGGCCGTATCGAGCGCGACTAGCTATTAAAAAGGCCCCTAACAAACTCTGTTAGAGGCCTTATGTTGGCTTGGGGCCGTCCCCTAGCCTAAGCTGAACTAAGTCGTGGGACTTAATTAGCGGTACCGCTCCAGTTCGCGATGATCTCGCGTTCTTCGTCGGTCATTTGAGTAACGTTGCCCAAAGGCATACTGCCACTACTCACGGCACGTTTGATTTCACCAGCGTGGCTGATGACTTCCTCATCCGTATCAAAGATTAAGCCCAAGGGAGCAACGCCCATCATGGTAGGGGAAGCACTGTGGCATTGAATGCAGCGTGCGTGCATCACTTCGTGTACCGCTGCTAACGCATCGTTGCTGGCCTCTGCGGTATCGGCAGGTGCAGGTGTGCCGTCAGTGATAGCGGGTGCATCCGTTTTTGGTGTAGCGGCAGTGCTGTCAGTACTGGCTACAGCGGCTGGTTTGGTGGCAACGGGCTTGGCCTCACGCTTCGCGGGAGCGGCTAACCAAATGGCTACCAACAGCAATACCACACCTGCAGCAGGGTAACCCGGCTTTTTGAACCCAGCGTGCATCAATACAAAGTATTGACGGATCAGTGCACCAGCAAAGATAAACAGCACAATGATCAGACCCTTCGTAAAGGTGTCCATGGTTGAAGGGTACAAGAAAGGGAAGTGCGTACTGAGCATCAAGAACACAACGGGCAACGTAAAGTAGGTGTTGTGTACAGAACGCTGTTTACCACGCTTACCATCGAGTGGATTGGGTTCGCGACCCGCTTTGATGTCGGCAACCATACGACGTTGCCCTGGAATAATCCAGAAAAACACGTTGGCCGACATCGAAGTGGCCATGACGGCACCAATCAGCAAGAAAGCGGCTTTGGAGTTAAAGATTTCGACCGCCAAGAAAGAAAAGACAATCATCATGATGGCTACTGCCACACTCAAAATGCCGTCCTTCTCCATGGTAGGGCTAATGATCTTACAGAGGCTGTTGTAGATAACCCAACCGGCTAATAAGAAACCTAAAGCAACCAAGTTGGCGGTGGTGCCAGTAAGATTGCGCGCCCATTCCCAGTTGGCAGAGTGATTCACGAGAGTGAATTGCGACTCAAACATGTAGGCGAACACAAACAGTGCAAAGCCAGACATCCAAGTGGTGTAGGACTTCCAGAACGACCAGTGCAGGTCATCAGGAATTTTGGGAGGGTTTGTTAAGAACTTTTGGTTGTGGTAGAAACCACCGCCGTGCACGGCCCACATTTCGCCAAATACGCCTTTTTTCTTGCCTTCCTCGTCGGTAGGGGGGCGTAAGCCGTTATCCAGCATAACGAAGTAAATGGATTCGCCAATCCAGGCGATTGCCGCAATGACGTGCAACCAGCGTAAAAGCATGGTCACCACGTTTAACAAGTACGCGTCCATAATTGATCCTATTGCTACTTACTACGAAGTTTAATGATTATGTCAACGACTTGTTGCTTAGCTACCGCGGTAGGTCGACCAAGACCAAGGGGTAACAACGAGAGGTACGTGATAGCTGCCGCCTGCTTCCATGCCAAAGTGGATTGACACTTGGTCTACAAAGCGAGGGGAGGGCAACTCCACGCCGTTGGCTGCAAAGTAGTCGCCAGCGTGGAAAACGAGCTCGTAGGATCCTGCTACGACTTCGTCACCAGTTAATAAAGGTGCATCCGTACGACCATCGCTGTTGGTGGTGATGGTAGTAAGGTGCTTGCGATCTGAGCCTTGCAATGCGTACAGCTCAATTTTCACGCCCTGGGCTGGACGCCCAATTGTCGTATCAAGTACGTGGGTAGAAAGTTTTCCCATGAGTGTCTCCGGTTTTGAATTTCCGTAAATACTAGAAAGTTCCAGCGAGCCCAGTTTGGGGAACCGGCCGTGGGGCAAGCGGTGCAAGGATCAGTGCGCTGGGATTCCGCCCCATTTGTTAAATTGTAGACAATTTATGTTGACGATTTTCTGCGGATATCGAATAATTGTCAAGGTTTATAAACACACTACCTCAAGGATTTTATGCTTCAGTTCACTCAGAGCGGCCATCAACAGATGGATAATGATGCCCCATCTGCGTCATCGCTCCTTGCAGGCAATAAGCCTACAACTGAAGTCGGGCGCGTTTATAACGAAATCTTTGATGCAGTCATGGATCGGCGTTTATTGCCGGGAGCCAAGCTAACCGAGACCACGTTGTGCACGATTTTTACTTGCTCGCGCACTGTGATCCGCGGCGCTCTAGCGGCGTT
>DWUQ01000028.1 GCA_019120675.1 Candidatus Paenalcaligenes intestinipullorum | reverse complement strand
TCATCCCAGCCCCTAGCGATAACTGATCGTTAACCTTGTAGGCAACAGAAGGGTTGATGTTGATGCTTTCAATCGCAAATTTGGTGGAGTGATAACGCCCCAGCCAGTCATCGTCATAGTGCGTGGTTAAGCCAAAGGGCGCACCAATCCCTAAACCCACATACCAGTCCGGATTCAGCTGCCACGAGGCGTAGGCATTGGGCAAGAACCCCCATTTACCCGCGTTGCCACCATTGCTGGTACCAATGGGCAAGCCACCTGGACCGGTACTGCCATCATTATTGCCAAATTTGAAATTCGGTTTGATGGCGGTTACACCGCCGCTGATATTAATGCCGGGCAAGTACGTCATGCCCGCCGGGTTGAAATAAATGGTGCTGGCGTTGTCGGCGACCGCAGCGGAGCCCGCGTACGCATTGCCCAAACCGCTGGCATTTTGTTCGAGTAAATTAAACCCGGCGGTGTGGCCGGCAGTAGAAAAGCCCAGCAGCAGCGCTGAGGTGTAGGATAAGGTCCAAATGGTGCGTTTCATGGTCTCTCCAAAAATGAAGTCGGTACGACATGAATCAGGTGGCCTTTATATGCCTTAGCTTATGCTGCAAGCTTTTACGCGGTTACACAACTAGGGATTTCAGCCTATGGCTTTTTAAACGGTCGGGCTGGCCTCCAAGTTGGGAAGTGGTTGATGCATATGGTCTTTGTAGTGCAGGGGCCCGCCGGTAAAGGGCGCAAAGCCCGTCCCAAAAATCACTCCCGCATCGGCTAAGTCGGCATCGCTGACCACGCCAATGTGCACTTGCTCTTGGGTGCGGTTGATCAATGGCGCAATCAAGCGCAAGGCTAAGTGGTGCGGGACGGTCTGGGGGCGTTGTTTGTCGGCCTTACCGTCTTTCCACGTGTAAAAACCTTGGCCTGTTTTGCGGCCCAGTTGTTGTTTTTCAAGGTGCTTGGCTAAGCAAGCTGGCATGGCGTCTGCATCGGTCAGTTGCACCCCCACATCGCGGGCAATATCCAGGCCCACCGTATCAATCAGCTCAATCGGCCCCATGGGCATGCCGAACTGCAGCATGGCTTCGTCGATGGTTTCAGGTTGGATGCCTTCGTCCACGCAGCGCATGGCTTCCAGCATATACGGTGCGAGCACCGCATTAACCAAAAAGCCCGGTGTGTCGCGTACGGGTAGGGGGAGCTTGCCAATTTGGTCGCAAAACGCCATCGCGGTATCGCGCACATCGGCGTCCAGCTCGGGCGTGTGCACCACCTCAATCAAGGGCATCACCGCCACTGGGTTAAAGAAATGAATGCCCACCAAGCGATTCGGATGCAACAGTTTGGCGCTCAACGCGCTCAGCGCCAAACTGGAGGTGTTGGTTGCCAATACCGCGCCTGGTTTTAACAAGGGTTCGATTTGAGCGTATAGGGCTTGCTTGGCTTCTAGGTTTTCCACAATGGCTTCAATCACCAAATCCGCTTGGGTGATGCCATGACCTTGCAGATCAGGAATAAAGCGATCCATGGCCTGACGCACTAAGCGCGGCTCACGCAGTCGACGCTCAAACAGACGCTGGGCCCGCGCTTGCGCCTTGGCAATGGGTTCGCGACGCTGATCTTGTAGGGTGACGCGAATGCCCTTGCTGGCACATAGGGCCGCAATATCGCCCCCCATTGTGCCCGCACCAATAACGTGTACATGCTGCAAAGGTGGCTTGGTGGTGCGTTTACCAAAGGCTTTTAAGCGTTCTTGCAGGTGAAACACACGCACCAAGTTATGTACCGTACTGGAGCTGGTGATCTCATGAATGGTGTCCGCCGCATGCAGAGGGTTGCCGCCGTGGTTCGCCCAAATGTCCACAATCGCTCGGGGGGCGGGGTAGTGGTGATAGGGGTCGGATTTAGCAACCTGCTTGAGGGCTTGTTTCTCGGCAAGGCGTTTTAGGGGAGCGCGGTTGAGCCAAGCGTCTAAGCCCCTAGCCTGACGCGGCTTGGCATGACTCAGCACGTGTTTTGCAGCGGCTAATTCGGCAATCCGCTGAGGTACCAACGCGTCCACTAGCCCCAAGGCTTTGGCTTGCTTGGCGCGAATGTTGCGACCCGTTAGCATCATATCTAACGCTTTAGGCGCGCCGATTAGCTGGGGCAAGCGCATCATGCCGCCCCAGCCGGGGAAGATACCCAGCTTTACCTCAGGAAGCGCCAACACCGGCTGGCTGTCCTCGATCAGCAAACGATAGCGACACGCCAAAGCCAGCTCTAAGCCACCGCCCAAGCAATGCCCATGAATTAAAGCCAGTGTAGGGCAGTGCAGCTTGGCCACCCGCTCCATCACCGACCAGCCCCGCAACACCATGGATTCGCTTTTGTCGGGTGAGTCTAAGCTCGAAAACTCGTCGATGTCCGCTCCAGCAATAAAGCCATTGTGCTTAGCTGAACGGATAATTAACGCTACGGGGGGCGCGGCATAAAAGAAATCTAAGGCACGATCCAGTTCCTGCAAAACCGGAGCCGATAAACGGTTCACGCTGCTATTGACGACATCAAGGCTTAACCAGGCAATCCCCTGCGCATCCACACTGCAGGTCCAGTTACGTAAGCCTAAATTTGCAAAGTTTTCAGACATATTGGCTCCTTAACAGCGTTCGATGAGCATGGCGCCACCTTGACCACCGCCAATGCAGATGGCCGCCATACCTTTTTGCAATTGGCGCTGATGCAAACTATTAACCAAGTGCAGCACAATGCGTGCACCCGAAGCCCCCACCGGATGACCCAAGGCAATCGCCCCACCATGAATATTTAATCGATCCCACTCCAGCGCCCCAAAGGCAGCATGGTGCAGATGCGTTTGACACCACTCTTCGCTTTGCCACGCGGCTAAACACCCCAGCACCTGTGCCGAAAACGCTTCGTTGATTTCCCATAAATCCAAATCGTTTAAACCCAGCTGATGACGCATTAAAATCGGTGACGCGGCCATCACGGGGCCCAGCCCCATGACGCGTGGATCCAACGCCGCCCATTGCACATCAACGATTTTGGCGAGTGGCTGGAGCTGATACTGATCGACTGCCTGCTGGGAAGCCAAAATCAACAT
The DNA here is from genome assembly GCA_019120675.1 of Candidatus Paenalcaligenes intestinipullorum. Lineage (GTDB taxonomy): Bacteria > Pseudomonadota > Gammaproteobacteria > Burkholderiales > Burkholderiaceae_B > Paenalcaligenes > Paenalcaligenes intestinipullorum. The sequence continues at coordinate 1,104 of DWUQ01000028.1, read as the reverse complement.
CGCCGCCCCATCGGTGACTTGTGAGCTATTGCCCGCTGTAATATTGCCCCAAGGCCGATCAAAAGCAGCCTTGAGTTTGCTTAAACCTTCGAGAGTAGTATCGGGTCGTAAGCCATCATCGCGCTCGTACAATTGCCCTTTGGGCGTCATCAGCGGCACAATTTCATCAAAAGCGCCTTGCTCGTAACCCGCTTGGGCCAGCTGATGGCTGCGTACCGCGTATTCATCCATCTGCTGGCGTGTGATGCCAAACTGTGCAGCAAGCTCCTCGGCGGTTTGCCCCATGGAAAGCCCAACGGTGGGATCGTAGAGACCTTTGAGTAAGCCAATGGTGGGTTTGAGATCGCGCAGGCGCAGACGACGCAAAAGCTTTAGTCGTTGACTGAGGGCTTTGCGCTGATTCCAATCGGCCAGCCAATGCGTAAAGTTATCGCTCAGCAACAACGGCGCATGAGAGAGCGCATCTGTCCCTCCAGCCAGTACGAGATCAGACCGGCCAAGCTGAATGGCTTGCAACGCGCTATCTAGCGCCTGCATACCCGAGGCGCAATTGCGCATTACCGTCCAGCCGGGCACCGCATGGCCACACCCTAAGCGCAACGCCACCAAGCGACCAATATTGCTTTCCGCAGCACTAGGAGCAGCGCAGCCCAGAATGACTTCATTAAACTCCGACGGTGCAAAAGGCTGTCGCAACAGCAACTCGCGCCCACATTGGGTGGCGAGATCCGAAGCGGAAAAAGGCCCAGGGCGATTGCGAGCCTTTAAGAATGGGCTACGCGCCCCATCAATAATATAAACGGGTTCAAACGCCATAGAGGGATTCCTTGTATGGGTTTAGGAAGTAAAGCGATTGGTGAAGCGACTGGGCTAGCACGCTATGAATAGCATAGTGTGCCACGAATTGTTAAGTTTTGAAGACATGGGCTTTTCGGCTTAGACTTTGTAGCAGAATGTGTTTAGAATTTCGAGAGCTGCTGCACTAGGTAGGGGGAGTAGGCAGCTACTCAATAAGACGCAAGGTTATGCTCCAAGAATATCAGCCAGAAGCCGATAGCTCCGCCTTGCCAATTACCGCTTCAATGACGCGAAGTACGCTCGTTA
>DWUQ01000003.1 GCA_019120675.1 Candidatus Paenalcaligenes intestinipullorum | reverse complement strand
CTTTAAATTGAGTGTCAAAGCCTGCTCGGTTAGAGCCTCTTGCACACGCCCAGTGGCTCGATTGGCATCATCGTAATCTAATGCTCGGATGCGTTGCTGATAATGGGCACGCCAATTTAAAAAATGAGTGTAATCGGTGGTTTCTTCGCCCGGCACCACCGTAACCTCCCACTCATCCATCAGCTGATCCGCATCCGCTGCCAAACGGGCTGCCTGACGCATATCGAGTAGAGGCGTGGCTTCTTTTTCGCAATCACGTATGGTTTGCTCCCAGAGATAATCCACCGCAAAACGATCCAAGACGTGGGCAGCAGGCTCGAACGCCGGCACAAAGCACAGCTCATCTGACAGCTGCGCTAACCAAGCGCCTAAAGGCATAATATCGGGTATCGCTAAGGTACGTTGCTGGGTACGCACTATACTTTTCAAAGCCTCCAATACGCGTCGTGCATAACGGTTATTGACCGTTAACACCAAGGTTTCCGTACTAGGGAGCTCAATGAGTTGCTGCAAAGTAATGGGGGTAAGGTTCATGAATAAAGCACTGCCATGCTGGTGCGTGGGTCTGTTAAGATAATACGTAAAGTTATTAACAAAAAGATCGCAAGCCCTTGCGCTTTCTCCATCATACTTCAAGGTATTGTTTTACGTTATGTCGACTGAATTCACCCCCGAGTTTGAGCTCGAAGGCTCCATTTGGTTTAAGTCCGGCAATCAAAACTGGGGCAACCCACGTCGTATGGCGTTGTTGGCCGCAATTTTAAAACATGGCTCGATTTCGGCTGCTGCGCGTGAAATCAATCTTAGCTACAAAGCTGCTTGGGATGCGGTCGACACCATCAATAATTTATCCGACGAGCCCCTGATCTTACGTACCACGGGTGGCCAGCGGGGTGGTGGTGCTGAACTCACGCCTCGTGCCCAAGAAATCCTTGATCTTTATCAGCACTTAGACGAAGTGCATCAACGCTTTATGAAGCGTTTAGCCCGTGCCAAGCCCGGCTCTCAACAAAATATGAAGATACTCCAAAACATGATGGTGCAAACTTCCGCTCGCAACAATTTCGTCGGTACAGTCAGCGACGTCACGCTTTCAGAAATCAGTGCTCAGGTGCGCATTCAAGTTGGGAAAGATCTTAATATCGTATCGTCCATTACACGCGAAGCCGTCGAAACCTTAGGCCTCACCAAAGGCGTCCAAGCCTTAGCATTTATCAAGTCCTCGTCAATCATTATTGGCAAAAACATGGACGGTATCAAGATGTCAGCACGCAATGTGCTTAAAGGCAAAATCGTACGCCTCGAACATGAAACGGTTGGTGCTGAAGTTGGCCTAGAGCTGCCTACTGGTCAAAACATTACCGCTACCATTACTGCCGAAAGCATGAAACGCTTAGAGCTTGAGCTCGGCCAAGAGGTCGTAGCGATGTTTAAAGCTTCCAGCGTATTATTGGGTACCTTAGACTAAAGCGGTACGGTGCAGCATCCATCTGGGTGTCATCACGCCTATGAGTGACAACTTGATTGATTGCTCACCTTTCCAACGGCCTAGCCTAACGTGATCGCCGGTATGGCACCACTAAGCTAGGCCGAGTTGCGTGCCCAATGGCTTTTCAGCTGCGTAGACAGAGGTGACCGCAGGGTCGTCAACAGCATTGGCAAGCTGACGCTGCTCGCGCAGATGCTCAGCGTGTTGCATCAGCTCAGCTGGGTGGCATTTAGCAACAATCTTGCCATTCTGGATCCGAAAAACCTCGTCTGCTAACTCGACCGCGTCTTCGGGATCATGAGTAATAATAATCGACGGGATCTCAAGCTGCGATTGAAGCTGTGCGAGCTCCTTGCGCATACGGATACGTAACTGCACGTCTAACGCCGACAAAGGCTCATCCAATACAAGCAGTTCAGGCTCTACAGCGAGCGCTCGCGCCATAGCGGTCCGTTGTTTTTGGCCGCCTGAAATTTCTGTAGGGTAATTTTCTAAGATTGTTTGCAGCTCAAACGCTTCGATCCAACGCTGCGCTGAAGCAGGCAGCTTGGGTTTGCGGCGTGGATTGACCCATAAGCTGCTTAGCCCAAAGCAAATGTTTTGCGCCACAGTAAGGTGTGGAAATAATCCGTAGTCTTGGAGTAAATACGCCATGCGACGCTTTTGGGGGGCGAGCCAAATGCGCTGCTGACTATCATAAAATGTGCGTTGACCAATACGAATGTGCCCCGAGCTGGGTTTCATTAGACCCGCCACGGCTTGTACGGTCAGGGTTTTGCCAGAGCCTGAAGGCCCAAACAAGGCGATTCGCTTGGCCTGAGTACGCAGCTGCACATCCAAGCTAAAGGTGCGCTCGCCAGTACCCACTTGGCGTTGAATAGTAATATCGATACTCATCAGCGTGCTCCTTGGCGACGGGTGTGAGCGGGGGCTAAATAGCTGGCGCTCCAAAGCACAACCACACAGGTAATCGAGGTAATGGACACCAACATTAATGCCAATTGATCATTGCCTGCCTGAACCGCGGCATAAATGGCAATGGATAAAGTTTGCGTGCGCCCTGGCAAGTTTCCTGCCACCATCAAGGTGGCACCAAACTCGCCCAGGGCTCGGGCAAACGCTAGCAGTATGCCTGCTGTAATACCACGCATAGCTAAGGGTAAGGTAACACGGAAAAACGTCGCGGCATTGGCCACACCGAGTATCTTGGAGGCGTTGATTAAACGGGCATCGACATCTTCAAACGCTGCACGGGCGGCCTTGAGTACCATGGGGAACGCCACCACAGTTGCGGCAACCACCGCTCCTTGCCACGTAAAGACCAGCTTGATACCGAACTGCCCCAGCCACTCGCCGATGACACCTCGACGGCCAATGAGTACCAAGAGGTAATACCCAATCACCGTGGGCGGTAAGACCATCGGTAAGGTGAGTACGGAGTCAATAAAGTTGCAAAGTGGTGAACGCCAACGCGATAAACCATAAGCAATAGACACGCCTAAAATGGTGGCAAAAAACGTCGCCCAGCCTGCTACCTTTAGTGACAATAACAACGGTACCCAAAAGCCAGTCATAATTTACTTCAATATTAATGATTAAGGTTTGGCAAAACCGTATTTAGCGAGGATATCTTGGCCTTCCTCGGACAAGACAAAGTCGATGTACGCTTGCGCAGTACTGTTGACGCCATCACGCTTGACCACGGCGATGGGATACGTAACGGGGGTAACCGTTTCTAGGGTTTCGATTACTTTGACCTTGTCTTTGGCAGCAGCGGCATCGGTGGCAAACACAAATCCTGCATCCACCTCACCACGGCTCACGTAATCGAGCACCTGACGAACGTTTTCACCCAGCACTTCGTGCTTTTTGACGGTGTCCCACTCGCCAGCCTTTTCAAGTGCGCCTTGGGTATAACGACCCACAGGCACTGAAGCGGGGTTACCTAAAGCAATAGAAGTGACGTCTTTGTTTTTGAGGGACTCTAAACCGGTAATATTGCGGGGATTATCGTTGGGTACAATCAATACCACTTCGTTTTGTACGAAGTTAACACGCGTATCGGCTTCGACGACATCCGCTTCGACGGCTTTGTCCATGGCCTTTTGGTCAGCCGAGGCAAACACGTCTACTGGAGCACCACTGATAATTTGCTGAAGCAACACATCGGAAGCGGCAAAGCTATTCACCACTTCAGTGTCCTTTTGCTTGGCTGCAAACGCTGCACCAACCTCTTCGAAGGCGTTAGTGAGGCTAGCAGCAGCGGACACCGTCAAGTCTGCTGCATGAGTGGTTGCAGATAAGGCAAACGCTGACGCCACAGCGGCGGCAGCAAACCATTTTTTGAAAATCGAATAAGATGTGTGCTTCATGGTGTCCTCCTATCTAAACGTTAGAAACACATTATATATATACCTATATACCGATAGCAATCCACCCTGCTTAAGCACTAGATTTTTATTACCTATCACCATTCTTTATAACTAAGGATGCAAACCATGATGTCCGATCCTGAGTTAATCGATGCGTTTATTGAAAACTGTTGGCTCGAAGACGGCTTGGCCGCCAATACACTACAAGCGTATCGCCAAGACCTAACCCGCTTTCAGCTTTGGTTAACGACTCAACCGCTGGGGCTTTTGGAGGTGTCACGCGAGACCTTTAGTGACTGGTTGGCCGACGCGTCTCAACAAGCACTCAAACGCAGTACGTTGAATCGTCGTTTAGCAACGCTACGAAAATTTTATGCTTGGGCGGTGTCGCGCCGTTATTGTGCTCAGAACCCTTGCGATCAACTCAAAACCCTACGCTCACCTCAGCGCACCCCGCATACGCTTAGCGAGGCACAAGTCGAGGCGTTGCTCACCGCCCCCCCTCTTGATACGGCCCTAGGGGTACGTGATCGTGCCATGCTCGAAACGCTTTACGCTACAGGGCTGCGTGTCAGCGAATTGGTGCTGTTGCAATTACCCGCTTTACGTTTAAACGATGGCGTGATTCATGTGGTCGAAGGCAAAGGGGGTAAAGATCGCTTAGTGCCCTTGGGCGAAGCGGCACAAGCCGCTTTACAGGCGTACTTTAGCGGTGCCCGCAACGAACTCTTGCTCACCAAGCAAAGTGATTATGTGTTTGTGACGGGCCGTGGAGGCCCCATGACGCGACAAGCGTTTTGGCTTTTGATAAAAAAATACGCCAAGCTGGCTCACATTCAAGCGCCTCTTTCCCCTCACGTGGTGCGCCATGCCTTTGCCACGCATTTACTGAATCATGGCGCAGACTTGCGCGTGGTCCAGCTGTTGTTGGGCCACAGCGATATTTCCACCACGCAAATCTACACCCACGTGGCTCGCGAGCGTCTCAAAGCACTGCATGCTAAGCATCACCCACGCGCCTAACGTACACTTGCCGCTTCATATCTGCCTTCTCCTTAAGGCTCATCGCTAAGCCTATTCAACAACGTCATTAAGCCCATTGCCCCTTCATTCTGAGAGCCGTTACCGCAGCAACAGGACGGCCCTTTGACTGTACTGACTCGCAGCAGCTCGTAAATACGTTTATGATGAACGCTTATCGTTATCTCTGAATCGATCATCCGTATGTCTGCTCCTATTTTAAACTCGCTGCGCCTGTATGCCGCTGACGAAACGGTTACCGCGCAGATCGCTGAGCTGCTGGCCACCCAAGTGGAGGCTCGTGCTCCCCAAGTGGACAACTCTGCCTCCCCCACAGCGGGCATCTTTTACTTGCAGGGCGATCTCGGTGCGGGCAAAACCAGTTTTACTCGCGCTTTCTTGCGCAAACTGGGGGTGAGTGGTCGTATTAAAAGCCCAAGTTATGGTTTGGTAGAAAGCTACAAACTTTCTAGCTTTACGGCCTATCACCTTGATTTTTATCGTTTTAACGACCCCAGAGAATGGCTAGACGCGGGCTTTCGTGATATTCTTTACGAAAAACAAGCTGTGGTACTTATAGAATGGCCTGAAAAGGCAGCTAACCTTTTGCCTTCACCCGATCTAACCATTCAGCTGGATTATCACGAACCTGGCCGGTACCTGACCCTCTCGGCGTACAGCGATAAGGGAAATCTATGGCTCGAACATGTAAATGCTGCGCTGCACACAATAAACTCTCACGATTCAGTCTAAGACGACGCCAACTCGTTACCTCTGCCACCACGCTCATGCTGCTGCCAGTGGTGCCTCGCCTTGCACAGGCCAGCTCCATTGTGGCGGTGCGTACGTGGCCGGCTGACGAGTACACCCGCATTACACTTGAAATGGACAGCGAGCTCAAGGCGGAGCACTTCACCCTTGAAAACCCCCACCGCATGGTGGTGGATATCGAAGGGCTAACCATTAACTCCGCTCTCAACGAGCTGGTGTCTAAGGTCCAATCCAACGACCCGTATATTGCCGCAGTACGAATTGGCCAAAACCGTCCTAATGTGGTGCGTTTAGTATTGGATCTCAAACAACCGATTGCCCCGCAGCTGTTTACTCTCAAGCCTATCGGCGAATACAAGTACCGTTTGGTTGTGGATCTGTACCCGCGTGTGGCTCCGGATCCTCTAATGGCCTTACAAAAAGCAGGCGATGATGATCCCTTAGCCGAAGTTTTAGCCAACCTGGCACAAAGCCAACCCAATGCTCCTGTGCCCACCGTACGTGGCCAAGAGGCTCCTAAAATCACCAAGCGCCCTAGCGCCCCACCGGTTCCCGAGGTGCATCAACGCCCCGGCATCAACCGCCCTATTTTAATTGCCCTTGATCCCGGTCATGGCGGCGAGGATCCCGGTGCCATTGGCCCAAGCGGCAGCAAAGAAAAAACCGTAGTCTTACAAATCGCTCAGCGCCTAAAGCGCCTGATTGATGCCCAGCCCAATATGCGCGCTTACCTGACTCGAGATGGGGACTTTTTCGTTCCGCTTGGGGTTCGGGTACAGAAAGCCCGACGCGTCAAAGCGGATTTATTTATTTCCATCCACGCCGATGCGTTTGTGAAACCCAGTGCGCGAGGCTCATCGGTATATGCCCTGTCACAAAACGGCGCCACCAGTACGGCCGCGCGCTGGCTGGCTAACAAAGAAAACCAAGCGGATCTCATGGGTGGCATTAATATCAGCGCCCAAAACAAACAAGTAGCCCAAGTTTTATTGGATTTATCGACGGCAGCACAAATTAATGATTCGGTACGAGTGGGCTCAGGAATACTAGGCGAGATTGGCAAAATCAATCATTTGCACAAACGCCAAGTTGAACGCGCTGGCTTTGCTGTACTCAAGGCACCGGACATTCCTTCTATTTTGGTGGAAACCGCCTTTATCAGTAATCCAAACGAAGAAAAGCTCCTAAATAGCCCCAGCCATCAAGACAAGCTAGCACGCGCCATGCTGACCGGTATCCAAGATTACTTTAATTCGGGCGCCGCACTCGCACAACGCAGTTAATTTCGCTATGCTTCAGCTGGACTGTCACTAAACCTTACCTCGTGTAAAGGAGTACTCCATGGCTGACCCGTTATTAACCCCTACGGCATTGCGTACCGCTCATATTAAACCTAGTTGGCTGTTGGCATTAGGTCTAATCATGATTGTGCTCGGCTTAATCGCTTGCACCTATGTGTTTACCGCCACGCTGACTAGCGTCTATGTGTTAGGGGTGCTGATTACTATTGCAGGGGTTTTACAGTTGGCGCATGCGTGGGGAGCGAAGCGTTGGCAATCGGTCGTGGTATGGAGCTTAAGTGGTTTTTTATACCTAGTCGCAGGTGTTTTAGCCATTGCCTACCCTATCGCTGGAGCGACAACCCTCACGTTAATCTTTGGGGCCACCTTGATCGCCTCGGGGGCTTTCCGAATTTGGGTGTGGCTACAAAACCGTAGCACCCAAAGCGCAGGTTGGTTAGCGATGTCAGGCTTATTGACGCTTATCGTTGGGTTAATTATTGCTGGAGGCTGGCCTGACAACAGCTTCTGGGTACTGGGTATTATTTTAGGTGTGGATTTATTATTTCAGGGCTGGTCGGTATTGCTGTTAGGCTTAGCATTACGTAGTCGCCAAGCCTAAACGCGCACGTCGTATACGGCTTGGATTAGGGACGTGGGCTAAGTCGCCCACGTACAAATTTCCAAGCCACCCCCCCCAGTACGGGCAACGCTGCCGCACTAATCCCAATCAGCACAATGGTATTTAAATGGTCTTTAATAATCGGGATATTGCCAAAAAAGTAGCCCGCTGTGATTAAACCGCCTATCCACAACAACGCTCCTAAAAAGTTATAGAACTGAAAACGCGCGACAGGCATGTTGCCCACGCCTGCTACAAATGGAGCAAAGGTACGAAACACAGGCAAGAACCGCGACAACACCAGTGTTTTACCACCATGTTTTTCGTAGAAAGCTTGGGTTTTAATTAAGGCCTTACGATCTAAAAACCGCGATTCTGTAGTAAATACCTTTGGGCCAATATAGCGGCCAATATAAAAATTAACCGTATTGCCCAGTACCGCCGCAACAAACAACAGTACACCTAGCCCTACCGGATTTAACTGCCCTGTTGCACCGAAGGCCCCCGCTATAAACAGCAACGAGTCGCCAGGCAGAAACGGTAAGACCACGAGCCCAGTTTCACCAAAAATAATCAAGAATAAAATAGCGTAAATCCACAAGCCATATTGCTCGACCCAGATACCCAAGGTTTGGTCGATATGGAGGATCATTGAGAAAAATTCAGTCATGCAACAAGAAAGGTTAAGACGTTAAGGGACATCGTATCGTGCATACGTATAAAACTGTTTTTAAAACGAGCGATGTAGCCAGTCGTAAGCAGCCTCTACTCGCCAAAGACACTACGTTATACACTAGATTGTGTCCTCCAGTCGTTACTATCGTATTCATTGTTTTTAAAAGCCTATGCGTCAACCCATTGCCCAACTCCCAGATTTATTAGTCAGCCAAATTGCCGCGGGCGAGGTCATTGAACGGCCGGCCTCCGTGCTAAAGGAACTGCTAGAAAATGCCCTAGACGCTGGAGCCAGTGCCATTGAGGTGCGTCTTGAGGGCGGCGGCATACGGCGTATTATGGTCACGGATGATGGGCATGGTATTCCTGCAGCCGAGCTTGCCTTAGCGTTTACCCAGCATGCCACCAGCAAAATCCGCAACCTAGAGGAGCTGGAAGCGGTTGGCTCTATGGGCTTTAGAGGGGAAGCGTTGGCGTCTATTGCCTCCGTTGCACACACTACTTTGCGCTCGCGCACAGCCGAAGCGGATCACGCTTGGGAGCTATTGGGCGCACGTCGCGAGCAACCCCAAGCAGCCAGTGGTGAAGTCGGCACAACCGTCGATGTACGGCAATTATTCGACCATATCCCAGCTCGTCGCAAATTTATGCGTACCGAGCAAACGGAGTTCGGGCACTGTGTGACCGCGCTTGAGCGCATTGCTCTAGCTCAGCCTGAAATCAATTTTCGCTTATTTCATAATGGTAACGCCATTAAAAACTGGCGCCGTGGGCCCATTACGCAACGCGTTTTGGATGTGCTCGGCCAAGAATTCCTCACTCAAAGCGTCCCTGTTGAAGCGCAGCACGAGCACATTGCCCTGAATGGCTTAATTATTCGTCCTGCGTTTGCGCGTGCGCGCCCTAAAGCGCAGTTTTTATTTGTAAATGGGCGGTTTGTTCGGGATCGTACTATTCTGCGTGCTCTGAAGGACGCCTACCGTGATGTGCTGCACGGGGACCGACAGCCTGGGTATATTTTATATTTGGACTTAGAACCGAGCTCAGTGGATGTGAATGTGCACCC
>DWUQ01000027.1 GCA_019120675.1 Candidatus Paenalcaligenes intestinipullorum | reverse complement strand
GTGCCGTCTAGCAAGCGCACGCCATCGTCCAGACGGGTGACCCGTAATTTTTCCCCTTTAATAAAGCCATCGGTGCTGTAACGTCCAGTGGTAAAAGCGGTGATTTTCACATCGGCCTGCAGTGCGCCTTGCAACTCTAAGGCATCGCCCAATAGCAGATAGGTCCAGCCTAAATCGTCAATATCGGCCTTGACATCGGCTTGGATCGGGTCGGTATCGTTAATGAAAAAACCACGCTCAGCAGTATGACGCAGAATACTGTCCACCTCGGCAGACACACTACCCATATTCTTGGTGGCGGCACGCACTTCGGCATGCACTTGACTGTTAGACCCTCGGCTCGGTTTTAAGCGCAAGGCTAGGGTCAACTCTTCGAGTTCAAGAGGGAAAGGGCGTGGTGCTGGCACGAGCAAGTCGCCCGACAGCTTTTTAAGCTCGACTTCACCACTCAAGGCTTGGGCAAAATTTAGATTCCAATCGGCTGCGATCGTGAGCGTTGGGAGCTCGGGAACCTTGTAGCGGGTGTCGTTGACGCCCCCCCGCTGGTCTTTTTTCTTTTGCTCGTGCTCGCTTTCGATGCCCAGCTTTTTACGTAATAACACCAGCCGTGGATCGGAAAGCTCGATCGTGGCAATGCCACCTGTCGAGTGCCAGCCCTTGGCACCATACTGACTTTGTTTGTGCTCGACAGTAAACCACGATTGATCATCCAATAAGGCTTGGATGCGCCCAGCCCCCGCCTCAACAGCGAACGGTTGTTGATCAGTAGGAATCGCTACCGTTAAGGGCATGGGGTTGAGCCACTTCGCTTCAACACCCGCGTTTTCCGCATCCAGTTGGTGAATCCGCCCTTGCCAGCGCGGGGTATTACCGTCAAGCCCTGATACACCACCTTCGATATCCAATAACACCGTGGCAACACCATGGCCCAGCTCATCGTTATCATCGACAGTGAGCTGATAGCTACCCTTAGCCTGAATGCGATGCTGCTGCACATCGCCTTTGGAGTTTAGGGTGAGCTCTAATGGGCCGATGTCTTTTAGAGCCTCATCGAAGCGCGCCAACGTTGGCGCGTGTACCTCTAAGGCAAGCTCGCTGTCTTTGCGGCCCCATCCGCCTGTAAGGTGTACCGAGTTTTCAGCCAATTGCAGATCGACAGTAGAGTCTTGTAAGTAGTAGTCTGCCACCACCAAACCATTTAAACGATCCTCAGAAAGCGGGGAGTTTTTGCGGTAGAGCTTGGTGTCGATGAGACCATGTATGGTTTGCTGCTGCCACGTGCTGCCCTCTAGTAATTCGGCTTTTAGCGTAGCCTCGACAGGAATTTGTGCATTCGCCAGCCAGAGGTCGTAATCGGCTTGAAGGTTAATGAAAGCCGGTAAATCCTGCTCGGGCAACAACCGCGCCAAATCTAAGTTATGGCTTTCAATCCGGCCTTGGGCACGGCTGAGGCCCTTTTCATCGTCTGCAGAAGGTTCGGTCCAAACCAGGCTGGCTTTTAGGTCGGTCTGGTCACCCAGCTGTAATTCAATATTGGTATTACGCAAAGGGAAAGCCGCTTTGGGGGCCGCGCTTAGCTTGGCGTCTAAAGCTACGCCCTGCCCTTTGGCTTGAGCGCTTAAGGCTAAATCCTCAAGGGAGCCAGCGGCCTCGATATGCGTATCAATAGCACAAAATACATTTGCTTGGGTGTCTAATGGCAGGAGAACCGCCAAAGGTTGCTTGAGAGCGGTTGCGGCATCCACACCTGCCGAGGTTTGCGTGTACGCATCTAAGCCGGGTAAATGCGCGTCGGCACAGATCAAAGATTGATTGCTGGTGGCCGTGGTATGCGCTTGTGCAGTAAGCTGAAAAGGCCACGGATCGCGCAGCGCCGCGGCTTCTAGGGTGGCTTCCAGCTCGGTAAGGGTGTCGTCGTAATGAACCTGTATATGCGGGACACTTAGCACCAAGCGCTCATTGATTAAGCTGCCCTGCAACTGCATCTGGCTTAAACGCACGGGCAAGAGGTCTTCGCCCTGCTTCGTCAGCGTTAACGTATCTAAGGCGGCGTGCTGCACTCGAATTTGTATGGGCAGCTCAGGCATGTGGAACGGGCTGTCGTCTTGGTCCTCGCTTTCCCCATCCATCTGCACATTGACGCGTTTGGCGCTGAGCTCATTCACGACCAACTTACGCTGCCACAAGCTGGCCCAATCCGCGACCAAACTCAACTCCTCGACCTCAATGGTGGTATCAGGAGGCAGATGAATCCGTGCGTACTCAACCTGCAAGCCATCCCAGACGGTGCCTTGTACACCAGAAATCTCACCGTCCACAAAACGCATGGCTTGGTTTAAGCCCCACTGTGCCCCGGCTTGTGAGGCCAATAGCCAATACACAAAACCCACCACAACCAAGATGAGGCTGATCACAATAGGCCCAAACCATATCAAGAAACGTCGGAAAGGATGACGTTTTATTGGCGCAGGAGCTGATTTTTGGGCAGGAGTTTTAGGAGTAGACTCACTCAAAATGCGATCCCTAACGAGAAGTGCAACCGTAAACGCTTATCAGTTTGCCCATAGGCTAAATCCACATAAATGGGCCCCGCTGGGGTGCGCACTGAAGCCCCTACCCCATAGCCCACATAAGGCTTCATGGCGGAAAATGACTCGGCTGCATCACCCACATCCACAAATGCGGACACCCCATACATGCTAGTAATGTAGTGAATGTACTCAACGCTGGCGACCGCTAAGGTGGGGGCACCAATGATGGCATCCCCTTGGCGAATGCCGATTTTGTCGTAACCATAGCCCCGTACACTGCGTGCGCCGCCGGTGCGATAACCAAAATCGGTAGGCACTTGTGTGGCTTTACTCCACACTTTGCCGACTTCTGCCCGCACGGTGAGCACATCTTGTTTGCCAATGCTCCACCATTGCTGGCCACGTAAACTCGCCCGATAAAACGGCTTTTTATCGTCCAAGTTCACGCCTACACCCAGCCCCAAGTTGACCAGATTGCCATCGCGGGGATCATAAATATCGTTAACGTCGCGACGCAGGATATTCCAAGTGCCAATAACTGACGGAATGCGATAGGGATCTTGACCGACGATTTTGGTTTTATCCCACGCAGCCAGCACGCCCCATTCGTTGTTGTACTCAACGCCCGTCTTGGAGCGTAGATCACGTTTGAGCTTCCAGCCCAAACCTAAGCGACGATTCATCACACCATTGATATCTTCGCGATCGTAAAGCACGCCCACGCTACTTTGATACCCCCCATAGGTGGGCGGAAAATACAAATCACTGAACACCCGCTGGCGGTGCTTATTAAGCCCCAAACCGCTTTCGCTCCACCAAGGCTGGTTAAAGATTACATTTTGGCGATAGACGGTTTCGATATTGGGACCATGGTCGCTATCGACACCCAATGACGCGCTGAGCCGCTGTGCGGGCGCTTCGGTCACGCGCACGCTGACCGGTAACTCTACTTCGCCATCCTCACGGACCTCTTGGTAAGGGGATTCCGTATCAAGCGTCACAAAAGCTCCCCTAAAAAAAGAAGTGCTTTGTAGGGCTTGCTGCCAATCGTCGAGCTGGGCTTGATCGTAGACCTGGCCCTCTTCGTAGCGGACATAACGAGTAATTAAGCTGTCTGGCACACGGTTTAAGCCCGAGGTAAAGAGCTTGCCTAAACGCACTCGTGGGCCACTGCGCACCCGCACATCCAAATCGGCTTTGCCTTCTTCGGCATGTACGACGGCTTGGGTTTTGTCGTAACGTGCAAAGTAAAACGCGTGGCTTTTAACATCGATGAGTAGCTCCTGCTTCGCTTTGGACCATTCACTATTCAGAAAGACATCATCTTCGTTAAGCAACCAACGATCACGCATGTCTTGCACCCGCAACTCGAATTCGGGCTGAGTAATTTGTCCAGAAAAGTCGAGCATGACTTTTTGCACAGTAGTGCGGATACCCGGCTCAATGATGATGTCCCAGGTTTCTTGGCCGTCTTCGAGCTCGCCGACTTCGAGCGTCACTACCGCATCGTAATACCCTTGGGTTTGAAGCGCCGATAACGTGGCATCGTGGGCACGCCGCTGCAATCGAGAGACTTCGGTGAGGTCTTGGTCTTCGGCGAGGCGCGTGATTGCATCGACAGCCTCATAAATACTGCTTAAGGCCGCCGGTGCTACCCCACCTGGATCAATGATCACTTCGGGCGTTGATGAGGCCGCCCACACTACTTGTGAGAAACACAACGAGAACAGTAAGCCAGCTCGGCGCACAGGCATACGAAGAGGTCCGCAGGAAAAAATTTATAAAGGTCTAGGCACTACTTTAGGGCGTGAGCCCGACGTATCCACTGGTAATATTGCCACGTTTGCGGCAACCTTGCTTGCTATATCCAGATACAACTTAGCCTCTGTGCTATCCGGATCCGCCACGACCGTTGGGTTCCCAGCATCCGTTTGGTGACGAATACTCATGGCGAGGGGTAACGCACCTAACCACGGCACATTATACTTCTCGGCCATATCTCGGCCACCATGCTGCCCAAAAATCGCCTCGGCATGCCCACACTGACTGCAGACGTGTACCGACATATTTTCCACCACACCGAGCACGGGCACATCCACCTTTTGGAACATCGCCAAACCACGACGCGCGTCGATGAGGGCTAAGTCTTGGGGAGTTGTGACCACCACCGCCCCCGTTAGAGGAACTTTTTGCGCCATAGTAAGAGCAATATCACCCGTGCCAGGGGGCATATCGATAATAAGATAGTCCAAATTATCCCATGCTGTTTGGGTGAGCAGCTGGGTCAGCGCTTGGGTCACCATGGGGCCACGCCAAATTGCGGGGGCATCCTCACCTATCAGAAAACCGATGGAGTTGGCTTGCAAGCCATGGTTTTCCACAGGAGCCATCATTTTATTGTCGATATTGCGCGGGCGTTCGTTTAAACCCAGCATTGTGGGTACACTAGGTCCATAAATATCCGCATCCAATAGCCCCACGCGCGCGCCTTGTTGCTGTAACGCTAAAGCAAGGTTGACCGAAGTGGTGCTTTTACCGACCCCACCCTTACCGGAGGCCACAGCAATAATATTTCGCACACCTGGGATAGGACGTAGCCCTTGTTGCACTTCGTGACTAATCACCTTTGGGTCAAAGTTTAAATTTCGTAAATTGGCCCCAAGTGTTGATAAAGCCTGCTGAATTCTTGTAAAAAAGCTTCCTTGTGCGTCCCGAGTGTGATACGCTAAAACTAAGCGTATATCCACTTCATTACCCACTATAGATACCTCACAGCCTTCGTGGCTGACGTCTAATTTTTTATGCGTATAGGGGTCGGTAATCCCCGCTAAAGCTTGCAGTACTGCTGCTGAATTCACACTCATAGTCTTGACACCCATGTTGCTAAGTTAAAAAGCTACGCGTCCTTATCGCGCTTTCGCCTTCCGTATACGGAATCATTTTGCTAAATTTCTGTCATACTTACTCTATGCACACCTTACAACAAATCCTTCGTACTGTATTATTAACGTTGCTCACCGTCGTGGGCATGCTGATGGCCTTTGTGTTTATGGCGTCTACCGCCTTGGCAATTGCTATTTTGTATGTCGTGGCACGAGTCAGTGGTCGCCCATTTGAAATGCGGTCGTACTGGAATAAGCGTCGTCGCGCGGCAGCGTCCGCGTCACCGTTTCAGTCCCGTACGCACTCGGCTAAAAAGCCCTCGCCTTATATTGCTGATCCCAGCAATGTCAGCGACATCGAAATGCGCGAGATACACTAAGCCCATTTTAACCATAGCCTCTGCTATGCTTTGAAGGCTTCCATGCTATCCATACGGGTATAGCTCTATTTCTCCTGCACCCGTTGGTGGGCCCGCTGGCTAACCAACGGGTGTTTATTATTTCTGTTCTCTTACTTACTGCATTATGTCTCGTACGATATTCGTTACCACCGCTCTTCCCTATGCCAACGGTTCGTTTCATATTGGTCATATTATGGAATATATCCAAGCCGATATCTGGGTACGGTCGATGCGAATGTCTGGGCACACAGTGCATTTTGTCTGCGCGGATGACGCGCACGGCGCCCCCATTATGCTTAAAGCCGAAGCCGAAGGCATCAGCCCCGATGAGCTGGTGGCACGTATTGCGGCCGAGCGGCCTAAGTATTTGAATGGTTTTCACATTGAATTCGATCACTGGGATCGCACCAACTCCCCCGTTAACGTCGAATTGGCGCAGTCGATCTATCGCTCCCTTAAGGAGGCTGGCTTTATTGAGTCGCGCACCATTGAGCAGTTTTACGACCCGATCAAAGGCATGTTTTTGCCTGATCGCTATATCAAAGGCGAATGCCCCAGCTGCCGTGCCAAAGATCAATATGGTGACTCCTGCGAAGTGTGCAGTTCAGTGTATTCGCCTACTGACCTGATCGGCCCGTACTCCACTCTGAGCAACGCCACGCCCGAGTTGCGTAGCTCCGAACATTTTTTCTTTAAGCTCTCCGATCCACGCTGTGTGGAGTTCCTTGAAGAATGGACCAACGGCACCGACCGTCATGGCAACCCACGCTTGCAATCTGAAGTACGCGGCAAAACTCGTGAATGGTTGGGCGTAGACGAAGACGGCAAGGTCGCCCTCAACGATTGGGATATCTCGCGTGACGAGCCTTACTACGGCATTCCTATCCCAGACGCGCCGGGCAAGTACTTTTATGTGTGGCTGGATGCGCCAGTGGGCTATTTAGCCTCGTTAAAGTCGTATTGCAAGCTCAAAGGGCTAGATTTTGACGCCCTGCTGGACCCCAATGGCGATACCGAGCAGGTGCATTTTGTGGGCAAAGACATTGTGTATTTCCATGCACTATTTTGGCCAGCGATGCTGAAGTTTTCAGGTCGCAAAACGCCTGACTCTTTAAATGTGCATGGTTTTATTACCGTCAGCGGCGAGAAGATGTCTAAAAGCCGCGGTACCGGTATTTCACCTTTACGCTATCTAGAGCTCGACATGAACGCCGAGTGGATGCGCTACTATATTGCTGCCAAGCTTAACTCTCACGTCGAAGACATCGATTTCAACCCTGACGATTTTGTGGCACGCGTCAACAGCGACCTGGTGGGCAAATACATTAACATTGCCAGTCGCGCGGCCAACTTCCTCACTCGTCATTTTGATGGCGCTTTAGGCTTTGTGGGGGGCACCGACGAACTGGTCGCAGCTCAGCAGGAATTGGCCGAACAAGTCCGTGCCAACCTCGAAAAACGCGAATACGGGCGCGCTATCCGACAGATCATGGCCTACGCAGATCAAATCAACCAAGCCTTTGACAACGCCAAACCTTGGCTGTTGGCCAAAGGCCTAAATGACGCCCCAGAAAGCCAACAGCGTGAGCTGCAAGACATTTGCTCACGGGCGATTGCAGGCTTTAAGGCCCTCTCTGTCATGCTCAGCCCTATTTTGCCTGCGCTAGCGCAACGGGTGGCCACGGAGCTATTTGGCTTGGAGCGCCCCTTCGTATGGTTGGATGCAGGCGAGCTGCCAACTCATATTCAAGCCTTTAAACACTTAATGCAACGCGTGGACCCAGCTGCTCTTGAGGCTTTATTGACTCCGCCCCCAGCACCCGCGGTTACCCCCGGAGGCGAGGCCATTGCCGACACCATCGATATCAAAGATTTCGCCAAGGTTGACTTACGTGTGGCCAAAATCGTTAACTGCACCGAGGTGGACGGCTCTGATAAGCTGCTGTGCCTCACTCTGGATGTAGGCGAACCCGAAACACGACAAATATTTTCCGGCATTAAGTCCGCCTATCAGCCCACCGATCTGATTGGTAAACTCACCGTTGTGGTGGCCAATCTCGCTCCTCGCAAAATGCGCTTTGGCGTCTCTGAGGGCATGGTGCTGGCTGCTAGCCACAACGACCCCAATGTCAATGAGGGCCTATTTATTTTGGAGCCACACAGTGGCGCCGTGCCTGGAATGCGCATTAGTTAAGCCGTGAACGATCCTCAACACGAGTCGCGACAGCGTGCCAGCAAACAATCCACGTTGGTCAGTGTTCTGGTCAACGTGCTGCTGTCCTGCATGCAATTAGGTATTGGCCTTTTTGCCCAATCGGCCGCATTGATCGCAGACGCGATTCACTCCTTCTCGGACTTGATCTCCGATGCCGTCGTGCTGGTCGCTAACCATCACAGCAGCAAAGCCCCTGATCGCAATCACCCGTATGGGCACTTACGTTTCGAAACGGCCGCCACCTTAGCGATCGGTGCCATTCTCATTGCCGTTGGCCTAGGCATGGTATGGGGCGCGGCACAGCGGCTATGGACCAACCCTACGGGCAGCACCGTGCACTTAATCGCTCTACCCATGGCTCTGGGGGCCTTAATCGCTAAAGAAGCCCTTTTTCGCTATATGCTTCGAGTGGCCAACCGCGTCAACTCAACCATGCTCGTCGCCAATGCGTGGCACGCTCGCTCTGATGCTGCCTCTTCATTGGTGGTCGCCATTGGCATTGGCGCCAATTTACTCGGCTTTGGTTTTGCGGATGCTTTAGCCGCGCTACTTGTTGGCCTAATGATTGTACGCATGGGCTGGCGCTTTAGTATTGGTGCGTTTCATGACCTGACTGACCGTGCCGTCGAGCCCGAAACCACCCAAGCAATCCTAGAGACCATCCTTGCAACACCAGGCGTTCTAGGCGCGCACGATCTAAAGACCCGCCGCTTGGGGGATATGATTTGGGTAGAGGTGGATCTGGAAATGAATGGCCAGCTCACCATTGAAGCTGGCCATGCGATCGCAGTCGACGCACGTAAACGCGTCATGAACGCTTTTCCAGTGTTGGATGTCATGACGCATTTTGACCCAGTCGCCGCCCCGCATGAACCACTTCCTCATCCGCCCTCGGCGGTTACCTACCCACCGAGGTAACGGTTCGCTCTACAACGCTTAGTCCACAACGCAGCCAGGCGTATCTAAGGCCACTTGACGCACCGCTTCGTAATAGCGCACGTAGCCCGTACAGCGACAAATATGAGGGTTGAGTGCCGTTTCGATGGCGCTTTCTAATTGCTCTCGTTTAACGGGTTGACGCTTTAAACCATCAATAAATACCGTGGCTCCCGCCACAAAGCCCGAGGCACAATAGCCACATTGGAAAGCAAAGTTATCGACAAAGGCTTGTTGCAACGGTGACAAATCGACAATATTGCCCGCTTCGTCCTTTTGCGCGTGGCCTTCGATGGTGAGGATGGATTTGCCATCAAAATAATGCGCTTCAAAAATACAGGTACGGTTTTGTGTGGTGGTGCCATCTTCGTTTTGCACCACAATGGTGCAAGCATGGCATTCACCAATACCGCAGCCAAAGTGGGTACCCGTTAGGTCCATGTACTCATGCAGAAAATGCAGCATAGGTAAGCCCACCGGCACATCGACCGGGCCCACAGCTTTACCATTAATCGTTAGGGATAAAGGTTTGGTTTCAATACTCATGCGAGGGCCTTTTTAATTTTGTCGGGAGTAATCGGAAAATCATAAAAACGATGCGTCTGTCCTAATGCATGGCTCACCGCGTTACTGATTGCAGGCAATATGGGCACCATGCCAAGTTCGGCCATCCCTTTAGGAGGTGAGGTTTCCGACAGTGGCGGCAGATAGTCCACACTTTGGTTCCACACGGCTACATCCGCCGCACGGGGCACGTTGTAATTAGAGAAGTTCCAATCGCCCATGCCTGGCCCGCCCTCGTACAAGGGCATAAACTCCATCAACGCGTGACCAATACCCATGGCCGTGCCGCCTTGGATTTGCCCCGACACCAGTTCTGGTACAACCAGCGTACCCGCATCCATAAGCATATGATGATTGAGTACTTTAACGGCACCCGTCTCTGGCGTCACACTTAAGGCCACGATACAGGCTGCGGGTGAGTAGGTAGTCGGTCCAGCCGCACCACGCTGGGTCGGCGGGTAGTACGCTTGCTCGCGTTTAATAAAGTCGTAGCCTGCAACGGTCATACGGTTTTTTAAACTTTCCCCAGCTCCATCACCATATTTCACAGCAATCGCATCCAAGGGGATATTAATCTTGCCCACTGTGGGCACCTCAAACTCCGCGCGCGACCACTCCCAGGCACTGTATGAATGCGCAGCCACACCAGTAATCAAACCCAACTCGTGCGCTTTTGCAGCCAAACGCTCAAAGGGTATCGGCGTCATCCCGCCCCCGCCCACCCCTTGTGGACCAATGCGTAAGTCTTCGAAGCGCACATCCAACCCAGCCATGGATCCACCACCAATCCCTGCGCTCCATATAGCTTGGGCCGCTGGCCACAGGCTATAACGCAGTAAAAAGTGCGCAGCCTGACGGGTGGCGAAGCCGATGTAATACACACCACTCGAAGAGCTCATATCGGGCAAGATCGCGGGTGTCCAGTATGGGTCGTTTTTAGAGAGTTGATCTTGCTCGGCCTGGCTGGCATAGCTGGTATGCAAAGGTAGTTGTGGAAAATCGGTCATGCCAAACTCCACATGATCGGGCGTTTTGCCTAAGATATTCCACACCATAACTTGCTGTGCAGTGGTGCCACCCGTACCGATTTCTTGCATGCAGTGCTGCATACTCAGCCGCCCTTGAGCATCAAACTCTAACGTTAGAGCGGAAGGCACACCGCTGGAGCCATACACCTGCTGGACTTGCGCAAAACCAACCCCATACTTTTGCCCAGGGTTCGCGGCCTCAAAGTCTTTTTTAGCACGCTCGCGCTCTTGCCATAATGGGTGCACAGCCGCACGGTCCAGCATTTCAATATGGCGCGGGTCTCCACTAATAATCCCTCCTTGAGTATTAGGGTAGCCCTCAAGTAAGGCATTGCGACGGCGTAGCTCAATCGGATCCAGCGCCAACTCGTGCGCTAGTTCATCCACCATAATTTCCGTCACCGCCATTGACTGCAAAGAGCCAAAGCCTCGCATAGAGCCTGCCTCGACCGCTGTACTAGCCAAAGCCACAGCGGTTAGGTCCGACTTAGGGAAATAATATATGGACTGCGCTCCCCGAGCGGCCACGTGAGAAACGGCGACGGACAGGTTTTCTCGCCCTCCACCATTACACGTATAGCTGCCGCGGAGGATTTCGAATTTGCCGGTTTGCCGATCAGCACTAATGGTCACATCCATCTCGACCGAGTGGCGCTTCATACCCATCTGGAATTGCTCAAAGCGGTTATTGGCAATGCGAACGGCCAAGCCACCACTGTAGAAACTAGCCACCAAAGCATAAATAGGGAAGACCGAGTAATCCTTGGAGCCATAACCCACCGTTGAGCCGGTCATCAGCACAATGGTGTCCACGGGGTATTTGCCGCTATTTTTAGCCAGCATTGCGGCTAGGTTAATCACGCCAACTGGCGATTGGGTCGCCGCCAAAATATGCAAGGTACGATTTTCTGTGTCGTACCATACGTTGCAGTTGTCCGGCTCCATAGCACATGGGTCAATCGACTGAGAAAAGCCTTGGCGCTCAAGAACGATTTTGTCCGGGTTTTTCTTGGCAGCCTCTAAATCTTGGGTAATTTCCTCGACCGCTTGCATGCCGCGCGGCTGGGTCTCGGGCTTTTGTTTGGCCGCATGGAGTGCTTTTAAATGCCCACCACTGCGGTCTTTACGGATGACCTCAGGCAATGCTAACTCGTGCTCGGGCTCAAAGGGCGGCCAGACCACTTGGTTGCCGTCAAACCCCCCACGGATGGCCGCGTCTTGATAGGGTGAAAAAATGGAAGGATCTAATGGGGTCTTGCCGCCTAAGCGCACAAAGCGCCCTGCTCCATAGTTGGCAAAGGTTTTTTGCCCAGTCTGCGCGCCATACTTCACCACACTATTATTAAAAGCCAACGCTTGTTTGGCTAAAAAGTAACGGTCGTAATTTTTATAGATCAGAATAGCTACCGGATGCCCATAAATAGGCGACGTGGTGCCTTTGGGTAAGAGGATATTTTGCCCATAAAAATTTTTACCTAAATCGGTGTCTTGGGGCACATTAAAGCCATCGCGCTCTAAGTCCTCTTCCAGCAAGAGCGTGTCGGGCTGGAGGTCTTTGCTAAGCGAGGATAAATCAATACCTTCAAAACTATGCTCCACATCGGTGGCTTTGAGCATAAAGGCGTAACACTGCTGATCAGGCCAACCGTCTAGGTCTTTAGCAAAAAACTCCAATGCAAAGTTTTTTTGGCCCGTAACCTTGCGAATGGCGTCCCAACGATAATTAGGCTTGCCACTGCTGCCCATCCAGTCGGTATTGCTGGGGCCACTATTGACCTGCAACGCTTGGGCAATGGGCACGCGCCCCACTAAAATCGTAATTCCCGCCACCGTACCAAATTTGATAAAGTCGCGGCGGTTAAAGCCTGTAGACATAAATGTCTCCTAATAAATAAGAGCTTGCTGTGTTATTTTTCACTGTTCAGAACAACGTCGGTTGCGGAGGCAACGTGGCTCTGTCTTGCAATCATTAATACGAGATTTATATTACTTTAAGTAGCCTCCAGCCTCATGCAACGCTGTTGGCGTATCCACATCCACCAATACCTCGGTGCCCATTACCACCTGCACAATCGGGATGGTAGCGTGGGCAAATAAAGCTTTGGCCCCTACATCCCCCGTTAACTGCTGCACGGCAGGAAAGAGAGCCTTGGGTAAAATGCAAGGGTTGCCACCCTGCCCTGCCGTAATCGGCTGCACCACACACTGGCCTTGATGACGGAAAAACTCCTCAGCTAAGTCGTTGAGATGATTGACATCAATTTCTGGCATATCCCCCAGCATGACCAGTACACCTAAAGCGTCCTCTGGTAAGGCTTGTATACCCACCTTTAAAGAGCTGGCTAAGCCTTGGGCATAATTTGGATTATGTGCCCACTGAATAGGCTCTGCCGCCAATGCAGCATGGATCCGCTCGGCTTCATGCCCCGTCACGACGACGATAGGCTGAACTGCTGCCTCGTGTAAGCGTCGCACCACCCGTTGAATTAAGTACTCACCAGCAAACCGAGCCAATAACTTATTCGCACCCATGCGCTGCGCACGACCTGCAGCCAGCACAATCGCTGGCAAAGCAGGCAATGCCTTAGGCGACTGCATAAACTGGTTCAGAATGGGCTTTTTCTGACTCATGGAATTGCTCAATCAGTTCTGCCAAAATAGATACGGCAATTTCCGCAGGGCTTTTAGCCTGAATGGCGACACCCACTGGGCCATGAATGCGCGCCACCTGATCCGTATCCGCCCCTGCTGCCAGTAAACGCTAGCAGCGCTTAGCGTGGGAGGCTCGACTGCCCAGCGCGCCAATATAAAAACAATCGGACTGCACTGCGGCCAACAAGGCTTGGTCATCAATTTTAGAGTCGTGCGTCACGGCAATCACAGCACTGTACGCATCCAACGCATTTTTTTGGAAAAAGTCTACCGGCCATTGCGCATGCAGTACGGTATTGGGAAAACGCTCTGCTGTGGCAAAGGCTTGCCGAGGGTCAACAATTTCAATCGGAAAACCAGCCACGTAAGCCATCTTGGCAAGAGCTTGGCTAATATGCACCGCACCAATGACAAATACTTTAGGTGCAGGTTGATACGTGTGAGTAAAGTCACACTCAGGAATTTCCAAACAAACGGGCTGTCGCTGCTGTAAAGCACTGCGTAATTCGACTAATGCGTCTAGAGC
>DWUQ01000002.1 GCA_019120675.1 Candidatus Paenalcaligenes intestinipullorum | reverse complement strand
CGTCAATTTACGTGGCGCTGACGCAGTCATTGTTGGGGCAAGCAATATTGTGGGTAAACCGATGGCCATGATGTTGTTAGCGGCTGGCGCCACGGTTACTATCTGCAATTCTAAAACGCGTGATTTAGCGGCCCACACACAGCGCGCAGATATTTTAGTCGTCGCTGTAGGGCGGCCCAATATGATTACCGCCGATATGGTTAAGCCCGGGGCGGTCGTCATTGATGTCGGGATTAATCGCTTGGCAGATGGCTCCTTGGCAGGGGACGTGCATTTTGAAAGCGTCGTCAACCAAGCGTCTGCTCTGACGCCTGTACCGGGTGGCGTAGGGCCAATGACCATTGCTATGCTACTCGTCAACACACTCGAAGCCGCAGAACGTCGCGCCCTTTTAATTTAAAACACTTTGTTTAGTTATGTCTCACAACCCTTTACTCACGCCCATCAATGAACTGGTCGATTACTCTGCCATTCAAGCCTCACATGTTGTGCCTGCGATAGATCAATTATTAGCCCAAGCTAAAACCGCTGTGGAGCAGGTTCAAGACTCAGAAGGCCACAGCTGGGAGACTCTGGTCGACCCCCTTGAAGATGCTGTGGCACCTCTTTGGCGTGCGTGGACGATTGTGGGACACTTAAACTCGGTTGTAAACACGCCTGAGCTACGAGACGCATACAACAGCCGCTTACCGCACGTGACTGAGTTTTCAACGTGGTTAGGGCTCAACGCTAAGCTTTTTGCTAAATACCAAGCTCTGCGAGCGAGCGATGACTACACACAGCTTTCCAAAGCTCGTCAGCGAGTGGTGGATCTCGCGTTACGTGACTTCCGCCTAAGCGGTGTCGAACTGGAAGGGGCGCAACGTGAGCGCTACGCTGAACTTTCTGAGCAGCAAGCCGCCGCTTCACAGCGTTTTTCAGAAAATGTGCTCGACAGTATTGATGGTTGGCATTTGCTTATCCCCTTCGAGGACTCATCACGCGTAGCAGGCATTCCCGCTGATGTGCTCCAAGCTGCGGCAACCGCAGCAAAAGCGGCTGGCCATGAGCAAAGCTATTTGCTTACTCTCAAAATGCCCTGCTATTTGCCAGTCATGCAATATGCCCAAGATCGCTTTTTACGCGAAACCCTGTATCGCGCTTACGCCACCATTGCTTCGGATCAGGCCGAAGACCTCAGCAAAGATAACTCTAAAGTTATCGAAGAATTGCTCAGCCTGCGCGCTGAAGAAGCCCAATTATTAGGCTACCAACACTTCGCTGAGCTGCGCTTAGAAACGCGCATGGCGGAATCGGCCGAACAAGTCGTGAGCTTCTTGCATGATTTGGCGAAGCGCTCCAAAGCGTTTGCTCAACAGGATTTAACAGAACTCAAAGCTTTTGCGCACACTCATTTACAGCTTGATGAGTTAATGCCATGGGATGTGCCCTATGCGGCCGAACGACTCCGTGAACAGCGCTACGATTACTCCGAAGACGAAATCAAACAATACTTCACTGAGCCTACCGTATTAAAAGGGTTGTTTACGGTTACTCAACGTTTATTTGGCTTAAGTTTCCAAGCAATTTCCGCCCCCGGCTGGCATGCGGATGTTCAAGCGTATGAAGTCTATAATTCCACACAGCAACTTAAAGGTTATTTATATATCGACCTCTATGCGCGTACGGGCAAACAAGGTGGCGCCTGGGTAAATAGCGAGCGAGAACGCCGACTCACTGCCGATGGCGTAGACGTGCCCGTCGTCTATTTAGTCTGCAATTTCAGCGCACCCCAGGGTGATACGCCCGCCTTGCTCACACATGATGATGTAATTACCCTCTTTCACGAAAGTGGTCACGCTTTGCACGCTCTGGTTTCCGAAGTGGACGAACCCGCTGTGTCGGCATTCCGTGCGGTGGAGTGGGATGCGATCGAACTGCCTTCCCAATTTATGGAAAACTTCTGCTGGGAATGGTCGGTCATTCAAGAGCTGTCGTCACACGTTGCAACGGGTCAACCTTTGCCCCGAGAGTTATTCGACAAATTATTGGCGGCAAAAAACTTTCAAAGCGGCATGATGATGGTGCGCCAATTAGAATTTGCGCTCTTTGATATGCTCATCCATCAAGCCAACGCTGGCTTAAGCATCGCGGAAGTCTTGCACACTCTTTCCCAAGTTCGAGATCAAGTAGCTGTCATCCATCCTCCCGCTTGGCATCGCTTCCCCCATGCGTTTTCACATTTATTCGCGGGCGGCTATGGCGCGGGCTACTACAGTTACAAATGGGCTGAGGTCTTATCCGCTGATGCGTACGCAGCCTTTGAGGAGGCTTCCTCTACCCACGATCGCAATACACTGCATGCCGATACGGGTCGACGTTTCTTAAAGGAAGTGCTGGCCGTGGGGGGCACACGCTCAGCAGCCGAGTCCTTCGAAGCGTTCCGAGGCCGTTCACCACAAGTCGATGCCTTATTACGGCATAGCGGTTTCGTTACCACTGAATCTTCCTTATAGGTATGGAATGTCCGCTTTATCACGTTTTGTATTGAGTCTGATGACGGCAGCCGCCGTAGCGACACCGGCTACGTTTGTAAACGCTGCCAATCATGCT
>DWUQ01000026.1 GCA_019120675.1 Candidatus Paenalcaligenes intestinipullorum | reverse complement strand
TGGCTATTCCCCAAATTCAGTTCAACCAGGTATAGAGCGGGTGATAATCCAATCCATCAACAAACCAGGACTGTTTTACCAGCGGCTGCAAACTTTGAGTTAAGTGCAGAATTCTACCGCTAATTTGGCTGTGTTGCCTAATGGCAGTGTTGTTTTTAGGAAACTCCAAAAACACACATGAGCCAGACCCAGTCATTCTAGCATGTAATCCGAGGCTTTGCAAGAGCCGTAACACAGAGGCGACCTCAGGACTCAAACTAGACGCTACGGGTTGTAGATCATTGTGCCCAAATAAGGCACAGGATTGAAACGCTTTGGCGCGAGCCACAGGGCTTGGCGCTTCTGCATTGCAATCTTGATCTATTTGCCATTGAGCAAAGTCCATAATTGTGACGGGTTTTGTATTGCGTGTCAAGCTTTTCGCGGAAAACACTTTGGGGGTGGATAAAAAGGTGTTGGGCAGCCACAAACTATACTGACGAATGGGTAACGTTATCGGCTGTAACTGCTCACCAATGCCTTGGGCAAATGCATTACGACCAAACACAAACACAGGGACGTCCGCGCCAAGCTGTACGCCCAAGCGCATCAGCTGCAAACGTGATAAGCCCAAGCCCCATAAGCGATTTAAAGCAATGAGCGTGGAGGCTGCATCGCTGGAGCCACCACCCAGGCCAGCCCCTGCTGGGATGCGTTTATCGCAGTGCCAACTGACCCCATAGCGCGTACCGGTTGCCCTTTGCAGCAGCTGCGCGGCACGATGGCAGAGATCATCGGTTTCCGCCAAGCCTTGTAGTGTGGGCTGGCTGCAGAGGATTTTGCCGTCGTTACGACGCTCAAAATGCAAACGATCTTGTAGATCGATCAGCCTAAATACGGTCTGTAAACGATGATAGCCATCGTTACCCCGCCCCGTCACATGCAAAAATAAATTCAACTTAGCGGGTGCGGGCACCTCATACAACGTACGGCTCACGCTCATTGATCCACCACTAAGCGCACCGTAATATGGCCCATGCTTTGATGCCGATCCATCGTCAACAGTTTTGGGCCTTTGGCGTCATAGCGGCTTAGACCCACACGCCAACCGTCTTGTTCAAAACCAACCAACTGATCGTCTTGGTACGCTGTTTTTTGAGCCTGCTGTTCGGCTTGACCGCGTATCCATGTGCGCAGTTTCGCTACAGGGATAGGATGGCCCAACAGTTGCTCAACCAAAGCGTCTGGGTCACTGGCGTACTCCGTGCTGCCATCGGGGCGTGCTAGAACCGCACCTTTTGGCTGCACCAGAACTTGGGCCAGCACACTACCCATAGGGTTGGTTAGGTTTAAGCTAAGCTGTGTGCCCGTATCCACCCATGTAAAGCCACCTTGAACTGCATCCCGTTTGCCTGTGACCTCCACCACGCTTACTGCAAAGCGGCCACTGCGCACAAACTCTGCATGAGCGGCCTCAGCCGAGAGATCGGGCGTACTGGCGCAGCCCGCTAAGCCGCCGAACACAACGATTGCCGTCAGCCCTAGAGCAAAAAAACCGCGACGACGGGCTAAGAAGTTAAGGAAGCTGAACATTTAAACGCTGAAGAGTTTGTAATAAGGTTTCATTTTCCGCATCGGCTTCAAGTCCAACCTGCCAAATACGTAACGCTTTTTCTCGTTGCTCGGCGTGCCAGTATACCTCGCCCAAATGGGCGGCAACATCCGGCTCGGGGAGCTGCTCAAACGCACGCTCTAGATACTCCATCGCAGCAGTTAGATCACCCATGCGGTACAAGTACCAACCCACGCTATCAAGTATGTAAGGGTTTTCGGGCTCAAGCTCTAAAGCCTGTTCGAGTAAATCTTGGGCTTCGGCCAAATTGCGGTTTTGATCCACAAAAGTGTAGCCCAAAGAGTTATACGCGTTGGCGTTGTTGGGCTCAAGCTCAATCACTTCACGCATGAGACGCTCGAAACCATCCGAATTGCCCCGCTGCTCGTAAAGCATGGCTAAGTCGTATTTAATTTCCGACACATCAACCAGCTCACGATCGCCGCGTTCAAGTACGGTCAAGGCTTCATCGGTACGCCCCGACTGGCGCAAAATACTGGCGCGTGTGAGCACCACGACCGCTTGCTCCTGCTTGTCTTGGGTCGTGACGCTATCAAGCGTACGTTGGGCTCGACGCATATCCCCCTGACGTGCCTCAAGCACCGCACGGTGAACCCGTGCTTGAAAGCGCAGATTAGGCTCTTCGATGGCGTTGAGCTGGCGAATTGCCTCGGCGTAATCGCCCGTGCTTTCAGCAATTTGTACCAAGGCCAACCGTGCATCAGAAAGGTTCGCTAACGCATTGGTCCGCCCTTCGCCTAGGCTCGCACGACGTTGGGACTGCACGTCGATGAAGGTGTTTAATAACTGCTTGGCACGATCATAGCGTTGAGCACGGGCATTGATTTCTGCTTCGGTGTACAGCAGATCAAAGTCTTCGGGGTTGTGCTGTTGCATGCCTTGCACCAGCTCTAGAGCTTGATCGAAGCGCTGCTGCTCCACCAAACGATTCACCAACAACAGCTGCATTTGTCGTGCCTCAGGATAACGCTGCACATATTGATACGCTTGCTTTAAGGCAGCCTCCGCATCCACAAACAACCCATACTCCAACACACGCTGGGCCGCAGCCTCGGACTCGGGCACCTGCTCTAAAGCACGCTGAGCCTCTTGGTGAGCACGCTCAGGGCGACCCGCCGCCCACGCCGCATCGGCTAAGGCCAAATGAGTAATCGCCATGTTGGCAACATCTGCTGGTAGGGCTTCTTCGAGCACCTCAAAGGCCAAATGCGGATCCACCATCTTGTTGACGATGCCCAAAGCCTGGATGACGGCCTGCTCGGGATCGCTGGCTTTGAGGATGCGTTGACGTAAGGCTTTGGCTAGGCCATCGATATTGCCTGTAGAGGCCTCGATGGCTAAGGCGGTGGCTTTGGCCTCTTCGTCCTCAGGTGCTAATAAAGACCATTCCTGTGCTGCGCGCAAGGCACGGGATAGATTCTGATCCATCATGGAGAACTGAAAGCTCTGTTGAGCAAAGCGAGGATCAGAGGTGTCTTGGGCTAAACTAAGAAAGACTTGGCCTGCGGTATCAAAGTCTTCGCGCTGCGCGGCCACCTCGGCAAGCAGAATGCGATACAGCACATCTTCACTAAGCTGTACTAACGGTAGCTGCCCACTGCGTAGTTGTATATGCTCGTGTGCTAGGGCTCCATTTGCTGAAGGGGCTGCCCCCACTACTGAGCCAGCGGCCAGCGTGGTTGCCAATACAGTACTCGTTAGAAGTGGGAAGCGTGCATTCATCCAAACATCGCGCCTAGGCGCATCCGATTAAGCGTCCAGCGACTAAAAAATCAGCCGCACAATTTATTGATCTTAGCACCCTGCCATGCCTGAACTACCAGAAGTTGAAACCACTCGTCGCGGAATTGCGACGGTTATGACTGCAAACACCTTGCAGGAATTTATCATCCATGAGCCCAGAATGCGTTGGCCAATTCCAGCGGAATTACCCAGTCTAATTAATGGACATACCGTCCAAGCGTGTGAGCGTCGAGGCAAATACATACTACTAAAATTTGCACACGGATGGCAGTTGATCCATTTAGGGATGTCTGGCTCGTTAAGGCGACTGCCCTTAGATGCACCCCGCCTCAAGCACGACCATGCAGAATGGCGTTTTGCTGAGGCGCGCTTTGTCTTGAATGATCCTCGACGCTTTGGCTCCGTATTGTGGCACCCTGCGACAGCAGGCCCGGTATTGGCGCACCGTTTGCTGGCCAAGCTGGGCGTCGAGCCTTTTGGGGCCGAGTTTACCGCTGAACACCTTTACATGGGCTTACAAAAGCGTCGTTTAGCGATTAAGCCCACTTTACTATCCGGAAGCATTGTTGTAGGGGTGGGCAATATTTATGCCTCCGAAGCGCTATTTAGGGCTGGAATCCACCCTGAGCTACCAGCAAACCAACTGTCCGAAACCCGTACTCGTCTATTGCATGCGGCGATTCAGGAAACCCTAGAGTGTGCACTAGCGTCTGGTGGCAGCACATTGCGAGACTATGTGGACGCTACCGGTACGCCTGGGTCGTATTTTAGCATTCACGCCAAAGTCTACGACAAAGCCGGCCAACCCTGTCAGAGCTGTGGGCAAACAATCCAGCGGATTGTACAGAACCAACGCGCCACTTACTTTTGCCCCCAGTGTCAGCCCGACTAGGTACTGCGAGCAACGTCGCTGGCTTGAGCTTGGGCCTAGCCTTTATTTAGCCAGCGCATTAACCAAGCGGGTTGTTGGAAAACCAGCGGGGCAAACACAATATGGATTACCAACCACACCCAAGCCCCGGCCCACAGCACTTGGCTTAAAAAATGGTAGCCCTGCATAATGCGCAGCCAGCCAAATACCAAGCCTGCCAGCACGCCTAAGCCCAGCCACACCCAACGCAAAGTGTACTGCTGGCGCAAGTAGGCCACAAAATAAAAGCTCATAAAGATAAACCCAGAGGTGGCGTGTACGCTGGGTAACGCGCCACCGCCTTTACCTAATGGCGTGGCCCAAAAGTCACCGTATAACGCCACGTCGCCCCCAAAGGCATCTGACATGAAGGGGCGTGGCATGGCCGTAAACTGCTTGATGACGCCTGAGGCAAGCGGTGTGCCGACAAAGACCAAGCCTAAGGCGATAAAGATATTGCGTTTAGCAGGCTGGTGCCGATAGTACAGCGCTAATAGCCACCATAGCGCGCCCAAACCAAAAGGTAAAAACCAAATGTAGTACTCGCCAAAGTTATAGATGAAACTATGCAGTTCGTAAGGGAAATACTGTTGGGCGTCATCAAAATAATGCTGACTAATTTGCACATCCAAAGGATTGTGCTGGAGCCACCATGCAGCAAGAGCCACCACAAAGGTGACCACAATAGCCTCGCTCCAATAGCGGCGAGGCGTATAAGTTGAATGAGTCATGAAAGATTAAATGTTGAGAACTTTTCCGGGGTTCAGCAAATGCTCAGGGTCAAGAGCTTGCTTGATGCGATGCATGAGCGCAAGCTCGACGGGGTCTTTGTAGTCGACCAGCCAGTCGCGTTTTAGTTGGCCAATACCGTGCTCGGCACTAATGGAACCATGGTAATGATGCACACTGTCGTGCACGACACGATAGATTTCATTTTGCTGTGCCAACAGCTCATCTTCGGTAAAGGCGGTGCCTTTGGCGACATTATAGTGCAGGTTGCCATCGCCCAAATGACCAAAAGTGACGTGTTCAACACCAGGGAATTTGTCTTGCAAAAGTTTATTGGTGTTGGAGACAAAATCGGGAATCAGCGAGACAGGGATGGAAATATCGTGTTTGATGCTTTTGCCGAACTTTTTTTCCGCCAAAGGGATGCTTTCACGCAAATGCCATAAGGCATAGCTTTGAGTACCGCTTTCAGCAATGACCGCATCAATCGCTAACTCTTGCTCTAGGGCTTCGCCCAATACCGCTTCGAAGCGCTCACGAGCGTGGGTTTCGCTTTCGCTATCCGACAACTCCAATAGCGCATACCAAGGCTGCTCTGCCCCCTCACCCATGAAAGGCAGGCGCTGCTCCGGAAAACACTGCACCACCCCCTCCAAACAATTGCGCGCAATAACCTCGAAACCCGTGAGGGAGGCACCAAAGCCTTGACGCGCTAAAGACAACAAGGTGACGGCATGCTGTAAAGAGGGTAAGGCCAGCATGGCGGTGCATTGCGCAACAGGCTGTGGGTACAGCTTGATGGTAGCAGCCGTAATGATGCCAAGCGTGCCTTCGCTTCCGATGAACAAATTACGTAAATCGTAACCAGTGTTGTCTTTGCGCAAGCCACGCAAGCCATTCCAAACTTGACCATCTGCGCAGACAACCTCTAGCCCTAAGCACAATTCGCGTGCATTGCCATAGCGCAGTACTTGGGTACCGCCAGCATTGGTAGCTAGGTTGCCACCAATGGTGCAGCTGCCTTCGGCCCCCATGCTTAGGGGAAACAAGCGCCCTGCTTCACGCGCCGCATCCTGGAGGTTTTGTAAAATGCATCCTGCCTCAACCACCATCGTGTCGTTATCGGTATCGATACTACGTATGACATTCATACGCACGAGAGAGAGCACAATGCTACGGCGATTCGGATCTGGGGTGGCGCCACCACACAAGCCCGTATTGCCACCTTGTGGGACAAGGGCGACCCCATGGTTGCGACACCAATGCACAATACGTACCACGTCTTGGGTAGAGGCCGGACGCACAACGGCCAACGCTTCACCGACAAAGCGCTCCCGCCAATCGGTGACGTAAGACTCCGTAGCCGCACCGGTTAACACATGCTCCGCACCAACAATTTCAACCAATTCCGTTAATTGCACCATAGACACTCTTTAAGCTTAAACGATCCATTCAGATCAGAAAGGGGGATGGGTGTTCCGTAGCATACGCCTCTGAGGGATAATACGGGAGTTAACACTTCCAATTATAGGGACTTTTACATGCTTAGTTCTGCCTTACCGACCGCTGCCTTTAAGGCCTATGATATTCGTGGCCTTGTGCCCGAACAGCTGAATGCTAATTTTGCCTACCGCTTGGGGCAGGCGATTGCCTGGCAAGCCAAAGAGGCTGGTGTGGAGCACATCGTGGTGGGCTATGACGGCCGTCATAGCAGTCCAGATTTGGCGCATGGCTTACACGCAGGTATTAACAGCGTGGGCATTGACAGTATTGATCTAGGCTTAGTCCCTACCCCTTTAGTCTACTATGCTGCAAATATTTTAAACACCGGTACGGGTGTATCCATTACTGGCAGCCATAATCCTCCCGATTACAATGGCTTTAAAATCATGATTGCAGGCAAGACCTTGTACGGGCAAGACATTCAAGCGCTGCGTGAGCGTATGGAAGCTGGGGTAGTCACCTCCACACAGGAAGGACAACGCGTTTCACAAAATTTAGTGCCACGCTATATCGAAGAAATCACCCGTACCGTCAAACTAGCCCGCCCGATGAAAATCGCGATTGATTGTGGCAATGGTGCAGGCGGCGTAGTGGCTCGACAGCTTTTCGAGGCACTCGGCTGCCAAGTCGATATGCTGTACGAAGACGTCGACGGCGACTTCCCCAATCACCATCCTGATCCTGCCGTACCAGAAAACCTGCACGAGCTCATACAGCATGTGCAGGCCCACGATTGTGAACTGGGTTTGGCCTTTGATGGCGATGCCGATCGTTTAGGGGTGGTCACACGCAGTGGCCATATTATCTGGCCCGATCGCCAACTGGCTTTATTTGCCCAAGATGTTTTGCAACGGGTGCCGGGAGCCAGCATTATTTATGATGTGAAATGCAGCCGTCATGTGGGTCTAGCCATCACCTCAGCAGGCGGGCACCCCCTTATGTGGCAGACGGGGCACTCTTTAATCAAAGCCAAGCTCGCCTAGACAGGTGCCCCCTTAGCGGGGGAAATGAGCGGGCATATTTTCTTTAAAGAGCGTTGGTATGGCTTTGATGATGGCCTGTATACGGGGGCACGTTTGCTGGAAATTGTCTCCCGCCATGCGGACCCCTCTGCCGTACTGGACGCCCTGCCTCAGGACGTTTCCACACCAGAGTTAAAAATTGAAATGGCCGAAGGCGAACCACACCAGCTCGTTGCCGCGTTGCAACAAAGCCCAGCCTTTAAACACGCTCAAGAGCGTATTACGATTGATGGCATTCGCGCAGAATATGCCGATGGCTTTGGTTTAGCGCGTGCCTCCAACACCACACCGGTGGTTGTGCTGCGGTTTGAAGCGCAAAACGAAGCCGCTTTGACGCGGATTCAAGATGAGTTCCGTCAGGCTTTACTCGCCTTACGTCCAGACTTAAGCCTACCCTTTTAAGTCTTAGGCGATACACCACTCAGCAAGCTTTGGTAAATCTGCAGATGCTGCTCGTTAATCTTGCGAATATCAAAAGCTTGCTCGGCCAACAAACGGCTGGCATGCCCCATTTGCGTACGCTGCGCAGGGTCGTTCGCTAGCCTGAGCACCGCATTGGCCAAGGCTTGAGCGTCCTTGGGGGGCACCAATAATCCTGAGCGATCGGGCTCAATCGCATCGCGACAGCCGGGTACGTCGGTGGTGACCACTGGCAAGCCTACGGCCGCGGCCTCAACCAGGCTTTTGGGTAGACCTTCACGGTAAGACGGGAGTACCGCAATATGTGATTGCTGGTAGAGCTGTGCAATATCACTACGCTCCCCCAGATACTGCCCCCAGCCTTCGGCCTGCCATTGTTTAATCTCAGACTCCTGCAGGCTAGCAGGATTAGCAGGGTCGACACTGCCGACTAAGCGCCATTCAATTGCGGGCTGAGCCTTAGCCGTAAGCTGTGCAGCGGCCATAAATTCGCGTACGCCCTTATCGGCCAATAAGCGTGACACCATGGTCACTACGACGGGCGGCGTAGCCGGAGGCTCAACAGGGTAAAACTGCTGCAAGTCTACACCCGAACCACGAATCATCATCACCTGCTCAGCACGAACCACCCTTGCTCGCAGCAAGACATCGCGATCACTATGGTTTTGGAAAATAACTCGGCTATGTCGGTGCGCAAGCGCCAAACGGTATAACCAAATCGCAGCCCTACGCATCACACCACCGCGTGGCCGCATAAACACATAACCCAATCCTGAAATGGCCGCGACAAAAGCCGGTACCCGAGCCAGACGAGCAGCAATGCCACCATAGAGCACAGGCTTAATCGTCACCGCATGCACAAGGTCGGGTCGTAGCTGGCGGAATAGACCATACAAATTCCATACGGTGCGCAATTCTTGCAAAGGATTTTTGCCACTACGACTCATCTTAATCGCATGATGCGTGAGCCCTAACGCTTGGATCTGAGCCACCGCTGGCCCAGGCATGGTCGCAATATGCACGTC
Source organism: Candidatus Paenalcaligenes intestinipullorum (assembly GCA_019120675.1). Taxonomy (GTDB): domain Bacteria; phylum Pseudomonadota; class Gammaproteobacteria; order Burkholderiales; family Burkholderiaceae_B; genus Paenalcaligenes; species Paenalcaligenes intestinipullorum. The sequence continues at coordinate 17,761 of DWUQ01000026.1, read as the reverse complement.
ATAACCTTGTTCTTGAGCCGTTAGAGCGATCCCTACACGATGTGACATAAAAAAGGCAGGATTATTAACCACCATAAGCAGTCGGCCTTGAGCAGAAGAACCCGTCGTAGTGGATAGGGGGGGATGACTCTGAGCGGAATCCACTCCAGAAGGCGCTACAATTTGCCCTCGCCAAATCCGATCGTAGGTATTGACCATGGTGGTTAAGCTAAAGAGCTGCTCAATACGCTGACGCGCTTGCTCCAAACGCTCCGCATGCAAAGCCTGAGCCGAGGACGCAGCCAGCATCCCCATAGCCAACGCGTGGGCATTACGCGGGGGCACGACCGTGCCATATTCGCCCACAATCAACGCTGCATCGCCCACATCGGTGACCACACAGCTAACCCCAGCCGCCATCGCCTCACACACCACATTTGGAAAGCCTTCGGCCTTGCTGGACAGCACATAAGTGTCTAGGCCTGACATCAGCCTAGGAATATCCTCTCGGCGCCCCAGTAAAATCACCTGCTCATGCAGCTGAAAGCGCGTAAGCAGTAGCATGAGTTCGTGATTGGTGGTGTCGAGCCCCTCGCCAATCAACACGCAACGGGCCGAAGGTTGCTGCTTAATGACTTCAGCAAACGCGGCAAGTAAATTAGCGTGATCTTTGAGGGGGTTCCATCGCGCTACGGCACCGTAGACAATCTGCCCTTCTTGGATGCCCCACTCCGCACGTACCGCTGTACGATTCCCATCGGTTCTGGCGGCACGCCACACACTGAAGTCATAGCCATTTGGCACCACCTGCACTTTTTCGGCAGCATAGCCCCATTGCTTGTGGCGACGGGCCGCATTGTGTGCGCACGCGATAATGTGCGTGGGCACTCTACGCGATAATTTCGCGCCGAGACTCGCCATAATGCGTGCTTTGAGGCTGCTTTGTTGGAGGTTGTCACCTGAGTTGCGTATGCCCCATGCAATCACAGGCACCCGCGCACGCTTGGCCGCCAAGCCGCCAAGCACGTCCGCATGGTACATCCAAGTTTGCACCACATCAGGCTGCAAGCGGCGTATCAGCTGAGGTAAGCGCAGCAGCCCTCGCACAATCGACCAAGGGCGACGCATATGCAGATAGTGCACAGTGACGCCTGCCGCTTCAAGGCGTGGCCCAAATACGCCTGGCCCACCGAAGCAGATAACTTGATTGTCATTTTCTTGGGCGCTCGCAGTGACTAAACGGTACAACACGGTTTCAGCACCGCCCTGCCCGAGCCCCGAGATAATATGCACGACACGCAAAGGAGAGGTAACTAAAGCTTGTGGCATCGTTTTCCTTTTAGGGTTGCGGCTGAACCAGACTGACTTGATTGAGTAATGCGTCCCATTGCGCCACCACGGCTTCACTACGGTAGCGCTGCACCACCCATTGCGCGGCACGCTGTCCCAGAGCGCCACGCAAGGCCGCATCATCCATCAGCTCAGCCAATGCTTGCGCAAACGCCTCATCATCTTTGCTGGGCACCAAGCGCGCGTAACGCCCTTGATCGGACATATCACGTGGCCCGCTTGGGCAGTCGACCGTCACGCACGGTAAACCCATTGCCATCGCTTCCAATAAAACATTTGGAAAGCCTTCATACAATGAGCTCAGCGCAAAAACCTGGGCCTTCCCGAGCGCTTGCCAAGGTTGGTCAGTACGCCCTTTTAAGTGAATTCGTGTGGCTAGGCCGGTTTGGTCAACCTGTTGTTGGAGACTGCCTTTGAGGGGACCATCTCCATAAATATGCAAGGACCATTCGGGCCGTGAGGCCGCAACCGTAGCAAACACACGAATCAATTGATCAAAGCCTTTGGGCGACGCTAATCGCCCTAATGCTACGACGTGTGGAGCGACCGTATGCGTTACGGGCTGACTGCGTGTGACCTCTAAAACCGCATCGGGTAACGGGTTGGGTAGCACCGCAAGCTGTGTAGGCCGAAGGCGCGGAATCAGACGTTGTAAAGCTTGGCGACTGTCCTCAGTTTGCGCAACAACCGCTTGCGCATACGGATACAGCCAACGACGTAAACGCTTTAAGGCTGCGCCCGCACTTTGACTATGTAAAGGGTTGGTACGCTCACTGACGATCACGGGCACCTTTAAACCACATGTGCACGCCAAAACCGTCACATTTACATTGGTTAAAAAAGACACTACCACATCAGGACGTTGTTGCTTAACTAATTTTCGTATTGCCCACCATTTACGCACAATACGGGGCAACGGTAGACGGGGTAAGTGTTTACCCAGCCAATGGGTATGCACGGCCCTGTCTATAGGGTAAAAGCTTTGGCGCGCTTGCAAATGGGTGGCGACGAACATGACCTGATGCCCTTGTGCCGCCCACGCATTGACTAGGGTAGCGGCCACGCGCTCTGCCCCGCCCGCATTCATCGCTCCCACAAAAAATAAAATCCTCATGGGGCAGCCTGTTTGTTTTTTGGGGATGCTGGCTCGGCTTTGTGCAGCAGCTGCTCCCACATTGCCAAGACTCGCGCTGCGGAAAAGCGATCGCGCACATCCACAGCACGACGCGATAACGCCACGCGCTTTAAAGGGTGCGCCATCAGATCCGACAAATGAGCGGCTAAGGCTTCAGGCTCCGCTACGGGCAACACCAGCACACCATCTAGATCAGGGCGGATAATTTCTCGAGGACCCGTTTCACAATCAAAAGCGACGGGAGCTAAGCCGCTGGCCATGGCTTCTAATAAAGTATTGGATAAGCCTTCGGTACGAGAGCTCAGTACATATAAGTCCGACTGCTCGTACCAAGCGCTGATCGTACCCACGCGACCAACTAATTGAATACGGTCCTGGAGGTTGGCCGCGTCAATCTGCTGCTGCAACGCTTGACGTTCCGGCCCATCACCCACAATGACCAAATCCCACAATGGGAAATAACGTGCCAACAAGCGAAACGCTTCGATCAACACATCAAAGCCTTTTACGGGATGCAAGCGCCCTACTGCCAACAAACGAAACCGTCCATTACGCGGTGGCGGCATGAGCGTCGGCTCGGTATCGGGCACTGGCCACCGTACGGCGTTAGGGATCACCACCACGCGTGAGCCGGGCAGGTGCTCTTGAATCCACACGCCCGTGTCGGTTGTCAGAGCGACCACAGCGGTCGCTCGGGGATACGCCCAGCGACGCATTTTGAGCCAAAAATCCGATAACTTTTGTGACGGCGGATGCGTATGCTCAGTAGCAATCACTCGAATAGGCAGATTGCGAGCGGCCATAATCGCAAGGATGGAGGACGTACTCATCATGCCAATCACACAATCTGGACGCACACGCTTAAATAAGCGACGTAGTTTATTGACGCGTCGCCAATTTGCCCATGCACCCTTCCAGCCGCCTCCAGTTTCCTCAGCGGTGCGTAATTCGTAACGCGTCACCCCAGCAGGCACTGTATAGACGTCCGTGCTGCTATCGCTTTGGGTAACGACCGATACTTGGTAACCTAGTTTGAGCCACGCTGCCGCAAGGTCGACGGCAACGCGTTCTGCTCCGCCACCCCCTAAGGAGTGGATCACAATCATAATATGCATGGTGTTATAGGAAGGCTAATAGAGTGCTACCAATGACTAAGCGGGCTGGTCTAAAGGCGAGATCGGACGTAACGCCACTAAAAAATAACAAATAAAAGACGTAGCATACATCCCTGCTGTAGCCAGCATAATACCCTTTACCCCTAAAATTGGCGCTAAACTCAGTGTAATGGCTGCTTTGACAGAAAAGTTCATCACTGCAATTAACGCCATCAACCGGTAACGTTTTTGGCTCGCCAGCAACTGCACTAAGATTAACACCCCAAAATAAAACGGTAATTGTAATAAGCCCCAGCGCAAAATAGCACTCACTTGTGCGGTATCTGCAGCCGTAAATGCACCACGCTCATACAGCAAACTCACGCCCCATGGGGCCAACCCATAGGTTACGGCGGCAATGACTAAACCAATGGCAACCATCGCCAAGGACCAACGCAAAGCGATCCGCCGAGCCTGCTGCGTATCCCCTCGACTGTGCACATCAGCCAGAACTGGGAGAGCAGCGCGCCCTACCGAAGCCGCCCCCACGCCCAGCACCAAAGAAATAAACCGTGTGGCATAACCCAGTAGCGCGTTGGCGTTATCGCCCACTTGTGCCGCGGCATACTGATCAATTGGACCGACAAAGCTCATCGCTACTTGGCCGATCAGCATAATACTCGCGGCTTGCATTAACCCTGACCACGAGGCCGCCTGCAAACCAAGACGAGCTCGACAGCGTACTTGATCGGCACGCTGAGCCAACCAAAACAACCACAGGCTTTGCACCGCATAACCCATCAAAGTGCCCCAAAGCAGCGGCATCACCCCACTGCCAGCAGGAGAGGCCAGCACCCAAATTAAGATAAAAAACGCTGGAATGCTGTCGAGCAGCGTGTTGATATGACGCTCATGCGCACGCAATCGCGCAGCGCTAATGCCAATCACTAGTGTTAACAGAGCCGTGGGCGCAAAGGCATAAATAAGCTGCGCGCTCATTTGCTTGGCTGCGGAGCTTAGACCTTGGCCCATACTATTCAACACATACGGCCACATCAGCCAAAGTGCGACACTCAACAGCGTCCCAAGCAATAAAACCAGACCCATCAGCTCGCTTAGAAAGGCTTGGCGCTCGGCTACAGACTGCTTACGTAACGGCACCAGCACAGGAATCAGCACCACTGACAGCGCGCCAATGATCGTTACTGGCAACCAGTTGGCCATGACCATGGTGAACTGATAGGCATCAACTTCCGCACTGACCCCATAGCGATAGGCAACGGCCATTTCTTTAAAAGCGCCTGCGAATTTGCCTAGCAATAAGAAAAACGCCACCCGCATGGCCCCGCGTGCGATACGCCGATGGTCCGCAGACAGCGCTTTAATACGGCTTAACACCCACACACCACTACGTTAGCTAAGGAACTGGAGATACCACGGCATAGCGGCATGGATACCTTGCTGAATGGTAAAGGCAGGCTCGTAGCCTAAAAGGGTTTTGGCTTTGCTGATATCCGCTTGCGAGTGGCGCACATCACCAGGACGAAAATCCCCGTACTCAGGCGCTAAATCGTATGACCGGCCTTGGGACAACAGCTCGGACTTTAGGTACTCATACAGTTGATTTAAAGTCGTACGCCCACTCACTGCAACGTTATAGACTTGCGCCTCGGCCGCTTCGCCTTGAGCAAAAGCCGCCAGCAAGTTGGCTTGCACCACATTATCGATATAGCAGAAGTCGCGACTGGTTTCACCATCCCCATTAATGGTGATAGGCTGACCAGCAATCATGGCGGCAATCCACTTAGGGATGACGGCGGCATACGCCCCATTTGGATCTTGACGTCGACCAAACACATTAAAATAACGCAAGCCCACACTATTAAAGTTGTAGCTGCGTTTGAACACATCTGCGTACAGCTCGTTAACATACTTGGTCACCGCATAGGGCGACAAAGGCTTGCCGATACGGTCCTCAACCTTAGGCAAGCCAGGGTGATCGCCATAGGTCGAGCTGGAGGCCGCGTACACAAAGCCTTTTACTTGCGCATCGCGTGCCGCCACCATCATATTGAGTGTGCCATCAATATTGACCTGATTAGTCGTGGCGGGGTTGGCCAAGGAGCGCGGCACTGAGCCCAAAGCCGCCTGATGTAGCACATACTCTACCCCTTCGCAGGCAGCCTGGCAGGTGTCGGCATCGCGGATATCGCCCTCGACAAACTGAAAATTTTGCCAGCACTCTTCGCCCACGGCCACGCGGACCTCTTCGAGGTTATACGCGTGACCTGTAGCAAAGTTATCCAAACCGCGCACTTGCTGATTATGGCGCAGCAGCATCTCCACTAGATTGGAGCCAATAAATCCTGCGCACCCCGTGACCAACCACATGTGGCGCTGGTTCTGCAAACACGTTAGAAGCTGTTCAAATTGCTGTGACATACGACCCTCCTATAAACGCAGATCGGACGCATCACGATCGAACACGTATTTGAGGTCATACAGCACATGCTCGCCTTTGCCAAACGCGCGAATGGCCTCTACCCCTAATTCCGCAAACTGACGGTGCGCCACTGCTAAGATAATACCGTCGTAGGTATGGGCTTCGGGCTGCTGGATCACACTGACCCCGTACTCGCGTTGGGCCTCTTCGGGGTCGACCCAAGGGTCGTACACATCCACTTGAATCTCGTACTCGCGTAGCTCTTGAATGATATCGATCACGCGCGTATTGCGTAAATCGGGGCAGTTTTCTTTGAAACTTAAGCCCATTACCAGCACGCGCGCGCCCAACACTTGAATGCGTTTTTTGGTCATGGCTTTTAAGAGCTGTGAGGCCACATAGCCGCCCATCGCGTCATTGAGCCGACGCCCAGCCAGAATGATTTCTGGGTGGTAGCCAATCGACTGGGCTTTGTGTGTCAAGTAATAAGGGTCGACACCGATGCAGTGACCACCGACTAAGCCTGGACGGAAAGGCAAGAAATTCCATTTGGTACCAGCGGCTTCCAGCACATCTAGGGTATCAATCCCTAGGCGATTAAAAATCAGTGAAAGCTCATTAATCAGAGCAATATTGACATCACGCTGTGTGTTCTCAATCACCTTGGCTGCCTCGGCTACGCGGATAGAGGGCGCTTTGTGCGTACCGGCAGTAATGATCTCGGCGTACAACTGATCCACCAGCTCAGCCACTTCGGGTGTGGAACCAGAGGTCACCTTGCAAATACTGGGCAAGCGATAGACTTTGTCGCCAGGGTTAATACGCTCAGGGCTGTAGCCCGCGTAAAAGTCCTCGTTAAAACGTAAGCCCGAGATATTTTCGAGCACAGGCACGCAAACCTCTTCGGTGGCCCCCGGAAACACAGTGGACTCGTAAATAACGATGTCACCACGCTTCAGCACACGGCCTAAAGTCTCGCTTGCACGCACTAAGGGCGTCAGGTCAGGCTGCTTGTACGCATCGATCGGTGTGGGCACGGTCACAATGTACACATTCGCTTGGGCCAATTCTGCCGCATCGCTGGTGTAACGCAAATGCACGGCTTGCTTGAGCTCCTCGGGCTCGACTTCGAGTGTGTGATCCTCGCCCGCATTGAGCTCAGCAACACGACGACTATTGATATCAAAACCAATTACCGTGCGTTTCTTACCGAATTCAACCGCTAGTGGTAGCCCCACATAGCCCAAACCAATCACAGCAAGTTGTATCTCTTGTACGTCCAAAGCAAGTCTCCTGAGGATCAAGCAATAAAAAAAATCACAATCTAACTACTTACGATGGCGCTGAGTCCGCGCACGACGCACCGATGGCAGCAGTAGCCAAGCGGGTCGCCGCCAACGAACTAAGCGCGAATAAAGCCAAATGTAGCTCAGCGTAAACACCAGCAAACTGATGCAAAGCAACAGCGTATTATTCCACCATATGGTGGCCGGAATGAGCCCCACCAACGCAAGCCCCCACAAATACGGTGAGGCCATGGCATTAGACATGGGCGGCACATAGCGTCGGGTAGAGTTCAGGTCACTGACACGCACCATACGACGGAAAATCAGTTGATGAAGGTGCAAAGCATCGGGCTGATCCACCGGCACACCGCGCTTAAACTTGCGTCGCCAGATGGAATAGAGGGTTTCAAAGACAGGGTAAAACAATACAGCGACCGCATAGAAAGGTGAAACGCTTAGGTTACGCGCCACCAATTGCACAGCCAGCTCGGCCAACATAAAGCCTAGAAAGTACGCCCCCCCATCGCCTAAAAACACCCGACCGAACGGAAAATTCCAAGCCAAAAAGCCAAGTGTGGCTGATGCCAATGAAGCGGCAATGGTGAAAATAGCGTAATCCTCGACCTGCCACGCCACTAAAGCAATAGAAATCGCCATCAGCACCGCCACCATGCCCGCTAAGCCGTTAATGCCGTCGATAATGTTGACAGCATGCGTGCAGCCCCCCACCGCCACCATGGTGACGATAAGCGACACAAAGCTAATGCCCAGCACCGCGTCGATCCAAGGCAAACCCACCTTGGACACCCCACCCAGCAACCACCACGCAATCGCAGCCGATAAAAAAGCTGCCAGTAAGCGCTTCAGTGACCCGACGTCTTTGGTGATGTCTTCGACTAAACCCGCCACAAAGACGGGCATAGCGGACACGAATAAAGCCGGCCAGAGCCACCCTAACGTACGGTGAGTCGAACCAAGTACGAGCAAGCCAGCAAAGCTACCCACCACGATCGCTACTCCCCCCACACGCGGCGCAGGGCGTAAATGCGTGGCCTGGGGCTTAGACATATCACTGTCCCCAGTTAGACGGCCATGCCAGCGTTCAGACACCACAATTAACCCACCCGCTAAAAAGGCAATCACACAAATAGACAGTAGGGTTAACGGGTCCCACATAGGAAGCGAGGTCACTAAAAAATTCTCTATAAAACGTAAACACTATTATGCGCAGAAGATGTAACCTACACACTACATTCACGCGAACATTTGCTACAAATTAGTAACGTTAGCAGGATCGTAGGCGTAGCGACCCATGAGCGTCCACCTATGCGTTGTGGCTGTCTGCAGGAGACACAGGCTGCATGGATAATGCAGCCCCACATTCTGTGAGCAATCGTCGCAGCCAGCGATGGCTTGGGGAATGGCGATTACGCTCATGCCACAACTGGTAAAACCGCATCATAGGAAACTCAACCGGTGCGGGCAGCATTCGGAGGGGCAACAAATCTTTGTAAAACGCTGCAAAATGCCGCGTGGTCGTAAAAATCAAATCCGTGTTTTGTAACAAATAAGGTGCCACCGCAAAGGATTGCACCGATACCGTTTCCTGGCGACGAATCCGCAACGCCGACAAGGTGACGTCAATCACTCCACGCTGATTTAAAGAATAAGGCATCGGAACCACATGGCGGGCATTGAGGTAGTCATCAAGGGTAATCTTGCCTGCGCGCACCAAGGGGTGGTTCGCCGCCACTAAGCAGACGATTTCATCCTCAAGCAATACCGACAAGTGCATCCGATCGGGCGGCTCAGGCCAGTTGCCGATCACCACATCCAGCTCGCCTTCAGCCAACGAGCGCTCGAAGTCAAAACTGCTGTCTAAGGAATGCAAATTCAACACCGCTTCGGGCGCTTCACGACGCAAACGCTCAACCACAGCACTCACGAACACCGGAGCCAAATAATCCGGTGAGCCGATATTGAACTCGCTGCGACTAACCAATGGATCAAAATTCTCTTCGGAATTGACCATACAGTCAATTTCCGCCAAAGCGCTTTTTGCGTGTGCCAAAAGCGATACTGCGCGCTCCGTAGGCACCATTCCGCCCTTTTCGCGTACCAGCAATGGGTCGCCAATGATATCGCGCAAGCGGCGTAAGGCAGCGCTAATCGCTGGCTGAGACTGATTCATTTTGAACGCTGTACGCGATACGCTGCGCTCGGTGACTAGCAAACAGAACACACGCAACAAATAGGTATCCAGAGGATTATCGCTACGTCTAGTTGCCATTCAACTCCCTCCATTCAAACAACCACGCTCTTCGGAGCTTGGCGCTCTAGCAAGATAGCTTTGAGCGTATATCAGTTATAAGGCTAATTCTATTTTATTTATATACAGTTTACTTAAACTTAATGGCTACTGTCTGCGCAAAACACCTGATCGTCATCAAAAACGCTGTATCCATCAAAATGCTTCCTAACTTTGATGACGAAGTACGGGAATGACTTGGTGTTTGGCTGCGCCGCAAACCCACCGTATTAATGGATTTTTACATCATGACACAAATTGCCCAATCCGTAACCTCCCTTGCTGAGCTCAACGAGCTTCCCCAAGATCAGTTTGTTGCAGCGCTCGATGGCATTTTTGAACACTCCCCTTGGGTCGCTGAACGCAGCTGGGCCAAACGCCCTTTTAACTCTGTGGAGGCGCTGCATACAGCAATGTTTCAAACCGTCCAAGACGCTAGCCACCAGGAAAAACTTGACCTGATCTGCGCTCACCCCGAGTTAGCAGGCAAAGAGGCCGAAGAAGGCACTCTTACCAAAGAGTCCACTGGCGAACAGCGTGGTGCGGGTTTGGATCAGTGCACCCCCGCCGAACTCGAGCGTTTACGTGGCTTGAACGCTGCCTACCGCGAACGCTTTGGCTTTCCCTTTGTGATCGCTGTCAAAGGCTTCACTCGCCACGAAATCATGGATAACGTGGATGCTCGCCTCAACAACGACAAAGACACCGAGTTCGAAGCTTGTCTGGTACAAATTGGCAAAATTGCTCGCTTCCGTTTGGACGCACAATTTGCCTAAATATCGATGTTACATCGACTCTAGCTTAGTGGCCGTTAGGTGGCTAAGTTTAAAAAGCGGCTTGATAAGCCGCTTTTTTTGTGTGTGCAGCCCAACGTCGTGATAAGCGTTATCACGCGTTAGAAATCTCAGCCCAAAATCCGAATGGTAAAATAATCCCAAACTATAACCCACATCCAGCAAAACGGAGACAGCATGCAAGCACATACTGCAACGACTGGGGTGCATCCGGTCGATGCACGCCCGCCTTTGGGCCAGCTTTTCACCTTAGGACTACAACACGTACTAGTCATGTACGCAGGTGCTGTAGCCGTTCCTCTTATTATCGGTAGCGCGCTGGATCTCGACAAAGCCACCATGGCTTTTCTCATCAGCGCCGACTTATTTTGCTGTGGGATCGTCACCCTCATTCAATGTATTGGCTTTGGCCGTTTCGGAATTCGCTTACCCGTGATTATGGCGGTGACCTTTACTGCTGTCGGTCCCATGATCAGTATTGGACAAAATCCTGAGCTGGGCCTGCAAGGGATCTTTGGAGCCACCTTGGCTGCTGGGGCGATTTCACTGCTGCTGGTCCCCTTGGTCGGTAAAATCATTCGGTTTTTCCCGCCTATTGTGACCGGCATCGTGATTACATCGATTGGCTTGTCGATTATTGGTGTGGGCATTAACTGGGCCGCTGGCGGCGTGGGCAGCCCGAACTATGGCGCCCCCAAATACCTACTGACTTCCTTATTGGTGTTGGTGTTTATCCTATTAATTACTCGTTACGTTAAAGGCTTTTTTGCCAATATTGCCGTCTTACTTGGCTTGGGTTTTGGCTTTATTTTAGCGCTCGTTATGGGTGAGGTCAGCTTTGAGGGTATGGGCGAGGCGCAGTGGTTTGCCGTCATTCTACCGTTTCATTTCGGCCCGCCAAAATTTGAAATCTGGTCCATTCTTACGCTCACTATTGTGATGTTGATTACCTTCATCGAGTCCATGGGCATGTTCTTGGCACTGGGTGAAATCGTTGAGCGTCCGGTTGATCGTCGCCGTCTAGAAAAAGGCTTAAACGTTGATGCGTTGGGTACCGTGATTGGTGGCTTGTTTAATACCTTCCCTCACACCTCCTTTTCCCAAAACGTAGGATTAGTCGGAGTAACCGGTGTTCGCAGCCGCTGGGTAGGCGTCATGGCTGGTGGTATTTTGCTCGCCCTTGGCTTAGTGCCTAAAATGTCCTTGCTCGTAGCGTCCATCCCTACCTTTGTGTTGGGTGGTGCAGGCATTGTGATGTTTGGTATGGTACTGGCCACAGGGATTAAAATTCTGTCCCAGGTGGACTACGAAAAGCAGTCTCACAATACCTTTATTGTGGCCATTAGCTTAGGCATGGCGTTAATTCCTACCGTCGCGCCAAAGTTCTTTAGTCAACTGCCTCCCGCACTAGAGCCTATTTTGCATAGCGGTATTTTGCTGGCATCCGTCACAGCTGTCATTTTAAATGTGTACTTTAACGGCTTAGGCGATGTCGCCACCAACGTTGAGGAAACCAAAGAAGAGTTCACCACAGACACCGTAAAGGAAGCTTAAGTTTTTTGCCAAGCTTGCCCAAAGCTTGGTACGCTTTCCATCCCTTGCTTGACTAAGCACCTAGCCCATCGCTGGTTTCAATAGCGAGCGGCTAGGTTTTTTTAAAAAACGCCGGTACGCGTTTCAGTCCATTGGTTTGTTAACCCCTTAACGCCGATGACTGTGTAGCATGTTGCCCAGGCATCGGCCTCTAACTTATAGGTCTTGCCATGGCGATTACTCTGCTTAAAAACATTCACACTCTGGCCACCATGAACGATGGCCTAGACGAGTTTCAGGATGCCGCCATCCTGATTAACAATCAGCAAATACAATACGTGGGCCCTACCTCGGGGCTGCCTTCAGTCGACGTCGATCAGGAAATCGACCTCAGCCACCATGTGGTGTTACCGGGTCTGATCAACACCCATCATCATATGTACCAGAGCCTAACGCGAGCAGTGCGATCTGCTCAGGATGCGGAGCTCTTTGGCTGGCTCAAAACGCTTTACCCCATCTGGGAAAGAATCACCCCACCCATGCTGCGTGCTTCGACACGCACCGCAGTAGCCGAATTATTGTTAAGCGGCTGCACCACCACCTCCGATCACTTATACCTTTATCCAAATGGTAGCCGCCTCGAAGACACCATTTATGCGGCACAAGAAATGGGCATACGCTTCCATGCCTGCCGAGGAGCCATGAGTGTTGGCGAATCCAAAGGGGGGTTGCCGCCCGACAGCTTAGTCGAAGATGAACGTGAGATTCTACGTGATATGCAGCAACTGGTGGAACGCTTCCACGACGCGTCCGACCACGCTATGCTCCGTATTGCTTTGGCGCCCTGCTCTCCTTTTTCTGTATCGCGTGAACTAATGCGGGATACCGCCTTATTGGCGCGTGAGCTGGGAGTATCACTCCACACCCACTTAGCAGAAAATCAAAACGATCTGGACTATTCACGCGAAAAGTTTGGCTGCACCCCAGCCGAATACGTCGAAGAGCTCGGTTGGGTCGGCCCAGACGTTTGGCACGCACACTGTGTGCATCTAGATCAAGCAGGAATTGAGCTTTTTGCAAGAACCGGTACAGGTGTTGCGCATTGCCCTTGCTCGAATATGCGTTTAGGCTCAGGGATTGCCCCAATACGAAAAATGCTAGATCATAAGGTGCCCGTAGGGCTAGGTGTGGACGGTAGCGCCTCCAATGACGGCGGCAGCCTCATCAATGAAGCGCGACAAGCCATGTTGCTGCAACGCGTTGCCCACCAAGACCCACGTCTGCTGCCCGCCCGCGAAGCCTTATGGATGGCGACTCGCGGTAGCGCTCAAGTCTTAAACCGTTCTGATATTGGCCAACTGAGTGTGGGCTACGCAGCGGATCTGATTGCTTTTGATTTACGTACCGTAAATTTTGCAGGCGCAGGCCAGGACCCTATTGCGGCAACGTTGTTTTGTCAAAGTGGCTCGGTAGCATATAGCTTTGTGAATGGCCAAATGCTGATAGATCAAGGTCAGCTCATTCACAACGACCTATCCAACATCGTCGCCACGCATAATGCATTAAGTCATGAGCTCTTGACGAGCTCATAGTGTTAATAACCAGAAGGACGAACAGATGACTGTTACGCTTAAACTTGAACCCCTCACTCGTGAGGCCTTTAAGCCCTTTGGCGACGTAATTGAAGTATCGGATGCGGTACAACACTTCACCATCAACGATGGCAACACCGAGCGTTATCATGACCTTGCCAACATCGACCCCGGCGAAGATGGCAAAGCTATTGTATCGATCTTTCGTGGTCAACCGCGCACCTTGCCGTTTGAAGTTACCCTCATGGAACGTCACCCCAAAGGCAGCCAAGCGTTCATCCCCACCTCTGGCTACCCTTACCTCGTAGTGGTCGCCCCAGCAGGTCCCGAGCCCAAGCCAAGCGATCTACGCCTATTTTTGGCTCAGCCTCACCAAGGTGTGAACTACGCCACAGGCGTGTGGCATCACGCTCTGTTTAGTCTTGATGGGGTGGCCGATTTTATTGTCATTGACCGTAAAGGGCCAGGTGATAACTGTGACTTCTACACCATGGAAGGCACCGCTACCATTCCTGAGCTGTAAACCAAGCCACTATGCTGCATCCTATTGATCCACGTCTGGACCCTTCCAGCGAGCTTTATGCCGCACGGCCCTCAACCATGAGCCAGCCTGAATGGCAAGCTCGTGTGGATCTGGCCGCCTGCTATCGCATGGCGGCCCTACATGAGTGGGACGACCATATCTATACTCATATCTCGCTACGCGTACCGGACCGTCAAGACGCCTACCTCATGAATGCATTCGGCTTTCGCTTTGAGGAAATCACGGCGTCAAATCTGTTGCTGGTGAACACTCAGGGCGAAGTCATTGATGACACCGGCCGCAAAGGCAACCCAACTGGCTTTGCGATCCACAGTGCCGTGCACAGCGCCCGCGCTGATGCGCAGTGTGTCATACATTTGCATAACGATGCCATCATTGCTGCTTCGGCCTTGCCTCATGGCTTACTCCCACTGTCCCAACACGCTATGCGTTTTTGGAATGATATTGGCTACCACGACTACGAAGGCTTAGCCCTAAATGCGCACGAGCAAGAGCGCTTGCTGGCCGCTATGGGCAGTAAACAGGCCATGTTTTTACGCAATCATGGCTCCTTAACCTGTGGGCGCACTGTGGGTGAAGCCTACATTACTATGTTTGATCTTGATAAGGCCTGCCGTATCCAGTTAACCGCAATGGCGGCCTCAGAGGCGTTGCGTACCCCCACCCAAGACGTCGTAAACCACACTCAGGCTTTACTCGCACCCGATGACACCCCAAGCGGCGAATTGGAATGGGCCGCTATTTTGCGTAAGCTGTTACGCGAGCAACCTGATTTTGCCAGCTAACTTAATCAATTTTAGGAAATTATTATGCCAACCATTACTGTGCAGTTGTTTGAAGGCCGTGACACCAACAAAAAACGCGAATACGCTCAAGCCCTAACAGCAGAAACCGTACGTGTACTTGGCTGCAAGCCCGAAGCGGTGGAGGTGATCTTCGTGGATGTGAAGCGCGAGAACTGGGCCTCTGCAGGCGAATTGTGGTCCGACAAAAGCTAAGCAACTGTTCGCATATGGATACCCCACATCGTGATGGATGTGGGGCTTTTTTTTTTCTTACCCCCCGCTGTACGCTGTAAACGAACACCCTACACCCGCAACAAATCTGACAACACGCCCTGGTAACATATTAAAATTAAAAACACCACCTAGTTATAACCACTAGAGAGCTGAAAATTGCAAAAAACCGTTTATGCCCGCTAAGGCAGGCCCTGTCAGCCAGCAAAATCTGTGCCTTGTAGCGCTCAAAGCCTTTTATGCCTTAGCTTATAACGCTTTGCTTATTCCACTTATCAAACTTCTTGCGGTTCCAGTAATAAACTTCATCCTTTAACTTTAGGAACGTGCTCTGCCGACATCGCAGCGGCGCTATATGCTTGGGTGCACCTACTTTAATTCGCAGCACCCCTCAAGCATCCCTGCACGGACACAGCCATTTCTAGACGTGGGGCAACACGTTTATTTTGCTGGGCGCAAAAATCGAATGGCGATTTGGATTACTTAGGAGACTCAAGATGTCAGAAGCAACCACGGCAGCGTCAAGCGCACCTTGTAAAGGTGTCGACGAAGTACTGCCAGCCGGCCGTCTAGCGACGCTTGGCCTACAACACGTTATGGTGATGTATGCGGGTGCGGTCGCTGTGCCGATTATTATCGGTAATGCACTAAACCTTTCCCGCGAAGAAGTCGCAATCCTCATTAACGCTGACTTACTGTGCTGTGGCTTGATCACGTTGATTCAAGCATGGGGGATTCCAGGTTTTGGGATTCGCTTACCCGTTATGATGGGCGTATCCTTTGCTGCCGTTGCGCCAATGATCACCATTGGTCAAGACATGGGTCTAACCGGCATTTTTGGCGCGTGTATTGTTGCCGGTATTTTTAGTATTGCGATTTCACCGATTTTTAGTCGGTTAATGGGTTTATTTCCGCCAGTCGTCACCGGCACCATCATTACCGTCATTGGTATTACGTTGATGCGAGTAGGTCTTGATTGGATGGGCGGCAGTAAAATGATTACTGACCCCACTACTGGCGCACGTATTGTCAACGAGAACTTCGGCTCCGCTGAAAACCTTGGCATTGCTTTCCTCGTGCTCGTGGTCATCTTGCTCTTGACTAAATACGCTCGTGGCTTCTTGGCTAACGTCGCGGTACTTATTGGCTTACTGGTCGGCTTCTTGATTTCCATGGCAATGGGCCACATCGACTTTGGCGCGATTGGCGATGCCAAGTGGGTATCTGTAGTGACTCCATTTCACTTTGGCATGCCTCAGTTTGATTTCGCTGCCGGTGCCATTATCTCCCTCATCATGATTGTGATCATGGTGGAATCCTTGGGCATGTTCTTGGCCTTAGGTGAAATTTGTGATCGCCCACCTAGCCGTGAAGCCTTGGTCCGTGGCTTACGTACCGATGGCTTGGGTACTTTGGTAGGCGGTATCTTAAACACTTTCCCACACAGCTCTTTCTCACAAAACGTGGGCTTAGTCAGCGTGACCGGCGTGCGTAGCCGCTGGGTATGTGTGGCCGGTGGTTTGTTCCTAATGGCCTTGGGTGTATTGCCAAAGCTGGCCTTCATTGTTGCCGCAATCCCCTTTGAAGTACTAGGTGGCGCTGGGATTGTGATGTTCGGCATGGTGGCCTCCACTGGTATCAAGATCTTGCTGTCCGCTGATCTCGACACCAACCGCTACAACCCTTATATCATTGCAATCAGCTTAGGCTTGGGCATGATTCCTCTGGTTGCTGGCGATCTATTTGCCAATATGCCTGACAGCATCAAGCCTTTGCTACACAGCGGTATCTTGCTTGCCGCGGTTAGCGCTATCGCTCTCAACCTGTTCTTTAACGGTTTGGGCGCGGTCAAGGCTACTGCCGAAAACGATCCAATCGGCAAGGCCGCCGACGCTAAGGCGGGCTCCACCGCTGCAGCACACTAAACGCCAACATGCGCACATTCCGGCCTGTGGTAACACAGACCGGAATGTGTTTAAAACGTTAGTTGTTCCCTAACCGTGTTGGGATACTCAGTACGGTTATGAAAAGACTAACCTAGGGCAGGTTAGACGATTCTTCTTGTTTTCAGGCGGAATCGTATTTAACTATAAGGCGCGCCCACGCCACAACAGGAGAAGACATGACTCTACGCTCTGCTAAAACGTTAGCCATCGCCTCGGCGATTGCTTTGGCCGGAACCGTTTCCGCCACCGCCCACGCTGCCAACTGGAGCGACACCTTTATTGGCTATCGTTTTGGTACTCAGTTTACTGAGCCCAACAACACACAAAAAATCCGCAAGAATATTCTGCAGTTCACTCATGCGAGTGGTTACGACTATGGACAGAACTTCTTGAGCGTGGATATTTTACAGTCTAGTAAAAAAGACCCAACTGATAACACCTTAGGAACTACCCAAACTCCTTACGGAAAAACTGGTGCCACAGAAGCTTATTTGGTGTATCGTCATCAGTTGTACATCAGCAAACTGGCTGACGCAGATTTCAGCTTTGGTC
This sequence comes from Candidatus Paenalcaligenes intestinipullorum, assembly GCA_019120675.1. Lineage (GTDB taxonomy): Bacteria > Pseudomonadota > Gammaproteobacteria > Burkholderiales > Burkholderiaceae_B > Paenalcaligenes > Paenalcaligenes intestinipullorum. The sequence continues at coordinate 189 of DWUQ01000026.1, read as the reverse complement.
CGGTCAAAGATGTCACGTTAACCGCTGGTTTTGATCTCAACACTAAAAACACTCAATTTGCACCGCGCAAACGCCTACTGGTCGTGGGCCCCACTTTCAAATTTGATGTACCTAAAGGCTTTGTAGACCTAAGCTTGCTCTATGGTAAAGAGTGGAACCATTGTGGTCTAAAGGGCTTCCCTGGTAGCT
>DWUQ01000025.1 GCA_019120675.1 Candidatus Paenalcaligenes intestinipullorum | reverse complement strand
CAAGCGTTAGGCTTGCACACAATAGGCGAGGTGGCTCAGACTGCGCCCGAGTTTTTGCAAGAGCATTTTGGTCTCAGCTACGCCAGCTGGTTGGCGCAGGTGTGTCAAGGGCACGATGAGCGGCCGATGGTCTATGCCTCACAGCCCAAATCCATCAGTCGTGAAACAACCTTTGAGCGCAATTTACATATACGTCGTGATCGGGCACAGCTCTCGGCGGTCTTTGATGCCTTGTGCGCACGACTTGAACAAGACTTACAACGTCAGCACGTGCGTGCGCTGACCATTGGGGTAAAGGTGCGTTATGCCGATTTTAAAACGGTGACGCGGGACGTGAGTGTGGAATGGCCGATTTGGCAGCAGCAGGCGCTGCAACAGACCGCCCGTCAAGCGCTGCGACGCGTGCCCTTTGATCAGCAGCTTTCTGTGCGTTTGCTCGGTATTAAGGCCAGTAATCTGCGCGATGAGGCGGATTGTGTGCAGCTGGGGGCGGAGCCAGAGCAGTTAAGCTTAGACGCCTTTTGGTCGGTTTAATGTAAACAGCTGTATGATTTAACCCATAAAACTAGTCTATGATAATCACTGGTTTTGCTATTAATTTTTACCTATAAGGTTGTGGTTATGGAATTTAATCGCGCTGCGGCAACTGCGCTGATGGATATCACCGCTCGCCCTGAGCTGGTGTTTACACAAGGCCAAGGTTCTTGGCTCGAAGATCATACCGGCAAGCGCTATTTGGATTTGATCCAAGGCTGGGCGGTAAATGCGCTGGGGCATAGCCCAGAAGTGGTGGTCAACGCGATCTGTGAACAATCCAAGCGTGTGTTAAACCCATCGCCTGGATTTTATAATGCGCCCGCTATGCAGCTGGCGCAGCAGCTCACCGAGGCGTCTTGCTTTGATCGGGTGTTTTTTGCCAACAGTGGCGCGGAAGCCAACGAGGGTGCCATTAAGCTGGCGCGTAAATGGGGGCAACTGCATCGTAAGGGCGCCTTTAAAATCATCACCTTTGATCATGGTTTCCATGGTCGCACGTTGGCTACGATGTCGGCCTCTGGCAAGGCGGGCTGGGACACGATGTTTGCCCCTCAGGTGGAGGGCTTTCCCAAAGCGATTTTGAACGATATCGATTCCGTCAAAGCCCTCATTGATGAGCAAACCGTAGCCATTATGTTGGAGCCAGTGCAAGGCGAAGCGGGTGTTGTGCCCGCCACTAAAGCGTTCATGCAGCAATTGCGAGAGTTGGCCGATGCGCATCAGATGCTCTTGATTGTGGACGAGGTGCAAACTGGCATGGGCCGTACCGGTACTTTATTTGCCTACCAGCACTTCGACATCCAACCCGATATCATGACTTTGGGTAAAGGCATTGGGGGCGGTGTGCCGTTGGCGGCGTTGTTGGCGCGTGAGTCGGTGGCGTGTTTTGCGCATGGTGAGCAAGGCGGCACCTACAATGGCAATCCTGTCATGACGGCTGCCGGTTTGGCGGTGATCAATACCATCAATACCCCTGAGTTTCTACACAGCATCAATCAACGTGCGGCCCAGCTTTCTGAGGGTTTAATTGCGTTGAGCGATAAATGGGGGATGTACGGTGAGCGCGGTCTGGGTTTATTGCGAGCGCTCAAATTGGATCGACCGGATGGTGCGGCCATCGTACAAGCTGCGCGGGATCGCAAACCACAAGGCTTGTTGCTGAATGCCCCTCGCCCTGAGCTACTGCGTTTCATGCCGGCATTAAATATTACCGCTGAGGAAATTGAGCTGGCTTTGTCTGAGCTGGATGCGGTGATTGCTGAAGTACGCGGTGCGGATTCGGCGCCCTAAGCATTTGCTGAAAGCGCGCGCTACGTAGCACGGTGGTGGTGCGTTGGCACGTATGCCAAGTTCAATCTAAGCAGCACTTCTGTCTAAACGCGTACACAGTGTGACTAAATAGTTGGTGATTAGCCATAAAAAAAGCTGCCCACTTGTAAAAGGGGCAGCTTTTTTAGTGCCCAAACTGGATGACCAGCTTGGGCGGGTGTCGCTTAGGCTTCGCCTTTAAGGGCTAAGCGCCACTCGTGAAGCAGAGGCTCGGTGTAGCCGTTGGGCTGTTCGAGACCTTTGAATACGAGATCGTGTGCGGCTTTGTAGGCGTAGGAGGTATCGAAATTGCCGGCCATGTTGCGGTAGTTAGGATCGCCAGCGTTTTGCTTGTCGACCACAGCAGCCATGCGCTGTAGCGTTTCTTCGACTTGCTCAGCGCTCACAATACCGTGCAACAACCAGTTGGCAATGTGCTGACTGGAAATGCGTAGGGTCGCGCGGTCTTCCATGAGGCCCACATCATGGATGTCGGGTACTTTGGAAACACCGATGCCTTGGTCGATCCAGCGTACAACGTAACCCAACAGACCCTGAGCGTTGTTGTCCAACTCTTGTTGGATTTCCTCGGCACTCCAGTTGGTGTCGGTGGCAACAGGAATTGTCAGTAGATCGTCTAAGGTACTGACCTTTTCGTTTGCAAGCTGCTTTTGAATGTCTTTTACATCAACTTGGTGGTAATGCAAGGCGTGTAAAGTCGCAGCTGTGGGAGAAGGCACCCAAGCAGTATTACCACCGGCTTTGAGGTGACCAATCTTCTGCTCGAGCATCTCGGCCATGAGGTCGGGCATGGCCCACATGCCTTTACCAATCTGGGCACGGCCACGTAAACCGGATTCTAGGCCAGCTTGGACGTTGTTACGTTCGTAGGCCGGCAACCATTTCTGGTTTTTCATGTCGCCTTTGCGTACTACGGGGCCTGCGCGCATGATGGTGTGGATTTCGTCGCCTGTGCGGTCTAAGAAGCCGGTGTTGATGAATACTACACGCTCTTTGGCGGCTTCAATACAACTTTTTAGGTTGACGCTGGTGCGACGCTCCTCGTCCATGACACCCATTTTTAGGGTGTTGGCGGGGATGTTGAGCAATTGCTCGACGCGACCAAATAGCTCGTTTGCAAAAGCCACCTCGTCAGGACCATGCATTTTAGGCTTAACAATGTAAATGGAGCCTGTGCGGGAGTTCTTTTTGAGCTCCAAGTCACGCATGCTGATGAGGCTGGTCACGATGGCGTCTAGAATGCCCTCGGGAATTTCGTTGCCGGCTTCATCGAGAATGGCGGGGTTGGTCATAAGGTGACCCACGTTACGCACAAACATCAGCGAGCGGCTAGGCAAGGTTTGTGTATTGCCTTGTAAGTCTGTGTACGAACGGTCGTTATTGAGCTTGCGTGTGAAGGTTCGGCCGTCTTTGGTGATTTCTTCGGTGAGGTCACCTTTGATCAAACCTAACCAGTTGCGGTAGGCCACAACTTTGTCGTCAGCGTCCACAGCCGCTACGGAGTCTTCGCAGTCCATGATGGTGGTGAGTGCGGACTCTAAGAGGATGTCTTTGACACCGGCGGCGTCGGTCTTGCCGATGTCGCTGTTGGGGTCAATTTGCAGCTCAAAACGTAGGCCGTTGTGCGCAAAAATGATGGCCTCGGGCTTGGCGGCATCGCCACGGTAGCCGATAACGGTGCTGGGCTCTTTGAGGGCGGCTTTGCTGCCGTCTTTGAGGCTAACCTGCAGGGCACCATCCACAATCGCGTACTCGGTCGCATCAGCGTGTGAGCCGTTGCTTAGGGGTACGGTGTCGTCGAGGAATTTGCGGGCAAAAGCAATAACCTTTTCGCCGCGCTTGGGGTTGTAGCTTTTGCCGGCTTCAGCGCCACCTTCGTCAGAAATTGCGTTGGTGCCGTACAGAGCGTTGTAGAGACTCCCCCAACGGGCGTTCGCAGCATTCAGTGCGTAGCGTGCATTGGTGACCGGCACAACCAACTGTGGGCCCCCCTGCTCTGTGATCTCGGTGTCAACGTTTGCGGTGCTGACTTCGAAAGCAGCAGGTTCAGGCTTGAGGTAGCCGATTTCGGTAAGGAAGCTCTTGTAGGCCTCCATGTCTTGGATGGGGCCAGGGTTGGCACCGTGCCATTCGTCGAGTTTGCTTTGCAGACGATCGCGCTCCGCTAGGAGCTCACGGTTGCGGGGTGCCAAATCGTGTACCAGCTTGTCTACACCCTCCCAAAAAGCTTTGGGATCAACACCTGTACCGGGTAGCGCTTCGTTTTCGATGAACTGATGGAGCACTTCAGCAACTTTAAGTCGCCCACATGTGATTCGTTTAGTCATGATTACCCTTGCGAAGAGTTAAAAATTGAGCGGCGCGCAATGAATAAAGCTTGCACGCATTGTTATGGAAAGCCGTACTTTGCAATAGACGAGAAACTAGGCTTGTCGATAGTGCGCTAAGTTTTGTAGTGAAAGTATGCAGAGTGTATACTTTTGGTATGGGATTAAGCGTTGGGAAAACGCTCCATTTCTGGACAGGCAATATTGGATCAAAGCGGCTAAACCGTTTTTTCATAACGCCAGTACTGTTAAGAAATTGCCCAAAAACCGTTGCTCAGCGCAGAAGGCCGTGCTTCGTGTTCTATCTTATATAAGACTTTCTTGTCTTGTATAAGACTATACCCGCGAATTAGAACTTTTTACAGTAGAGTAAGTGCCCAAAAGTCGGTCGTGCTAAGCTGCTACAGCCATGGGGCCGTCATACTCTGGCTATACACTATGCTTTTAAGGCCTTTGAAAACCGCTATGTCTGAACTAAATCGCCCATCTCAAAAAATTCTAACGCCTGCGCCTTTAGTGGATGAAAGCTTTATGGAGGCGCACGCTGCAACCGTCCGTCTGGTGGACATATACCGACGCAATACAGAGTTTATACGTACACATTTCAAAGAGTGCTTGGAAAATGGTTTTCCTGCTGACACGAGATTCCGTGCGTGGTATCCCGAAATACGTATCCGAGTCGATACCCACCAAGAGGTGGACAGCCGTTTATCTTATGGGCATGTGGCGGAGCCGGGTGTCTATGCCACCTCTATTACCCGCCCCGAGCTGTATTTTGATTATTTGGTCGAGCAGATTTCTTTGCTCATCAAAAACCACGGTGTACCGGTAGAGGTCGGGGAATCCATCACTCCTATCCCTCTGCACTTTTGTTTAAGTGAAAACGGTGAGCATGGCACGGTACAGGTGGATTCGTCGGAACACACGCTACGCGACCACTTCGATGTGCCCGACCTAGAGCATATGGACGACGCCATTGTGAATGGCAATTGGCTCCCTGGCCCCGGTGAGGCGCGGCCATTGGCTCCGTTTACCGCACCACGGGTGGACTATTCCTTGCACCGTTTGCAGCATTACACCGCGACACGGCCGGAATATTTCCAGCATTTTGTGCTGTTTACGAATTATCAGTTTTATGTGGATGAGTTCTGCCGTTGGGCGCGAGAATGCTTAGCTGACGAGCACAGTGAGTACACGGCCTTAGTGGAACCGGGCAATCATATTACTCACAAAGGCGGCCACACCACCGGCCACTACGCACTGCGAGTACCGCAAATGCCGTCTTACCATTTGCTGCGTAAAAATCATACGGGCATCACCTTAATCAATATTGGGGTCGGCCCATCTAACGCCAAAACCATCACCGATCATGTGGCCGTATTACGCCCGTCCGCGTGGCTGATGTTGGGCCATTGTGCTGGGCTGCGCACCAGCCAGCGTTTAGGCGATTATGTGTTGGCGCATGGCTATGTGCGCCAAGACAAGGTGCTAGATGATGATTTGCCTTTGTGGGTGCCCATTCCTCCCTTAGCCGAAATTCAGGTGCCGCTCGAACAGGCGGTAGCGCAAATTGCGGGCTTAGAGGGTTGGGAATTAAAACGCATCATGCGCACGGGTACGGTCGCGTCCATTGATAACCGCAACTGGGAGCTGCGAGACCACCACGAACCGGTGTTGCGATTATCGCAGTCACGCGCCATCGCGTTAGATATGGAATCGGCCACCATTGCCGCCAATGGTTTTCGCTTTCGTGTGCCCTACGGCACCTTGCTGTGCGTGTCGGATAAGCCTTTGCATGGTGAGTTAAAGCTGCCCGGTATGGCCAATGCCTTTTACAGCAAGCAAGTCAGTCAGCATCTGCAAATTGGTGTGCGTGCGTTGGAGCTCGTACGCGAAATGCCCAATGAGCGGTTGCATTCTCGTAAACTGCGCAGCTTTTTGGAGACGGCGTTTCAGTAAGTACTTATCCACAAGAGAGCCGCCTTTTTATCTGTTTGCGGAAATAGCTTAAGGTTTTAACTTATCCACAAAGCTAAGCCGTTTCGCTAGAGGAAGTGGAAGACGGCCGATTACATTTATTTATCCACAAGCCCTAGCAGCTGGTCGAGTTTGTTTTCCACACGGCTGAGCTGCTCGGCCAGCTCGCGTTGCTTGTGGCGGAGCTTTTTTAACCGCTTACGTTGCTTGCGCTGACCTTTGTGTAGGCGCTGCACTAAATCGTGTACGGTGTCCAAATTCATTTCAGCCTCGGGTAAAGCCAGCATGGTGCCACGACAGTGTTCGCTGCCACAGAGGCAGCGGTATTGCGCTTGCAGCTCGGGGGTCAGCTCATCATCAATCGTGAGTGCGTAATCGTACAGCAGCTCTTCATCGGGCTGAATATCACGTAGGGTGACAATGTACACACGCGTGCCACTATCGTTTTCATGGCCTTCGCAATTGGGCTCGCACGAGTGATTAATAAAGCGAGAATCGTTGCCTCCGACACCTCCATCAATAATTGTGCCATCGCTGAGCGCAAAGAAAAACGTATGCGACGCGTCGCTGGGGTCGGAGGGCTCTGAGGCGTCTGCTTCTTCCGTGCTTAAACGCTGGCCTTCGTACTCAAGAATGTAAGTGCCCGCAGGGATAAAACGTGCGGCAAATACGCCTCGGCCATGTAAGGCCGAGTCGCGTACTTCGTGCCACGGTGGGGATAAGCGTGTGGACACAGGGGGTTATTCCTCAACCGTCGTCGTGCTGGTGGTGGCCTTCTTTGCCGCTTTTTTGGCGGCGGTTTTGGTGGTGGCTTTTTTCGCTGCCGACTTCTTCGCTGCTGTTTTCTTAGCGGCTACTTTTTTTGCCGCGGCTTTGGTTGCCGTGCTGGCCTTTTTGGCGGCTTTCTTGGCGCCTTTTTTTGCTGGGCGTGGTTCAAACTCAAAAGAGGTTTTGCCCGCTTTGTCGCGAACTAAAAAAGCCTTAAATTTGCGATTGGTGCGGTTGGAAACAAAGTTTTCTAAGAGGTCGGTTTTGCCGTCCACCAGCAGTTTATGCATCTGGTCGGCGTCGATTTCCTGCTGGAGGATGATTTTGTTGGTGCGGAAATCGCAGCTTTTCTCGGCACCGATGCTTTTCTCGCACGCGTAGCGTATGCCCAAATCGTACACGCCTGCTTGGCATTTCGGGCAAGGCCCTACGGGAGTTTTGCCGGTTAGATCAACGTCGCTGTCGTCGTCTTCGTCATTTTGACCAAAATCGAATTCCAGCTTGTTTTCGTTGTTGATGCGCA
>DWUQ01000024.1 GCA_019120675.1 Candidatus Paenalcaligenes intestinipullorum | reverse complement strand
CCGACGCTGAAACCATGGAAGTGGTGGAGTGGGTACTGGGCGGCCAAGTCCAGCAAGACATCGTCATGATGGTAAACGAGGCAGGCGGCAAAGCAGTTGGGCTGACTGGCAAAGACGGTGGCATGATGCAGGTCAAAAAGAAATACCTACCCGATGAAAACGACCCAGAAAAGCTCCTAGACATTGGCTTTGTCGGCGACATCACACGGGTTGACCCGGCTGTCGTTAAAGCCTTACAAGACGATGAGTTCATCCCGATTATTTCCTCAATCGGCTATGGCGAAGACGGTCGCGCTTACAATGTAAACGCCGATGTGGTAGCGGGAAAAATGGCCGAAGTGCTGGGCGCAGAAAAGCTAGTCATGCTCACCAACACCCCCGGCGTGCTCGATAAGCAAGGCGAACTACTGCGCCGTCTCTCCGCTCAAACCATCGATGAGCTTTTCAAAGACGGCACCATTTCTGGCGGCATGCTACCCAAGATCTCCTCAGCATTGGATGCCGCCCGCAATGGCGTCAACTCCGTACACATTATTGACGGCCGTGTACCTCACTGCTTGCTTTTAGAGATTCTGACCGACCGTGGTGTCGGCACCATGATTAGCTCGCATTAATGCGCGCTTATCACAACGCACTCGCTCAGCCGCGCCCACACAGCCAGTCCACTCCGGTCTGGCTGTTTGATCTCGATAACACGCTACACAATGCCTCCAACGGCATTTTTGCGGCCATTGATGGGCGCATGACCCAAACCATCGCTGAGCTGCTCGACCTCGACACCACAAAGGCCGACTGGCTCCGCCGCCATTATTGGCAACGCTATGGCGCCACCCTAATCGGTTTACACCGCCACCATCAGATTGATGCCCACGAATTTCTGCATCGCTGTCATGACTTTGACATTGCGCCTTTGCTCAGCGCCGAAACTCAAGCGGCGGCACTGCTGCAACGCTTGCCTGGGCAGAAGATCGTCTTCACCAATGCACCGCTGCATTATGCCTTGCAAGTGGTGCAGCAGTTGGGCTTACTGCCAGTGGTGGAAGGGGTATGGAGCATGGAGCATATGTATTTGCAGGGCCAGTTTCGTCCCAAACCCTCTAAGCAGTTACTGCAGCAACTGCTGGCGCGCCTGCCTGTACCGGCTCAACAGGTCATACTCGTCGAAGACACCCTGCGCAATTTAAAATCCGCTAAGCAATTGGGCCTGCAAACCGTACACCGCTACCATGCGGGTACGCCCTACTCGGCCTTGCACCGTGGCCGCAGCCCCTATGTGGATTTGCGGGTAGAAAGCCTACGGGAGCTGGCACAGCGTTATCACCAGCTAAAAATTTAGGCCCTAAGCTTTTATTTTTTTGATAAATTCTGAGCCCCACACACTGCACACGCTGGGTCAGCACGGAAACGCACCGTATGCCAATTGGCCGTCAGCGCATCGTAGCTCAGCAATCGCCCCGTTAGTGCCTCCCCAAACTGCCCGAGTAGCTTCAAGGCCTCGGCGGCCTGCATGCAGCCAATCACACCCACCACTGGCGCAAACACCCCCGTGGTGGCACACCGCAGCTCCTCGACCTCATCAGCCTCAGGAAATAAACAGTTGTAGCACGGCGCCTCCGCATCGCGCAGATCGTAGACGCTAATTTGCCCAGAAAACTTGATGCCTGCCCCCGAGACAATGGGCTTGCGTAACGCCACACACACTCGATTGATCGCGTGGCGTGTGGCAAAGTTGTCCGTGCAATCCAACACCAAATCGGCCTGTGCGACTAAAGGGTGCAAAGCCGCCTCGTCCAAGCGCTCGGTAATGGGCTGCACCTGCACCAAGGGGTTTAACGCGCCCAGTGCGTGCTTGGCCGAATCCGCTTTGTGCACCCCCACCCGATCGGTGGTGTGCAAGATCTGCCGCTGCAGATTACTCAGCTCCACCACATCATCATCAACGATGGTCAATTGCCCCACACCAGCGGCCGCCAAGTAAAACGCTGCAGGCGAACCCAAGCCGCCTGCACCGACGATCAGCACATGGCTACGACTGATGCGCTCTTGGGCTTCAATGCCAAACTCATCCAGCAAAATATGCCGCGCATAACGCATCAGCTGCTGATCATCCAAGTGGCTCTCGACAGGCTGGGCCACCTGAACTGCACAGCTCTCTGGCGCATTGCCAGCGTTATCGTGACGAAAAGACTCACTCATACATGCACCTTAGGGCTGCGGCACCACCCCTTCAGGGGTGATGCGATAGCGCTGCACCGCACCGGGCTCAATCACTGGAGTTTTTTTTTGAGCTGGCGCTGCGCTGTTGGGTTGAGTGGAAGCGTTCGTATTTTGCTTAGCGTCACCTTGGGACGCCTTGTCGGCACCCGCCTCATCAGCTTTGGCGGTTTGAGTGACTTTAGGGTCCGACTTTTTGACCGGACGCCCCTCTAGGAAGTTAACCGCCTGCTGCAACTGGAAATCGTCCTCGCTGCCAAATTCGAACATCTTGGGCTCTTCGACGAACTCAACCTCTTTGGCTTTGTCGGCGTCCTCATCAAAGCCAGCGTTCAGCAGGTGGCGATCCAAATCGGCTTCGCGCGGAATACGGAATAAATTGCCTTGGGCGGTATCGTCTACCTCGATATCCGGATCGACCCCCGTCACCTGAATGGTGCGACCATTCGGGGTGTAGTACAAGGCTGTGGTAAGCTTGATGCCCACTTCAGGGCTCAGCGGGACCACACTCTGCACCGAACCCTTACCAAAGGTACGCGTACCGATCACGGTGGCGCGCTTATGGTCCTGCAACGCACCGGCAACAATTTCCGAAGCCGAGGCCGAGCCAGCGTTGACCAACACCACCATGGGGATATCTTGCAGCCAGCTTAGGCTTTGGGCGGACTGCCCATTGCTGTTAAGCTCGCTGAGCACCGACGTCAACGGCTTGGCGAAGTATTCGCGGTTCGAGGAAGGAATACGTCCCTTGGTAGACACCACCGCGTCGCCAGGTTTCACAAACGCGGACGTTACGCCAATAGCGCTTTCAAGTAAACCGCCGGGGTCATTACGTAAGTCCAACACCAAACCACGCGGCTGGATACCACTGCTGAGCTCTTGCAACTGACGAACTAAATCCGCTGCCGTGCGCTCTTGGAACTGCGATACGCGCACATACAGAATGTCGTTGTCGAGATTTTTGCCACGAATGCTTTTCACTTTGATGTGATCCCGTACGATGGTGACATCAAACGGCTTATCGCGCCCAGCACGGGAAATGCTCAGAGTAACGGCAGTTTGTGGCTCACCACGCATCAATTTAATGGCCTCGTTGAGCGTCATGTCTTGGGTGGACTTGCCGTCAATCCCCATAATCACATCACCCGCCATAATACCGGCCTTGGCCGCAGGCGTGTCCTCGATGGGGGAAATGACCTTAGGACGGCCGTCTTCGCTGCCGATCTCGATACCCAAACCACCAAAGCCACCTTGGGTCATAGACTCCATCTCTTTGAAGGCTTCCGCATCCAAATAGGCCGAGTGCGGATCCAAATCCGTAAACATACCGCGAATGGCGTCATCAATTAACTGCTGATCGGTGACCGGCTCGACATAGCTGCGCTTGATCACATCGAATACACTGGCAAAATGCCGCAACTCGCGTAGCGGCAGGGGCTCCACCCCACTACGCTGCGCCGTGGCCGTCAGCGCCAGGCTGATAAACACCCCGCCCAAAGCCCCTAAGCCAATTAAACCAATTCCGCGAAGCTTGCGTTTGCTCATGAGTATCCTATTAGTGGTGTACTGAAGTAGTGATGACAACCCGCCACCTGCACGCCTCAGTTTGCCTAGAAAGTCGTAAAGCTACATTCTACACAAAGCTGGCTAAAGGCATAGCCTCCGCTAAAGTGGCTTAACCTTTGAGCCACATTAATCATGCTCGCTTAATCATAAAAAAGAGCCCCTGAGTAACCCAAGGGCTCAAAAAATCAAAAAACTGACGCGTTAATTCCAAAACCCCTTATGAGCCTCTGCCGCCTCTTCTTCAAGCGCTGGCCCAACGACTTCTACAGGATGCTGCCCTCGTGCGAACACCTCTCGGCATGGTAAGGAAAAGGTCGGGTTTTCAGGGTGCTCCCCGGTTAAACCTAAAAGGCTAACCTCTGATAATGCGTAGACCACTCGACCAACATTACACCAATAGACAGCGCCGGCGCACATGCAACACGGTTCGGCACTGGTGTATAAGGTGCAAGATCGCAACTCCTCGGGGGACAGCTTTTGTGCAGCGAGTGCCACAGCGACTCGCTCAGCATGTTGGGTGGGATCACCCTCTGGAGGCATGGAATTATTACCCGCTGTCGAAATAATTTCCCCCTGCTCATTAGCGACTAGTGCCGCAAAAGGATGACGGCCTCGTGCTCGAGCCTCAACAGACAACTCAATCGCATGTCTGAGTAATTTTCTGTCTAACTCTGTGAGCTGATTGGTTTGATCGGTATGAGACATGTGTTTCTCCTTATTGAACAGGTAATGAATGAGCGGGCGTTGCTGAAAGCGCCTCTACAGGCTCCGCAGACTCGTCTGATACGTCATCCTGCGGTAAGCCGTTTAACAGTAAATTTAAAACCACAGCGGGCCCAGCAAGGCACTAAAGGACGTGCCACGGAATGGCTAAAGAACCGCCTACTGAACCATAAGGTGAAAGAGTACGACGCGAGCGGTAACTCTACGACCCTTTGAGCCACAAGGCTGGGTTTACAGGCTGGCCGTTTTCTCGTAATTCAAAATAAAGGCCTGGCTCAACTTGACCACCGGTGGCGCCGACCCTGGCAATGGCTTCACTGGCTTTGACTACATCGCCCACACCTTTTAAGAGGCTTTGGTTATAGCCATACACCGACATGAGGCCTTTGCCGTGATCGACAATAATTAAATTCCCAAAGCCTTTGAGCCAATCGGCAAACACCACCTGCCCTGGTCCGACACTGTGCACCGTCGCCCCTTCATTGCTGCGGATGACGATCCCACGCCATACACCACCTTCGGGACGCTGCGCGCCGAATTTGCCTTGGCGTTCGCCTGCTAAAGGTGTGGCTAAGCCACCGCGCTTTAAGCCGGTGAAGCCGCCTGCGGGCACCTGCGCGACAGGCTCGGCGGGTGCGCTGCGTGCCTCGCGTGCGGGTTGAATGGGGGCTGCTTTAGGCCTGACGGGTGTCTTTTTAGTGCCCGGTGCAGGGGCTAAGGAGGCGATAGGCTCCTCAGAGGGCTTCAATTTGATAGGTTTGATATCCATCGCGGTTAAGCCGCTGGTCGTGTCTGGAGCTACCGATTTGGAGGCATTGGCCTCAGTGGGAACCACTGGTGACAATTTCACACGCTCAGTCGATGGCTCCGCACTGGATGCTGTTGTTTTAGAGGTGGGCGGCTCCGTCACCTTAGAGCGAGCGACTTGCTCGGCTTGACGTGCCTGCTCAGCTTGCGCCTGCGCCGCCTCGGCTGCCTCACGCGCAGCCACGGCACGCTGGCGTGCAGCCGCTTGTTCGGCTTCACGTTGCGCAGCGTGCTCGGCAGCCCGCGCTTGAGCCAAACGCTGTGCTTCCTCTTGCTGGCGCTTGGCGGCTTCCGCTTGGCGTTTGGCCTCCTCAGCCTGTCGACGGGCTTCTTCGGCGCGTCGGCGAGCTTCGGCTTGGCGACGTAATTCGGCTTGATGAGCGATTTCTTTGTCGAGGCGGCTGACCAACTCCCCTAAGCGACTGCTGTTTTGCTCCATGCTTTTGGCTTGGTCACGTTGCTCGCGCAGGGTGTCTTCGAGTTTAGCCAGCACCTGATTGCGTTCGTTTTTTTGCGCAACGAGTTTGTCGCGTTGCTGTTCTGTTTTCTGAGCCAACTGCGTGAGTTCGGCTTGGGTGGCCTCAGTGTCGGCCTTTAAAGTCGCCAACTCGACTAAGACCTGACGCAAGGCCTGCACCGCTTTGGCTTGGGCCTGAGACACATAGGCCAAATACGTCAGTTCACGTTGGATTTCTTGGGGGTCATTGCCAGATAGTAGCGCCGCCCAAGGCGACAGCCCACTGGCATGCATGGCACGGATTTGCTCGGCCAGCTCGGCTTGGCGTTGATCACGTAATTGGGTTTGTTGGGCGATTTTTTGCTGCAATGTCTGTAAATGCGCCGCTACTTTTTGGCGGCGCTGCTGCAAATCGTTGAGTTCGCGATCGGTATTGGAAATTTGGATTTCCACCTTGGCCAGCGCGCTCGACGCCTCGTCACGTGAGCCTTCGGTGGTTTGCAACGCCTGCTGCAACTGCTGAATGCGGGCCCGTAGGGCCTCTTGTTGTTGACGGGCCTCGCGCTGTTGCTCATGCAAAGTAGGTTGCGCCAGCACGACGCTGGGCAACCATGCCACCATGAGCAATGTTGTACGCAGACCCGTCATCATCTTAGGATTTGTTCGCTTTACCTTGGTCGGCCATGGCCTGCTGGTGCTCAGCAATCGCCTCCGGATCGGCTAAAAAATAATGGCGAATGGGCTTGAGGTTTTCATCAAGCTCGTACACCAAAGGCTGCGCTGTGGGTAAGCTCACATGCACGATGTCCTCTTCGGAAATATCGTCAATGTGCTTCATCAGCGCGCGTAGACTATTGCCGTGCGCCGTGACCAACACCTTGCGACCAGCACGAATGGCTGGCGCGATGGAGTCGTCCCAAAACGGCGCAACGCGTGCGACCGTGGTCTCTAAGCATTCGGTGTTGGGCAACTGCTCGGGCTTGAGCCGACTGTAGCGAGGATCAAAGCGCGGATGGCGTGGATCGTCATATTCGACGGCTTTGGGGCCGATGGAATACGCGCGTCGCCAGACGTGAACCTGCTCTTCGCCGTACTTTTCTGCAGTTTCGGCTTTATTTAGGCCCTGTAACGCGCCATAATGTCGCTCATTAAGACGCCAGCTCATGCCGATAGGGGTGTGCATGCTGTCCAAGGTGTCCAGCACAATCCAGGTCGTGCGGATGGCTCGCTTTAACACCGAGCAAAACGCAATATCGAACTCAAAGCCATTGGCTTTTAAGAGCTCGCCGGCCTGACGGGCTTGTTCGCGGCCAGTATCGGTTAGGTCCACATCGGTCCAACCGGTAAAGCGGTTTTCCCGATTCCACTGGCTTTCACCATGGCGCATCAGTACAAGTTTATACATAGTAATAAACAGCCTCTAGGTTAAAAATCCGTTGTCCATCATCATATAATCAGCCGACGTCGCCCATTTTTTGTTTTAGCTTAGGACTCATCGTGGACTTTCTACTCAGTAATAACAATTTTCTTATTTTAATCGTTGCCGTGGTATCCGGTATTATGTTGTTGTTGCCGGCTTTTACCAAGAAAAAAGTCGGTCGCCCGCTGTCTGCCTCGGAAGTCGTCCAGCAGATGAATCAGAACCAAGCTATTTTGCTTGATATCCGCCCTAAAGATCAATTCAAAACCGGTCATATTCCCCAAGCACGCAACATTACACTCAATGATTTGGCTACTCAAAGCAATAACCTGCCCAAAGACAAGCCTATTATCGTTGTTTGTCAGCATGGCCGCACCGCGACCAAAGGCGTAGCCAGCTTGCGTAAGCTTGGGTTTACACAAGTATATAGCCTAGAAAACGGCCAACAGGCTTGGGTGGAAGCCGGTTTGCCTGTTAAAAAGTCCTAATTGTCACTTACAAGGAGTCTAGTCATGGCAACCGTTCAAATGTACACCACCGCAGTGTGCCCATTTTGTGTGCGCGCAGAAATGCTGTTAAAACAACGTGGCGTGCAACACATTGAAAAGATTTTCATTGATCGTGACCCCGCAGAGCGCGAGGCCATGATGAAGCGCACCGGTCGACGCACTGTACCCCAAATCTACATTGGCGAGACGCACGTAGGCGGCTATGATGATCTTGCTGCGCTGGACCGCGCAGGCAAGCTTACGGCCTTACTTGCCTCCTAAGCACGGCATTTTTAACTTTCAGGAATTTTCATGGCAGAACACAACGAAACTCCCAACGCAGCCAACGCAGGCGCAACCCAAGACGAAGGCCAGCCTTCCTTTAACCTACAGCGCACGTATGTTAAAGACCTGTCGGTTGAAATGCCTAACGCGCCACAGATCTTTTTAGAGCAAGAAGCCCCTAAAGTCGGCGTGGACCTCAACATCAGTGCTGAGCGGATTGCCGACACCATCTTTGAGGCCACCGTTACCGCCACCGTCACCACCCGTATCAACGACAAGGTGCTGTACATTGTTGAGGGCACTCAAGCGGGTATTTTTGAGCTCGCCAACATTCCTCAGGAGCAAATTGATCCTCTGCTCGGCATCGTTTGCCCAACTATGCTGTACCCTTACTTGCGTGCCACCATCGCAGACGCCATCAATCGTACATCATTGCCCGCTTTGCACTTGACCGAAGTAAACTTCCAACAAATGTACGAGCAACGCTTGGCCGAGCAAGGTGAAGGCAACGCTGACGCTCAACAGCCCACGATGCAATAAGGCCACAGCATGAGCCCACATTTACCGTTTGCTCGCACATGCGTATTGGGTGCGGGCAGTTATGGCACGGCTTTGGCGATGTTAGCCGCTCGCCATGCGCCAACCTTAATGTGGGCTCGTAATGCAGCCAGCGCCCAAGAAATCAATCAGCACCATACGTTAGGGGCGTATTTGCCCGATATCGCTCTGCCTCCTGCGCTGACCGCAACAGCGGATTTCACAGCAGCGGTCGAGGCCGCATTGGGCGACGACACCCAACCGACCTTGTTTATTTTAGGCGTACCCGTAGCCGGCCTCGCCGACCTCAGCACACGTTTGGCACAAGCCTTGCCCCCTCAGCGCCAACAGCCGGTGTACGTCATCCATATCTGCAAAGGCTTTGATGCGCAAACGGGCGAGCTCCCGCACGTGATTGCTCACCGCCCGTTACAGCATTTACCGTGGGTGCATCATGGGGTGCTCTCTGGCCCCTCCTTTGCCTTAGAAGTCGCCAAAGGCTTGCCCTCCGCCCTCACCTTAGCCAGCGAATACGAGCCGCTGACGCATTATGGGGTACAGCAACTGCACGGTGGGAATGCACGGATCTACCGCAGCCACGATGTGATCGGAGTCGAAGTGGGCGGTGCACTCAAAAATATCATTGCTATTGCCTGTGGTATTAGCGATGGCTTAGGCCTAGGCGCCAATGCTCGTGCCGCCTTAATTACCCGTGGTCTAGCAGAAATTCAACGCATTGGCATCGCCTTGGGCGGCCAAGCCGAGACTTTTTTTGGTCTGACTGGGCTGGGCGATTTAGTATTAACCGCCACCAGTGACTTATCGCGTAACCGCCGAGTCGGCTTAGCCCTGGGCCAAGGCGAGGACCTCGCCACCATTCTCAGCTCGGGCATGACCGCCGAAGGCGTGCGCTGCACCCAAGCGGCACGTCAACTGGCTCAGCAACACCACTTGCACGCCCCCATCACCGAGGCGGTGTACCAAATTTTAGTCGAAGGTATTGCCCCTCAGCAGATCGTAGAGGGCCTGTTGGCGCGTGAGCCACGCTTGGAAGCTTAGATCGACAGCTCCGCTGTCAATTCTTGGCCAATCTTTATGCTTGGAGCCTGCTGCTGGTACAGCGCCAAATTCACTCCAAAAATCACCCCTTCCGATAAATGCCGAGTGCTGTTTAAGGCCAAGCCTGGCTGCGCCCCCACAAGCCCCGTTAAGGGCTCGACATTGGGCATCGGGCAACGGGCGCAATTTTTTAGATTCGCAAAGCCGAGCTCGGAGCTATTGAGCGCTAAGAGGTAGTCCTCCTCGTAGGCTTCTAAACCACTGATCACAATATTGGCCCGAAAACGATTCATCCCGACGGGCTTGCCACCTTGGCGTTGCACCGCTAAATTGAGTTCGGTTAGGGACGCTTGGTTACACAGCAAAAACGGAAAACCATCCGCAAACGCAAACTGGGTACGTTGTAAAAGCTGGGTATCGTGACCCGTTTGCTCCGCCCAACGGGTGACCGCATTAGCATCCAAGGGACGCTGGGCTTCGGGATGCACCCGCAACAGCCGGCAGCTGACCCCTAGAAACTCGCTAAACCACGCGGCTACCGCATCGCCTTCGTCGTAGCCACTGGTGTGGTCTTGCCAGATTTGCACCGGAAGCTTGGGAGAAATCGCCACATCCAGGCTGATACGAAAGGGGGCCATGCCAGGCGCGGCAAGGTGCAGATGGGTGTCGCTAAGACGTGGCTGGATGAGCACCATACGCGGCCATTCGCGTTGCGTACACGGCTGCCCCTCACGGGTGACCACCACCCATTCGCGATCCCATTTTAAGCCGCGCTCGGTGATAAGGCTTTCGCTAAGGGCCACGCCTGCGCACGACTTAATCGGGTATACATTCAGCGCCTGAACCACGACCTGCACTGGAACACTCCTGTGTGAATTTATTTTATTGACAGCTTATAGTGTAAACCGAATTACTAAACCGAACCCGCATAGCCCTGCTGACGCCACGCCTCAAATACCGTAATGGCAACCGCATTGGATAAATTTAAACTGCGCTGCTGGGGGCACATGGGTAAGCGTAAACGCTGCTCATCGTTGAACAGCGCCAACTGCTCGGTATTTAAGCCTTTGGTTTCACAGCCAAACACAAACACATCCCCTTCCTGAAAGACGGTGCTGCCTAATACATTACGCCCCTTTGTCGTGAGCGCAAAGCAACGCTGCGCAGGCGTACCAGTCGCCGCCAGTGCGTCGTTTAAATTCTCATGGACGTGCACCCGCGCCCACTCGTGGTAATCCAGCCCAGCACGCTTAAGCTTGCTGTCTTCGAGCGCAAAGCCCATCGGTTTGACCAAATGCAGCTGAGAGCCTGTATTGGCAGCAAGGCGAATGACATTACCGGTATTCGGAGGGATTTCAGGGGAAACTAGAACGATATGAAACATGGGCGGGCTAGGGATTAAAAATCAGAAAACTCATCATTATTGGGCCACGGCGTGCGGGCGGCAACTGCGGCGTAGACGATTTTGGCACCGCTCTGTAAGCAGAACTCGGCGGCATGGTGCAGTGTACTGCCAGAGGTCAGCACATCGTCAACCAATAAAATGCCCACCTGAGCAGGAATTGCCCGACAACGCCAATTTGGCACATCGCTGGCCTGACGCTCTTCGTGATTTCGGTACTTCTGACGTTGCCTGTTTCGTTTGCTGAACCAGCTTGATACCTCATGTAAACAAGGCTGATAACGTATCCCCAAACACTTGGCCAACGTGCGAGCCAGCACTGCGGCAGGATTGTAGCCACGCTTATGCCGTGAGGCCGCACGACTGGGAATGGGGACCACCCACCATTCCAAATTGCAGAGATAAGGATCAGCATGATTAACCCCAGAATGCTTAACGAGAGGCACTGAGGTCGGCGATTGCAAGCCAGAACGCTTCGGTGACTTGGCCGAGGCCGAGGACTGACAGCCAAACCGCTTCGGCGGCATGGCCGAAGCTGAAGACTGAAAACCGGACTGACGTAGTTGTGCCGCCAAGACCTGTGCAACCGGCCACGCCAAGGCTATACGGCCCCGCTCCTTGAGCTGGTGCACCAGCACATCGGCAGGGGGTGCATAATCAAAGGCCACAAAGGCTTTGGTAAACGCAGGCGGATGCCCCGCACAGCTGAGGCAGCCCCCCTCTTTGGTGAGCAGCAAGCTGCATCGCTCACAACGCTTGCCTTGGCGACGAACACGTAACAGCTCACGCCAACACCCTTGGCAGAGACCACCATTGGCCGCGGTTAGGGCGCACACAGGGCAAGCAGTAGGCAATTGCAGCCATGTGCTGGGTGCCCAAAACCTTTTGGTTCGTGGGGCGCCCTCGCTCTGAATTGAGGGTTGGGTCATAATAGGCTTTTGTAGGGGATAGGATGCGTGCTCGACGACGCTGAGTTCGTCTCTCGTTTTCCTTAGCGTACTGCTTTTTTGCTTTCTTTCGACTCACAACGCGCCAATATGTCACAGGCTTCTTTGCTGCCCATTCAGCCCCGTCACGTTATCCAACAGTTCAACCGCCGTGCTCCACTGGACAGTAGCCAGTTTATTTATGGGGAAATCGCACAGCGTATGCTGTCACGGCTCAGCTACATCCGCTTAGATGCCAAGCATGTGCTGGACGCAGGCTGTGGTGCGGGGCACGCTTTAGATCCTTTACGCTCCCGTTATCCTGATATGGACTACGTCGGCATTGATGCCAGCCCTGCTTTACTGGCGGTAGCCAATGAACGGCATGCTAAGCAAGCGAGTCTTTGGGATCGCTTGCGTAATCACAGTCGTAAGCCAGTGCGGTTTATCGAGGCGGATTTGGCCACCCCCGTGTTACCGGCCGAGAGCATCAACCTATTGTGGTCCAATATGGCCTTGCATTGGCATCCCGAGCCCGAGGCGGTGTTTAGCGAATGGCGGCGGGTGCTTGCGCCAGAAGGCTTAGCGATGTTTTCCACCTTAGGCCCTGGCTCGTTTGCTGAGCTGCGTGCAGCGCTGCATAGCGTGGATCCCGACGACCACACCTTGCAGTTTGTCGACATGCACGATTACGGCGATCAGATGCTGCACAATGGTTTCACGGACCCCGTCATGGACCAAGAGGTCATTACCTTGACGTATCAGAGTGCTGAAAAACTATTAAACGAGGTGCACGCGTTGGGGGGCAATGCGCATACCGCACGGCGCGATGGCATGCGTGGGCGTGGCTGGCGACAGCGTTTGATTGCGGCGTTGGAGTCGCAGCGGCATATGGATGGCACGATACACCTGACCCTCGAAGTGGCCTATGGTCACGCTTGGCGGGCCACAACGCGCAAGAATGCGGCGACGGGTGAGGTGCATATTCCGATTTCGAGTATTGGGCGTCGGAAGTCGTCTTAGTGCTGGGCGGGTGTTGGGTTGGTGCTGATTGAGTGATGAGGTCGAGCCCCCACCTAGCCTATGGCCGGCTCCTTTCCGAGTGGCGCTGCGCGCTGCCCTCGTTTGCCCCAAACCAGCAGGTCGTTCGCGAACTCGCGCTACGCGCTCAAACAGCGCTCACTTTTTTCCTGCTGGTTTGGAGCGCGCTCGGCACTCTCCAACGTCACCGGCCATAGGCTAGGTGGGGGTTTGATGGAGTAAAAAGAGACAGTAAGCCCATATATACTTTAAATTTAAAACCTGTAGCACCTTCCAGAAAAAGCAAGTAAAGCCGAGAATAATTGATTTCTAACGCTACCCGCCCATACCCTTATTTCCTAGTATTTTCCCTAGATTACGTCTCAAATCATAAAAAAAAGTTGCAAAACTCTCATTAGTTATTAACATAAAAGTCAGATACCCGAAGCAATGTCGCTTCCTCGTACGCTGATACAGCGTAACGGTGTCCACCAAAAATTTAATATTTCTTAAAATTAGGCAAAAGGGCCAGCCGCGTAATTACACTTACGCCGCTGGCCCTTTTTGCGTTGATTGGCTATGACAAAAAAAATCGTACCGCTCGGTGTACTCGCTTCTCACTCTGGTCCCTACGCTGCTCTTGGTAAAACAGCACTGCAAGGGACCATGCTTGCCCTACATGCGCTTGAGCAAGATCCACATAGCTCAATACGTTTCGCTGTGCAATGGCATGATCCGCAAGGAAATGACGAGCTGTACTACCGTTATGCAGAATCCCTTTTGCAATCCGGAGTACGACATGTCGTTGGGTGCTACACCTCTACCAGCCGTAAAACCATCTTGCCACTCTTTGAAAAACATGACGGGTTACTCTGGTTCCCGGCGCACTACGAGGGCTTCGAGTCCTCCGAAAATGTGGTTTATACCGGAACCGCGCCCAACCACCACATCTACCCCATGATTGAATTTATGCTTAATCACGCGGGTAATAGTGCCTATTGTGTGGGCTCAGACTATATCTGGGCATGGGAAAGCAACCGGGTTTTTAAGGATGAGTTCAGTCGCTTAGGCGGTCATATCTTAGGAGAGCGCTACCATCCATTAGGCGGCTTAGATCTTGATGCTGTCATTGACGAGATTTTCGAATTACAACCTGCATTCCTACTAAACACTCTCGTTGGACACTCAAGCCACTATTTTTTCCATCACTTCCGGCAACGCTGCCAAGAACGTGGTATTAATCAACGTGAGCGCTACCCCATCGCAAGTTGCAACTTGTCTGAAGCCGATCTTAATGAGATTCCTGCCGAGTCACGAGACGGCCATTTCAGCTCGAGTGTCTACTTCGCCAGTGTAGAAAGCCCTGAAAACCATCGTTTCGTCTCTGCTCATCGAGCAAGTTTTCCAGACGCCTCCCTGCCACCGGTGGAAACCGAAGCGGCCTATATTGCGGTGCATTTGCTTGCTCTAGCTTTGGCTTCTAGCGATTACGATGATGTGTCCGCCGTCATGCAAGCAGCCTGCCAACAACGCTTTCTAGCCCCTCAAGGCATCGTGTCGCTGGATCCACTTAATCATCACTGCTACCTAACACCACGTATTGGTATGTCTCGTGCCGATGGTGGTTTTCACATCGTGGCACAAGCACAAGCTCCTGTACAACCTGATCCCTACCTAACCGCAGCGCCGGTAGTAGGCATGTTTGCCGACACCCTCTTTGGAGGTAGCTAGCATGTCTATTGAACGAGCGCGCATACAAAACTTTGCCCGTCGTCAGGCCACGATAGTTACGGCCGACCAACGGCTACTGCCCAGCTTACAGAACACTCTAGCTAAATTAGGCGTACAGATACGTCTAGTGAGTTCGCAAACCACTACGCTACTCTTTGACGACTATCCTATTGACCGCAATGTTGATGTGCTTTTTTTAGATGGTGACTTAAGCGGCAATGTCAATATTCCACGCTTCTGTGAAACTGCACTCCCCCTGATTCCAGTGATCGGGATGGTAGGCAGTGAGGCTCCAAGTCGACTAGGGAGGCTGATGAACAATGGTGCCACCACCTTTATCAAAAAACCCATTTATGCAGACGCTGTGTTTTCCACGCTTTTCATGGCTATTAATACCCACCATGAAAAAACCCAACTGGCACAGCGCATCCATACCCTAGAAGAGCGCCGTCACGCACGCCGTTACGTCATTAAAGCTGTAACCCTTGTCATGCAACAATTTTCTGTTGACGACGAAGAAGCCTACAACCTCCTTCGTCGTCACAGCATGAACGAACAATGCAGTATTGAGCACTATGCTCAGCAACTCGTTCAGCAACACGAGCGTACCCTCGGCTAAGCCAAAACGAGGGCGATAACAATCATTAATTAAGGTACCACTTGGAGGAACCACCATGAGACAACATGTTTTAACCACAGTTTTAGCAACCAGCCTAGCACTCAGTACAGCTGTATTCGCAAATGATAAACCGATTAAGATTGGTGTATTAGAGGATCAATCAGGTGAGTTTGTGGTGCCAACCATAGCTAAAGTGCGCGCCATTCAAATGGCTACTGATGAAATTAATGCTGAAGGTGGTATCGCAGGTCGTCCAGTTGAGCTAGTAATTTATGACACCCAGTCTGACAACACTCGCCATCAAGAAATGATGCGTCGTGTGCTACAGCGTGACAAAGTAGACGTGGTGTTTTCTGGCTTCAGCAGTGCTTCACGCGAAGCCTACCGCCCTATCGTTAAGCAATTCGATGGTTTAGCTTTTTACAACAATCAGTACGAAGGTGGTGTGTGTGACGCCAATATGATCATCACAGGGGCTGTTCCTGAACAGCAGCTTTCCACTCTAATTCCTTGGATGATGGAAAAGTACGGTAAGCGTGTCTATATTTTGGCTGCTGATTTTAACTTTGGACAAATTTCCGCAGAATGGGTACGCCAATTTATTGAAGAAAATGGTGGTGAGCTCGTCGGTGAGGAGTTTATTCCTATTGGCGTATCACAGTTTTCTACCAACATTCAAAATATACAGCGCGCTAAGCCTGATTTTGTCGTAACACTCTTAGTGGGTACGGCTCAAGCTTCCTACTACGAGCAAGCGCTTGCTGCTAACTTAAAGCTACCTATGGCTTCTTCTGTGAATGTGGGGCAGGGCTATGAGCACAAACGCTTTAAAGCGCCTAGCCTAGAAGGCATGTACGTGACCACCAACTTTATCGAAGAGGTGGATACGCCTGAAGCCAAAGCCTTTGTAGCCAAGTGGCATCAGAAGTACCCTAACGAGCCCTATATTAACCAAGAAGCCGAAAACTCCTACCATGCCATGTACCTATACAAACAAATGGTAGAGCGTGCTGAAGGCTCGACCAAAAAAGCGGATTTACGCAAAGTGATCGCTGAAGGTGATGTGTGCGTTGATGCACCCGAAGGCCGTGTGTGTATAGACCCAAAAAGTCAGCACGTATCACACACCATTTACCTAGCCCGTGTCGGTGAAGATCACTCCATCACTTTCCCAGAAATATGGGAAAACATTGAGCCTTACTGGCTAGGTGAGGTGGGTTGCGATCTCACGCAACAAGACCCATACGCTCAATACACGCCATCCGACAACCCGTCCCTCAGTAAGTAACCCTCTCTCTGCTGACTCACCGTGTAAACCTGCTTCCAAAAGGAAGCAGGTGGGGGATTGCTACGCGCTCACTTTGATTACACGCACGACACGGATTCTGTTATGGATACTTTAAGTACTCTTTTTGCCTTTCTGTATCAAGCTGGCGACGCCTTCGCTTTCTTGGTACTGGCCGCCTGCGGTCTTGCCATTATTTTTGGCATGATGGGCGTTATTAATTTAGCGCATGGTGAGTTCATACTCTGCGGTGCCTACGTTTCTACCTACGCCATTAAATCAGGTATTCCTTTTATCTTAGCCGTAGCCATTGGTGCTCTGACAGCTGGGCTTGCTGGCATGGTGGTAGAACGCCTCGTGGTTCGCCACTTATACCAACGCCCTCTGGATACTATCGTAGCCACCTGGGGCATTAGCCTTATCGTCACCCAAGGCACCTTAATCGTGCTCGGCTCTACCATGCCAGGCACTGGTACACCACTGGGTAGCTTTAGCTCCGGTAGCTACTCTTACTCTGAGTACCGCGTTGCCTTAATGGCGGTCGCTATTGGCCTCTTGGTCAGCCTGTATCTGCTATTTCGCTTCACCCGTTTCGGCGTGATTGCACGCGCCACGATCCAAGTGCCTCATATGGCGAATAGCTTAGGGGTGAACACCAGCCTCATTTACTCGCTCACTTTTGGGATTGGTGCTGCCTTAGCAGGTCTAGCAGGTGCCTTGTATGCCCCAACCATGACACTCGTTCCAACCATGGGTAGTGCATTTGTGGTCGATGCCTTTGTCACTGTGGTCATCGGGGGCGCAGACATTTTCCTTGGGACAGCCCCTGCCGCTGCAGTACTAGGTGTCATGAAAGCAGCCCTGACCTCATGGAAAGGACAAATGTTTGGACATATTGGCATGTTAGTTACCGTTATTGTCGTCATTCGTATTTTGCCTACAGGTATTTCTGGTTGGCTGTTAAAGACAAGGAGATAAGCAATGAAAAATTACCTACGTCTTTTGCAAGGCCCACAAACCTTGGGCTCTGGCCCGAAATTTTGGTATTCCATTGCCGCTCTACTCGTCGTTGCCGTGCTGTATCCCTTATTTGCCGATGGCTACGATGTAGGGAACAACGTTTACTTCTTTAATTGGGTATTCATGGCTCTAGGGCTTAGCCTGATTTGGGGTTACGGTGGCATTTTAAGCTTTGGTCAAACCGCCTTTTTTGGCATCAGCGGCTACGTGTATGCCGTATTAACCATCAATATTGGTGCTGAGTATGGCTTCACATGGCTCGCTCTACTGCTGGGTCTAGGTGTGACGGCACTGTTCGCTGCCATACTCGGCTACTTCATGTTTTTTGGGCGTATTACAGGCGTATTCATTGGTATTGTTACGCTGTCTGTCACCCTCGTGCTTGAGCGTTTTCTTGCACAAACCGCAGGGCCAGAGTGGGCCATAGGCAAAGCCAGGCTAAACGGCTTTAACGGCATGAGCGGTATGCCGCCTTTAACCATACCTTGGTTTGGGGAAGACATCGTACTGTACGCGGATGTCACCTTGTACTACA
Source organism: Candidatus Paenalcaligenes intestinipullorum (assembly GCA_019120675.1). Classification (GTDB taxonomy): domain Bacteria; phylum Pseudomonadota; class Gammaproteobacteria; order Burkholderiales; family Burkholderiaceae_B; genus Paenalcaligenes; species Paenalcaligenes intestinipullorum. The sequence continues at coordinate 3,850 of DWUQ01000024.1, read as the reverse complement.
TCACTCTTGCCCTACTGGTATTGGTATACCTCGGCTTACGTATGCTGGTGAACTCGCGCTTTGGAAATGTACTGGTTGCTGCTCGCGATAACCCGCTACGCGCTGAAATGTTGGGCTATGACATACGAAAATACCAATTAGCCGCCTTTGTCATTGGTAGCGTCTTAGCAGGTCTAAGTGGGGTGTTATACGTGTCATGGGGGCAATATATCACCCCATCGAACATGGGTATGAGTGCCGCCGCATTACCAGTAATTTGGGTCGCAGTAAGTGGCAGAAACGACTTAACCGCCACCTTGATAGGCACTTTAGTGGTGCTGGCTGGTTTCCAAGCCCTAACGATCTACGGTAGCCAGTACGCCATGGTAGTGATGGGGCTGCTACTTACCCTCACGGTATTACTCGCCCCCAATGGCATTTTCCTAAGCCTAGGACAATGGCTGCATGCACGCCAACAACGTCGCTCACGCGCGTCACGATAACCTGGGGAGAGACACAATGAACTTACTAGAAACCAAAAGCTTAAACAAATGGTTCGGTGGCTTACACGTTACGGGAGACGTCAATTTCGCCCTCCGCGACAAAGAGATCCACTGCCTTGTCGGCCCCAATGGAGCAGGTAAAAGCACTTTTTTCAAACTCATCCTCGGCGAAATCCAACCTGACAGCGGCAGCATACTCTTCGACGGCGTCGACATGACTCATGAAACCGCGTACAAACGTATCCGTCGCGGCATTAGCGTCAAATTTCAAGTACCTGGCGTGTTTCCAGAAATGTCCGTAGTGCAGAACCTCACGGTCGCGCTACAGCAAGTACACCGCTGTCATCACGAGCTAAGCGCAGCAGTGGAGCGTTTACTGCCCTTTCTACATTTAGCTAATGATGCAGAACAGCTGGCGAAAAATCTCAGTCATGGTCAAAAGCAATGGTTAGAAATTGGTATGGCTGTGGCGCTACAACCCAAGCTATTAATGCTCGACGAGCCTACTGCTGGCATGACCCCCGACGAAACCTACCAAACCGGAGAAATGCTGCTAAACCTGAACCAACAAGGCATGAGTGTGTTAGCGATTGAGCACGACATGACCTTCGTACGACAAATCGCAGACCGTGTCACGGTACTGAACTACGGCAAGCTCTTTGCCAGCGGCAGCATCAATGACATTGAAAACGATGAGCGTGTTATCGAGATTTACTTAGGGAAAGCATATGACTAAGAAAATGTTGCTTGAAACTCAGCAATTACGCTCTGGCTATGGCTCAAAACCTGTACTGCAGGGGATTAACTTAACCATTACCGAAGGCGAAATTTTGGCGGTGATTGGGCGCAACGGTGTCGGTAAATCCACCCTCATGAAAAGCCTCATTGGTTTACTATCGCCCCACTCCGGCACGATACAGTTCGACCAACAAAGCATTGAGCAACTGCCTCCCTTTAAACGTGCTCGCTTAGGGTTAGGCTATGTACCCCAAGGGCGAGATGTCTTCCCACGCATGACAGTAGAAGAAAATTTGCAGGTAGGCGAATCATTAAGCGGCAAGGTTACGCGCCATAAATACGAAGAAATTTACGACTACTTCCCTATTCTTGCTGAGCGCCGCAAGCAGGCCGCGGGCACCTTATCTGGAGGTCAACAGCAACAGTTAGCCATAGGCCGAGTGCTTATCGGTTCCCCCAAGCTAATGCTGTTAGACGAACCCTCAGAAGGCATACAACCATCTATCGTCAAAGACATTGCGCGTCTTATGGTGCGCTTAAATAAAGAACAAGGCTTAACCGTTATTTTTGTTGAGCAAAACCTAGAAATGATTCAATCCATGGCACAACGCTGCTATGTGATGGATAAAGGCTTGTTAACTGAAGAGCTCAGCCCTGACGCACTTAACGACCCTGAAACCATGAAGCGCTGTCTATCTATTTAACCCCCTGGCTTTTTATTCCTATAAGGAGTGACAACAATGACTTGGATTACTCAATCTCTAATGGCAAAACGCGGCGTTGCCCAAGGCGAAGTACGCAGCACACACCGTATTGACGAAGCAGCACAAGGTAAGTACCACTATGTTTATGGCCCGTATGCCGAGCCAGTACTACATGTACAACCTGGTGCCTTACTCGAAGTGGAAACGCATGATGCCTTTGAAGGCCTACTGGAAACTGAAGCGTGCGTACCGTCCGAGAAACTCAACTTCCCCTTCCTGAACCCGCAGAATGGTCCTGTTTTTGTTGAAGGGGCTGAAAAAGGGGATTGCTTAGCGGTCTACATTCACAACATTCAACCTCGCGGCCCACAACCTTGTGGCACCACCGCACTGATCCCTGGCTTCGGTGGATTAGTGTCCACCGCAGACACGGCAATGATGCACACTGATTTGCCAGAACGCGTAAAAAAAGTAGTGGTCGACCCAGTGACGGGCGTGCAATGGACAGACAACATCACACTGCCTTATGAGCCTTTTATCGGAACCATCGGTGTTGCACCAGAAATTGAGGCCATTAGTGCCTTAGTGCCCGACTATTACGGTGGCAATATGGATTTACCAGATATTGGCCCTGGCGCGATCATTTACCTGCCTGTACAAACTAACGGTGCTTATTTATACCTTGGCGACTGCCACGCCGCGCAAGGTGACGGCGAGCTATGCGGTGTTGCCATTGAGCACCCCACCACCACCACAATACAAGTAGATTTAATTAAGCAGACTCATTTAAAAAACCCACGCCTTGAGAATGAGCATTTCTATATGAGTATTGGCTCTGCTCGTCCTATGGAAGACGCCACGCGTCGCGCCTACCGGGACTTAATTCGCTGGATGGCTAGTGATTTTGGTTTCACGGAAGAAGATGCTTACCTACTATTGACCCAAGCAGGGCGTGTGCGCTTGGGCAATATGGTTGATCCAAAATACACGATGGGTGCCTCGATTTTAAAAAGCATTATCAAACAACACACACGCTAATAGCCTTAACGTTGCACAAAACACATTACTCTAAACTACCCAAGAGGTTGAAACCCTAACCAATCTCTTGGGATTCTTGAGAACTAAGCGCTTGGCATTAACGTCGTTCATTGCTTGTTCGTAAACCTCTCTTTAAGACAATATTATAAAACTAAATTCACACACTATTTTCAGCCTTATTCCTACAAAAACGCCCACGGCTCTGGCCGCGGGCGACTTTGGAGAGTGCCGAGCGCGCACCAAACAAGCAGGAAAAAAGTGAGCGCTGTCTGAGCGCGTAGCGCGAGTTCGCGAACGACCTGCTTGTTTGGGGCAAACGAGGGCAGCGCGCAGCGCCACTCGGAAGGGAGCCAGCGGCCAGAGCCGTGGGCGTTCATCCAGCCAAGAACACACCCAGCAAAGAACACACCCAACGAAAGCACACAAAAAAGCCGCATCCAAACAGGACACGGCTTTTTTCAAATCAAAACCAATCAATACGACTTCTTGTACAACTGATCCGCATACAACTGCACCGACTGCTTCGAACGATCCCCCGCATGCGTCACCCCGTAGTACAACAACCCTAGGATAATCACAAAACCCACATAGCCCAGCAGCGGATACACCGTCCCCACCAGCTTAGTAAAGCCAATAAAGCTACACCCCAAGCCAGCAAAGGTCACAAACACACTCAGCTGACGGAACTGCTTCGTATTGGGCTCCGCAAACCGTACGCAGCAAGAAAAGAACATACTCACCGCCGAGCTGTAAATCATGCACACCAGCGTCATCACAAACAGTGTGCTAATCCAAGGAGACATCCCAGCCAACAGTTGAATCGTAGGAATTTCAGCGCCTTGGATGTGATTCATATTGCCAAACAGACTGAGGTTCATCACCAAAATC
>DWUQ01000023.1 GCA_019120675.1 Candidatus Paenalcaligenes intestinipullorum | reverse complement strand
AGAGCATAGTGACCAGAGCGGGGAGTCGTTCACGCATAAGGGGGCACGCCTACTGAATGGCGCCAACAGTTGTGATGGGCTCACCATAGAAAAACTGTCCGAGTTTACCTTGGCTCGCCAAGATTAAATCACAGCATTCTCGGGCGGCGCCTAAACCGCCGCGCTGATTGGATACCCAGTGAGTGACTTGACTAACGTAACGCGGGGCATTGGGCACACTGGCCGCAAAGCCTACGCGCTGGAGGGCAGCCAAGTCGATGAGGTCATCACCCATAAAGCCAATTTCAGACAGCTCTAGGCCCAAACGTTGGGCGATTTCTTGGATGGCGGCGGCCTTGTTGCGGGCGCCTTGGTGTACTTCGGCAATGCCCAGCTCGGCCGCGCGACGCGCCACAATGGGGCCACTGCGAGCGGTCAGTAGAGCGACTTGAATGCCGCTTTCTTGAAGTAAGCGTAGGCCGTGGCCATCAAGTGCGTAAAACGCTTTGTGGGCCTCACCGTGCTCGTTGTACCAAAGACGGCCATCGGTGAGTACGCCATCCACATCAAACGCCATCAAACGAATTCGACGCAAGCGCTCTTGGACGTCTGTGCTGATGGGGGCTAACAATAACGCCTCAACAGGATGGGAGGAATCTAAAGAATACGCCATATGCTTATATAACCTTTGCGGCAAGTAAATCGTGCATATGTAGGGCACCAAGTAGTTTGCCCAATGTGTCCACGATGAGTATTTGATTGATGCGTTGAGTATCCATGAGGCGTGCGGCCTCGATGGCTAACGTTTGCGGGGCGATGCTGCGAGGGTCGCGCGTCATCCCTTGGGTAACCGTAGTGTAACGGATATCGCCTTGACGACTAATGAGCCGTCGTAAATCCCCATCCGTAAAAATGCCAATGGGCTTGTAGTCGTCATCCACCACAATCGTCATCCCCATACCTTTGGCGGACATAGTGGCTAGGGCGTCGGGAACTAAGGTGTCCGCTTGCACCACTGGTAAGGCGGGGCCTGCACGCATAATGTCTTGGGCCAGTGTCAGCAATTGCCGACCCAGCGCACCGCCTGGGTGAGAACGTGCAAAGTCTTCTTGGCTAAAGCCACGCGCCTCAAGACAGGCAACCGCTAACGCGTCGCCGATAACAAGAGTAGCCGTAGTGCTGGCGGTGGGGGCGAGATTAAGTGGGCAGGCTTCGTGATCCACATGCACATTTAAATGCAAGTCGGCGTGTTGGGCGAGCTCGGAATTGGGGTGTCCGGTAATGGCAATAAACCGGCTGCCAATACGCTTTACTAAGCCTAGGATGGTCGTGAGCTCATGCGCTTGGCCGGAATACGATAAGGCCAGCACGATATCGTCTTGGGTAATCATGCCTAGGTCACCATGCAAGGCCTCAGCGGCGTGCATGAAAAATGCTGGGGTGCCGGTAGAGGCGAGGGTGGCGGCGATCTTGCGTCCAATGTGACCAGACTTACCAATACCGGTCACAACGATTCGGCCACGGCAGGCCAGCATCCATTGCACCGCTTGAACGAGACTTTGGTCCAGCTGATCCTTAAGCTCGGATAGGGCCGTAATCTCGGTGTCAAAGGTGCGTTGCGCCGAGGCAAGAATTTGATCTGCAGTAAGCATAAGCACGACTAAGGGTAGGGGATAAGAAAGACAATTAGGTATTTTAACGGTATTTCACGCTTGTGTTGGAGTTGTTGTGCAGCGTAATGGTTAGCAAGAATTGCTTGAGGATTCAAGGAGGGGTATACTTTTTTCTTTATTGAATTTTCAGTAATGACTGAAAGAAGAGAAATATGAGTCTATCACCGCAGGCTGAGCGTTTTATTCTCCATTTTGGCGAGATGGGCGGCCGCTGGGGCGTGAACCGCACCGTTGGGCAAATCTACGCCTTACTGTTTCTATCGGCCGAGCCGCTGCATGCCGAATACATTGCCGACACCTTAAAAATCTCCCGTTCCAATGTCAGCATGAGCCTGCGTGAGCTGCAATCCTGGCGTCTGGTCACGATGGCTCACAAAGTAGGTGATCGCCGAGAATACTTTGAAAGCCTCAAAGATGTCTGGGAGATTTTTCATACGCTAGCCGAGGAAAAGCGCAAGCGTGAAATTGACCCCACCCTCAGTTTGTTACGTACCCTTCTTATGGATGACCCCAGTTCTGAGGCGGAACGGTATGAACAGCAACGTATCAGCGCTATGCTGGAGCTGATCGAGTTGACTACGGGATGGTTTGATGAGGTGCATGACTTACCTCCCGAAACCTTGCAAAGCCTGATGAAATTAGGAACCAGAGTGCAAAAGGTACTGGGTATGGCCGGTATGGTCCGTAAACGCGTTAGCTTCGGAGAAGAATCATGATGGATCTGGACGTCGTAACTTTGTCGCGGCTGCAGTTTGCGCTGACGGCAATGTTTCACTTTATTTTTGTACCGCTGACGCTGGGGCTAGCCTTTTTGCTTGCCATCATGGAAAGCGTTTACGTCATGACCGGTCGGGATATCTGGCGGCGCATGACCATGTTCTGGGGCAAGCTGTTTGGCATTAACTTTGCCGCTGGGGTGGCCACGGGTGTGGTGATGGAGTTTCAGTTCGGGATGAACTGGGCGTATTACAGTCATTATGTGGGTGATATTTTCGGTGCCCCCTTGGCCATCGAAGGCTTGATGGCCTTTTTCCTCGAAGCCACCTTTGTGGGAATGTTTTTCTTTGGCTGGAATCGATTGTCCAAAGTGGGCCACTTAATTGTGACGTGGCTGGTAGCCTTTGGCGCTAACTTTTCAGCCTTGTGGATTTTAATTGCCAACGGTTGGATGCAAAACCCTGTGGGGGCGCATTTCAATCCCGACACCATGCGTATGGAGCTGCATGATTTTGCTGCGGTTATTTTTAACCCAGTGGCCCAAGCAAAATTCGTCCACACGGTCAGTGCCGGCTATG
>DWUQ01000022.1 GCA_019120675.1 Candidatus Paenalcaligenes intestinipullorum | reverse complement strand
GTTTTTTATGATTAATATATCTAAAGTAGGGCGAGGCGGTTTGGCTCACCTCGGGTTAGCCTTAACTATATTCCTAAAATGGTTCGTCGTCTCAACGCTCATTAATCGACAAAAACTTAAGCAAATAGCCTTAGTCGCACTACTTAGCGTGGGGTTAGGAATGCCCTTGGCTCAGGCCCAAGACGACTACCTTGACCCCGAAGACGCCTTCCAAATCCAAGCAGCCATGGTGGACCCACAGACTCTGGGCATCCACTTTAGAATTGCTCCTGGCTATTACATGTACCGCGATCGTTTCCAGTTCGAGCTTGCTCCCAGCAACGAGTGGATGGGCGAGGTGCAGTTCCCACCAGCGGAAATGAAGTTCGATGAAAACTTCAACGAAGACATGGCGATCTATCATCGCGAGGTAACGCTGCATGTGCCGCTCGTGGCAGGAGCCTTAGCTCCCCTAACTCTAAGCGTCCAGCACCAAGGGTGTGCTGATGCGGGGCTCTGCTATACACCGAGCTTCGAAGAATACACGCTGAAGCCCACACAGGATGGCTACACCCTAAGCAGTGGGCCGAATATCCAGAGCAGCGTACCCGCGCCACTTTCTGAAGCACCGAGCGCTGAGCCCAGCGACGCGGACACATCCCCGCCTACAGGGCAGCCTTCAGCGAATACGTCTTCTTCAGGGTTTAGCTTTCAAGATGCGTTTACACCCAGTAGCGATACAGGGTTAGCCGCCTATTTAGGTGAAGCGGGCTGGCTGCAAATCGTCGCACTCAGTTTTGTGCTCGGCTTAATGCTGTCCTTTACGCCGTGTGTGTTGCCCATGGTGCCGATCTTGCTCGGTATTATTGCGGGGCCCGCCACCGCCACATCCGAGCATCCCCAACGCTCACGCGGCCGTGGTTTAGCGCTTGCAGCGGTGTACGTATTGGGTGTGTCAGTGGTGTACACCGTGTTAGGGGTAGTGGCTGGATTAGTCGGAGCCAGCCTAACAATCTGGCTGCAAAACCCATGGGTGCTCAGCGTATTTGCCGTGTTACTCGTTGTGTTGGCGCTGTCCATGTTCGACGTCTACCAGTTGCAAGTGCCATCAGCGATGCAATCGGGCCTGCAAGGTCGCTTAGGGCGCCTCAGTGGAGGCCGCTTTGGCGGTGTGTTCATTATGGGTATGCTGTCGGCGCTCATAGTGGGACCGTGTGTGGCAGCGCCATTGGCAGGAGTGCTCTTGTTTATCTCTCAAACAGGCAACGTCTGGTTAGGCGGCTCGGCCTTATTTGCCTTGGCGTGGGGCTCGGGGATGCTCCTGCTTGTGGTGGGAGCCACCTCAGGCGCGCTCATGCCCAAAGTGGGTGGTTGGATGAACACCGTCAAACATGTGTTTGGGCTGATGCTGATTGCGACCGCTTGGTGGATGGTGAACTCCTTTATGCCTAGTGTTATCTTTATGCTGGGCTGGGCGGTGCTGGGGTTATGGCTGGCTTTATTGCTGGGTGCCTTCCGAGGTGCTGCCTCCACAACTGAGGCACCAGGCGTCGGACAGTTGTTTTGGCGTACCTTGGGCTACTTGGCGGCGATTTGGGCTGTGTTGATTGTGGTGGGGGTGGCCAGTGGCAGCCGCAGCGTGTTGCAACCCTTGGACCAGCTAAAAGGTGGAGGAGGTTCCGTCGCTACAGCGGTTACAGCGCCTACTTTTGAGCGTATAAATAGCTTACAAGAGCTTGATCAGCGGGTGGCGAATGCGCAGCAACCCGTTATGCTCGATTTTTATGCCGATTGGTGCGTGTCGTGCATTGAAATGGAGAAATTCACCTTTACGGATCCGACGGTGGCGCAGCAAATGGAGCAAATGGTGTTACTGCAGGCAGACGTTACTGAGGTCACGCCTGAGCATCGTGCCTTATTAAAGCGTTTTCAGCTGTTTGGGCCCCCAGGCATCATCTTTTTTGATGCACAAGGCAAAGAACTGAGCCAGCGTGTGGTGGGCTTTCAGCCAGCTGATCGTTTCTCAGAGGTGTTAGCGCAAGTGCTGCAATAAACAGACGGCTCTAACTACTTAGCGGTGATGCGCGGTCTTATTTTTGCTTAGGTGAAACACAGCGCTGCGGTACAAGCAACCTTGTGGGTAGCCTTTGCTCACCCAAAAGGCTGCTTGTAATGGGCATCCTATGCGTAGCGCTGTACAACGGTAAGCAGTAAGCCTAATAAGCTGGCAGTCATGCTGTTTCCTTTAACAGTTTGGCCGCTTCAATCGCAAAGTACGTCAAAATCCCGTCGCCGCCAGCGCGCTTAAAGGCTAGGAGCGATTCCATCATCACCTTGTCGTGATCCAGCCAGCCATTGGCCGCGGCGGCTTTGATCATGGCGTACTCCCCACTGACTTGGTAGGCAAAAGTAGGCATACCAAAGGCTTCTTTGACATCGCGTAGGATGTCTAAGTACGGCAAGCCAGGCTTGACCATCACCATATCGGCACCCTCACGAATATCGGCTGCGACCTCACGTAAGGCTTCGTTGCGATTGGCGGGATCCATTTGATAGCTGGCCTTATCAGATTTGCCTAAGTTGCTGGCAGACCCTACTGCATCGCGGAAGGGACCATAAAAAGCACTGGCATACTTGGCTGAATAGGCCATGATGCGTGTGTTAATGAATTGCTGCTCGTCCAAGGTGGTGCGAATCGCGCCAATTCGACCATCCATCATGTCGCTCGGAGCCACAATGTCCACCCCGGCTTGGGCTTGGGTCAGCGCTTGTTGACGTAGTACGTCGACGGTGGGCTCGTTGAGCACATAGCCTTGGTCATTGATCACGCCATCTTGGCCATGACTGGTGTAGGGGTCCAACGCCACATCGGTCAAAATGCCTAATTCGGGAAAGCGTTGTTTGAGTGCGGCGACCACACGGGGGATGAGGCCGTCTGGGTTGGCCGCTTCGATACCGTCGGGGGTTTTGAGGTCGGCCTCAATGGAGGGAAACAGCGACAGCACTGGAATACCCAGCTCCAAACACTGCTCCGCCACATGCAGAATGCTATCTGGCGAGTAGCGATACACACCCGGCATGGAGCCGACGCTTTCCTGTACATTGGTGCCTTCGCGTACAAACACGGGGTAAATGAAATCATCGGTGGTCACACGGTGTTCACGTACTAAACGACGTGTAAAGTCGTCGACCCGATTACGGCGTGGGCGGCTATGGGGAAACTCGACAGCGGGAAGGAATTTGGTCATGGCACTACCTGTGGTGAAATCCAGTTTTCAATAAAATGAGTGGCTTCTTCGATACCAATACGATGGGTGGCAGAAAAAGCAATTGCGTGAGCGGGGCTAATGGCCGCTAAGGATTTTTTAGCTGCGAGCGCCGCTTGAACACGTTTACCGTAAGCGAATTTGTCGGCTTTTGTTAACAATACCAATAAAGGTTTGCCCGTGGGCGCAATCCATTTGGCAAGCTGCTCATCAAGTGGTGTTAGACCACGCCGAATATCCACCATTAAAACCACGCCGGCCAAGGCGCTACGTGTGCGCAGATAGCTACCCAGTACTTGATCCCACTCTTGCTTTTGTTGGCGATTCACCGCAGCGTAACCGTAGCCAGGTAAGTCTACTAGGTAGCCTAGGGCTTGATCCGGGTCAAGTGGATCCGGAATACCAAACATGTTGATTAA
>DWUQ01000021.1 GCA_019120675.1 Candidatus Paenalcaligenes intestinipullorum | reverse complement strand
AGGTGTCATGGTTCCTGATGTGGCCACATTGATTGATAAACTTAAAAATGAAGCAAAGGTGTTGTAATGGCGACTTTAATTATTGCTGAACACGACAACAATCATCTTAATGCCGCCACGTTGCATGCGCTCACCGCAGCCAAGCAGCTTGGATCCGAGATCGATATTCTTGTGGCTGGCCAAGCGGCACAAACGGTCGCGCAGCAAGCCGCGGCGTTGCCCGATGTACGACGGGTTAAGCTGGCCGAAGACGCAGCCTTTGCTGAAGCCTTGGCCGAAAACGTCGCCGCGCAAGTCCTCAGTCTCGCTGATGAGTACGAGCACATTGTCTTTGCCGCCACCAGCTCAGGCAAAAACATCGCCCCCCGCGTGGCAGCTAAGCTTGATGTGGCTCAAGTTTCTGATGTGGTGGCGATTGAAAGCAGCGACACCTTTACTCATCCTATTTATGCAGGCAATGCCTTAGCCACAGTACAAACTCAAGACGCTAAAAAAGTCCTCACCATTCGTACGACCGCTTTTGAAAGCGCCAACGCCGAAGGGGGGAGTGCAGAAATCGTCACGCTCACTCCACAAGCTGGGTTTACAACGGTACAGTTTGTAAAACGTGAGCTAGATCAATCCGATCGTCCCGATTTGGCCGCAGCTTCGGTGGTGATTGCGGGTGGTCGTGGGCTAGGCAGTGCTGAAAACTTCAAACTGCTTGAGCCTCTGGCAGACAAGCTTGGTGCGGCGATTGGAGCCTCACGTGCCGCGGTGGATGCAGGCTATGCTCCTAACGACTGGCAAGTTGGGCAAACAGGCAAAATTGTTGCGCCTCAGCTGTATATGGCTTTTGGCGTGTCGGGAGCGATTCAGCACTTGGCCGGCATGAAAGACTCCAAAGTCATCGTTGCTGTCAACAAAGATCCCGATGCCGCAATTTTTAGCGTGGCCGATTATGGCCTCGTTGCTGACGTTTTTGATGTCTTACCCGAGCTGACTCAAGCTCTCTAAAATAAAAGCCTGTGTTTCGCCAACACAGGCTTTTTAGTTTAAAGCCGATATGCGGCCTTGTAGTCTAGGCCGTGACAGATAAGGTACGGCTTGTTGTGAGTGGGTAAAGCCGATACGCGGCTTTACACGATAGTAATGCGTAACAGAAGAGTGCCAACGTTTGGCTTTTAAGCAAATTGCTAATGTTGATGTTGGGTATCGCTTTTTTCTCCAGTGCTTAAGGAGGTCGTGCTATGTCGTACAAAGTTCCTTCAGACGATATTAATTTTGTAGTGAGGTATTTGGCAGATTTGCCGATGGTCTTGCAGTTGCCCGGTTTCGAAGAGTTTACTACTGAGCTGTGCGATGCCATCCTCGAAGAAAACGCTCGTTTTGTACAAGAGCAGATTGCCCCTTTAAATGCACCGGCAGATCGAACGGGAGCCCAGTTGCAAGACGGCCAAGTCACCACCGCCCAAGGTTTTAAGGACGCTCTAGCGGCTTACACCGCATCAGGATGGCAGGGTTTGCAGCATCCCGGAGAGTACGGTGGCCAAGGTCTACCTAAGCTTTTGCATGCGGTCGTGACTGAAAACCTCAATGCGGCGAGCTTGGCTTTTGCGTTGTGTCCGCTCTTAACCGATGGGGTCATTGAGGCTTTGCATGCTGCCGCTTCGCCTGAACTCAAAAACGCCTATATTCCGCCTTTAATCGAAGGGCGTTGGACAGGCACCATGAATTTAACTGAGCCTCAGGCGGGTTCGGATTTGGCGTTATTGCGGACTCGAGCCACGCCCCAACCCGATGGATCCTACCGCATCCAAGGCGAAAAGATCTTCATTACCTATGGTGAGCACGATTTATCCGAAAACATCATTCATTTAGTGTTAGCGCGTACTCCCGATGCCCCACCAGGAGTAAAAGGGATTTCTTTATTTTTAGTGCCCAAGTTTTTAGTTAATCAAGACGGTAGTTTGGGAGCGCGTAACGATGTTTGGTGTGCGCGACTCGAGGAAAAGCTTGGCATTCATGCTAGTCCTACTGCCGAATTGCTTTATGGTTCTGGCAAAGGCGAGGTGGGTGAGGGGGGCGCCGTTGGCTATTTAGTTGGCGAGACCAACAAAGGGCTGCAATACATGTTCATCATGATGAATGCAGCGCGTTACGCCGTGGGGCTACAAGGGGTGGCGGTAGCAGAGCGTGCTTGGCAAATGGCACAGCAATATGCCCACGAACGTAAACAAGGCCAGTCGGTCACCGGAGGTAGCGATACCGTAGTCATTGCCCAGCATCCCGATGTGGATCGATTGCTGCAAACCATGCGAGGCTTAGTAGAAGGATCACGCGCCTTAGCCTATTGGGCAGCCAGTGCCGAGGACGTTGCTCGACAACACCAAGACCCTCAATGGGCACAACGTTCTCAAGCGTTATACGAATTTCTCGTGCCAGTTATCAAAGGCTTTGCAACAGAAATGTCCGTGGAGGTCACCTCTTTGGCGATGCAAGTCTACGGCGGGATGGGCTATATCGAGGAAACCGGCATTGCTCAGTTGTACCGTGATGCTCGTATCCTGCCCATTTACGAGGGAACCACGGCCATCCAAGCCAACGATTTCATCGGTCGCAAGCTGTTGCGTGACAAAGGCTTAGTCGCCTTAAGCATCCAAGCCTTGGTGCAAATGACTGTAGACCAACTGCAGGAACGCTTGGCAGAAGGCTCGTTAGCCCCAGAGCAACAGGTGGCTTTAAAACAGATTCATCAGCAATTAACCGCCAGTCTGGCTGACTATGGCCAAGGTGTTAAAACTATTTTGACGGAGTTTGCCGAGCACCCTAAAGCAGCTTTTTATGGCAGTGTTCCCATTCTAATGCTAACAGGCACGCTGCTAGCGGGTTGGCAATTAGCACGCTCGGCTGTATTGGTGACGCAGGTAACGGACAGCAACATGTCAGCGGAATACCGCGCACAGAAGCTCGCGACGGCTGTGTTTTATAGCGCTACCGTATTGCCGCGCACGCATAGTTATTTGGCTACCATACAAGCTGGCACGGTGTTGGAGCAGTTCCATGCTCAAACGCTTTAGCAATATGTATATGTCTAAAGCTTATTTGAAAGGCTCGGTATATGCTGAGAGAATATTTTGTAATCTCTAATGCTTTTGTGCATATTACTCATACGCTACAAGGATGACCCACCATGGCAACATTACGTTTAGGCGATTTGGCCCCTGATTTTGAGCAAGATTCCTCTTTAGGGAAAATCCGTTTTCATGATTATTTAGGCGACAGCTGGGGTGTGCTTTTTTCTCACCCTGCTGATTACACGCCTGTGTGCACCACCGAGCTGGGCTACACCGCAAAGCTAGCGGATGAGTTTGCCAAGCGCAACGTTAAAGTATTAGCTTTGTCAGTAGACGACACCAGCTCCCACCAAGGCTGGATTCAAGACATCAACGAGACTCAAAACACTCAGGTTAACTTCCCGATCATTGCTGATCCCGACCGCGTGGTGTCCGAGCTCTACGATATGATTCACCCTAATGCCAGCGAGACCGTTACCGTACGCTCGGTATTTGTGATCGACCCCAGCAAAAAAGTGCGTTTGATTATTACCTACCCAGCCAGTACTGGGCGTAACTTCAACGAGATCCTACGTGTGATTGACTCTTTGCAGCTTACCGATAACTACAGCGTGGCGACTCCTGTAAACTGGGAAGATGGTCAAGACGTGATCATCGTGCCGTCTTTGCAAGACCCTGAAGTGATCAAAGCCAAATTCCCCAAAGGGCACACCGAGATCCGTCCCTACTTGCGTATTACACCCCAGCCTAACAAGTAATCGTTACGACCTACGTATCGGGGTGCGCTAAAAACTCAGCCTTTAAGGCTGGGATAGAGAGCGTAGCCACGCTAAGGCCCTGATAGTTAGGTTTGCTTACTACTCAGTGCCTCTAAAGCCAGACCCATCGGTCTGGCTTTTTGTTTGTTAAAGCCTACAGTGTCGTCCTCAGTGCTTGCTTGTTTATCTGTATTTTTATACAGTACTGTTTTTAACAACAGTATTTAGGGGTCAGCCATGTCGGTATTGCGTTCGATGTTTACGTATCCTTTTAAGTCTCAAACAGCAACGGATACGCGCTCCCTTTCTTCTTTGGGCTCTACGTGGCGCGCTCGGCCATCGCCGAAGCTACAGCGTTATGCAGAGGGTTTGGTGGTCGTGCTTTGGGGGTTATCGGTCCCAACAATGCTTTGGTTGGGGGCATGGATCGCCTAATGCAGGGGCGCATTACTTCGCTTGCAAAAAGCCTAGCGATGTTGCTGAGCACCACACTAGGCCGAGTGCGTGCAGGGTTACGGCACCAATGCTGTCCATTCCAAGCTTTGATACTTGCTTTGTGCTAAGTCTGCCGCCGCCTGTAGCGTAGCGGCATCCAATACGCCAGAGCTTAAGGGGGCCGATTGGGCAAACTGCTGCACTAAGCGTTGGCTAATTTCCTCTCGGCTCAGCCCAGTTTGTCGGCGCAACGGGTCCACACGCTTTTTCGCACTGGTGGTGCCTTTGTCAGAAAGTTTTTCTTGGCCAATGCGCAATACTTGTACCATTTTGTCGGCATCCATATCGTAAGCCAGCATCGTATGGTGCAATACCGCTTTGTTGCGGCGTGCTTGTGCGGCGCCACCAATTTTCCCGCCATCGCTCGTAATATCATTCAACGGCTGATACCACGCATTCACACCTAAGCTTTTTAATCCCTCTACCACCCACGCATCCAGCGTTAGGTACGACTCTTGGAAATTAAGTCCTGCTACCAGCGCTTCAGGCGCATAAATAGAGTAGGTAATCCCATTACCTGGCTCCAAGAACATGGCGCCTCCACCGCTGATTCGGCGTACCACACTTAGGCCATGTCGTTCTGCTTGCTGGCTATCCACCTCATTTTTAAGGGATTGAAAACGTCCAATAATCACGCTGGAGGTGGCCCACTCCCAAAATCGTAGGGTGGGTTTTCTTAGTCCTTTGCTGACCTGATCCAAAAGGATTTCATCCAGTGCCATATGCAAAGCAGGATGCATGGCGGGAGCCTGCAGCAATTCCCACTCGTAGTGATGCCAGCGATTAGTCATGGGTTAGAGTCCTCTGTAATACGGTAGCAATCGCAGCAGCATGAATACCAAATAGCTCAGCCGAAGCAGGAATCGCCTGATTAATGTGGGCGGTCAAACGGTCGTGATCCAGAGTAATGGGTACCCCTTCAAGCGCTTGATTTATTTGCTCCAGCACCTCTGGCGGCTCTAGAAAAAAATCCCCACTCAGTTGTACGTGATGAAAGCGCCCCTCCTGGATCTGAAGGTCTACCACCACGAGTTTACCGCCTGGTACTTTGTATTCTGCATGACGCATAGAGCAACTCCTATATTTTTTCGTCCTGATGAATTCCTTACCCAGTATGCGCTATAAAGTAAGCTGCCGTGCGCACAACCTTTAGAAAGGCGAGACCGAAACGATCCGAAGGGTTTCAGGAGGGCTATCTATAAAGTGACTACGAGCTTATCGAAAACTCCCTTAAAAGAATGCTTCGTAGGGCTTATGCTGCATATTCAATACGAGCGTCATGAATTGTCTTGGTTTTACGAGCATTAGAGGGTAAAATCTTTGCTTCATTTCTACATCCTCTGGTGGGTAAGGCACGCTTTAAGTGCCAACAATTTTTAACTGCGCCCATGTATGATGTTTTGGAGCTTCTAAGTGAATATTATCGATACACTCGAGCAAGAAGAAATCGCTCGTCTAACCGAAGGCAAAACTTTGCCTGAGTTCGCCCCTGGTGATACCGTTGTGGTCAACGTCAACGTAGTCGAAGGCACTCGTCGTCGTGTGCAGGCTTACGAAGGTGTGGTCATTGCCCGCCGCAATCGTGGTCTAAACACCTCCTTTATCGTGCGCAAGATCTCCTCTGGCGAATCCGTAGAGCGTACTTTCCAATTGTACTCCCCCCAAATCGCTAGCATTGATGTGAAGCGTCGTGGTGCAGTGCGTCGCGCTAAGTTGTACTACCTGCGTGAGCGTTCTGGTAAGTCGGCACGCATCAAGGAAAAATTAGTACGTAAAAACGCCTAAAACATCCGGCGTCATTACGTAGTAGTATTAAAGGCACTCACCGGTGAGTGCCTTTTTTAATGCTTGCTATGACGCTATCTCGCCTATCTTTATTAAAATGGCAGAAGGGTACGCCAAAATTCAATCCTACGTTGCAGCCCACATTAGGCGTGCAGGATTTACCTGTTTTGCAGCCAGCTACCTTAAACGATGCGTTTATACGTTTAGCGTTCCAGCACACCATCGATTGGCAGGTAGAGGCCCAATTCGCTCATTCCTTTGCGGAAGAGTTTGCCGCGACATCCAATGCGATTCCTTCTGCGGTGTATATAGGGCTAGTGAAGCGAAGCCGTGGCCTAAGCGTCTTGTTTACAAAGCGCACTGCTCATTTGCCGACCCATGCTGGTCAGGTTTGCTTTCCTGGTGGGCGCTTAGAGCCTACCGACATGAGTCCCAAGGATGCTGCTGTACGCGAGACTTTCGAAGAGCTCGGCATTGCACCGCAGTTTATTGAGCCTTTAGGGCAGCATCCTATCTTTACTACGACTACAGGATTTGCGATGTGTCCCATTGTGGGAATGGTTCACGAAGGTTATCAGCTAAAAACCTGTATCAACGAGGTGGCGGAAGTGTTCGAGGTGCCACTGGATGTTCTGCTCAACCCCAAACATCATCATTTACATGAGGTGGCCACCGAGCACGGTGCTCATCGCTACTTTTCGATAACTTGGCACGAGCATTTTATTTTGGGGAGCTACCGCAGTGTTGGTACGAAATCTTTATCATTTCCTAGCCGCTGCCGAACAGCAGCTCAGTGACTAATATTGAGGTTGTTGCTCATGCTCATCCAACAGGCGTAAATACAGCTGATAACGCTCTGGATGAATTGTGTTGTTGTCTAAGGCGGCTCTGACCCCACAGCCTGGCTCATGACGGTGACTGCAATTATAAAAGCGACACTCGTTAACTGCATCATGAAATTCAGGAAAACCATGTACGATTTCCGCGGGGCTTAGGTGCGCTAAGCCAAACGCTTGAAAACCCGGTGAGTCGATCAGGGATGCATTCAAGTCCGCCAGACGATATAAGCGTGTATGGGTAGTCGTGTGACGACCCGTACCTAAGGCTTTGGAGTGTTCTTGGGTGTGTGCCTGTGCGTCGGGTACGAGAGCGTTCAGGATGGTAGATTTTCCCATACCACTTTGACCTAAAAGTAAAGTGGTTTTGTTGAGTAGCCAAGGGCTTAACAAGCTTTGGGTGGATGGGGTCTCTAAGGCGCACAGCTCTAGAATGGGGACCCCTAACGCACTCAAGGGTAGCAAACGTTCCCGAGCGTGGTTCACGGAAGGCAAATCAGCCTTGTTCAACAAAATAACGGGTTCAATATCGGCCGCTTTGGCGGCGACCAATGCACGTCCCGTTAGATCATCCGAAAAGCTGGGTTCAGAAGCCAACACAATAAACAGTTGATCGATATTGGCTGCAAATTGTTTGCTGCGATTTTGATCCGATCGATACAGTAAATTGCGGCGCGGTAGGATTTCCTCAATGCTGCCTTGTTCGGTATTTTGAACCGCGACTTTGACCAGATCGCCGACACACAAGCCGGTGCGCTTACCACGGGTGTAGCATTGCAACACCTGTTGATCCGCGAGCTCAACCAAATAGTTACGCCCGAACGCCGCAATGATACGGCCGTGATCAGCTGAAAGAGGTTGGGTCATGGCGATCTATAAAGCGAATGCGTTGCAAAGCGGGAGGATGGGTGTCATAAAAGCTAGAGTATACGGGATCGGGGGTTAAGGTAGCCGCATTATCTTTGTAGAGTTTAAGCAGTGCATTGCGTAGCGCACTGGCTTGCGTGTGCGCGATGGCATACGCATCGGCTTCGTACTCATTTTTGCGTGATAAAAAATGTGAGATAGGGCTTAACCAAAAGGTAAATACAGGCACACAAATAAAAAACAATACCAACGCCAAGCCATCGTTCGCGCCAGCCAACTGCGGGAGCACCCCTAAGCTGGTATAAAACCATACTTTTTGCGACAACCAGGCTAAGGCAAAGAAAAACACCAAAGCGCCACCAAAATTGACCAGCATACGTTTAAGGATATGCTTGTGTTTGAAATGGCCCAGTTCGTGCGCCAAAACGGCTTCAACCTCTTCATCATTGAGGCGTGACAGCAGTGTGTCAAAAAACACAATGCGCTTTAAATTACCCAAACCAGTGAAATAGGCATTGCCATGCGAGGAACGACGCGAGCCATCCATCACAAACAACCCCGCGAGTGTAAACCCACAGCGCTGTACTAAGCCCTGAATGCGGTTTTGCAGCTCAGGCCGGTCTAAGGGTTGAAAACGATTAAACAACGGTGCAATAAAAGCCGGGTAAGCCCAGATCAGCAACAGGTTGAACAGCACCCAAAAGCCCCATGCGTACAAGGGCCAGCTGTGTGAGCCGAGCTGCATAAGCGATAAAATGACAGCCAAACAGGCCACCCCTAAACCCGCCATGAGCCCGAGCCCGAGCAGCGTATCGCGTAAGAAAAGCTTAGGCGTCAGACGATTAAAACCAAAGTGGGCTTCGATCTTAAAAACACTCCATGCGCGAAAGGGAAGGCTGATAAGTGCGCTAATCCCGAGTACACTCATGACTAGGCCAATTTGACGCCATAGCTCGTGGGGCACATGTCGGGCCCAGAACAAGTCCAACACTTGCAGCCCCCCTAGCAAGGTAAAGCTGATAACGACCGCCGTGTCCACAAAGCCTTCGATTAGGCGGAGTTGCTCTTTGGCAATCGTGTAATCCGCAGCTCGTTGGTGAGCGTGTAGGCTGAGGCTTTGAGCAAACTCGGGGGGCAGTTGGTTGCGATGACGTGCCACATAGCGAATTTGTCGCCACGACAACCATTGGCGCACAATCAAAGCGCCTAACAGAAAGATCAAAAATACGTATAGGAAATTCATCGTCCACGTAAGCCTGTACGAAATAAATTAGGAATCAAGGAATTATTATATATGTCAGTAAAAAATCAGCGACTGGTTTGGTTAGATATGGAAATGACGGGCTTAGACCCTGAAAAAGAGCGCATTATTGAAGTCGCTGTTGTGGTTACCGAGGCGGATCTAAGTCTAGTCGCCGAAGGCCCCGTATTGGTGGTGCATCAAAGTAATGAGCTGCTGGAGGCGATGGATAACTGGAACAAAGGCACGCATGGCAAAAGCGGCCTGATTGACAAGGTCAAAGCGTCTACCCTAACCGAGGCCGAGGCCGAAGAGCAATTGTTGCAGTTCCTCAAGCAACATGTGCCCGAGGGTACGTCACCGCTATGTGGCAACACCATTAGCCAAGATCGGCGCTTCATGTTTAAGTATATGCCGAAACTAGAAGCTTTTTTCCATTATCGGAATCTGGATGTCAGCACGCTCAAAGAGCTGGCCCGTCGTTGGAAACCCGAAGTGGTCTCAAGCTTTGTAAAGCATGCGAAGCACGAAGCACTGGCGGATATTTACGAATCTATCGACGAGCTCAAGCACTATCGAGAGCATTTCATCAAACTTTAATCCTGCGTTAACCCATATGTCTTCAGCAGCCATTGCCGGGATTGGTACCGACATTATTTATATTTCTCGCATTCGTGCGGCGTATGAGCGCTTTGGCTTACGCTTTGTTCAGCGTATTTTAGGGCCTCAAGAGCAGCAGGTGTTTGCACGGCGCCATCAGCGTGACCCCGAGCGAGGGATGCGTTATTTAGCCACCCGTTTTGCCGCCAAGGAGGCGTTCTCCAAAGCCGTTGGCTTAGGCATGCGCATGCCGATGGCGTGGTCGCGTATGCAGGTGCTCAATGCACCCAGTGGCAAACCGCAAGTGGTGTTGGCCGGGACTCTTCAGCCGTGGTATGACCAGCGTTTTGGCACAGCGCATGTTACGCTAACCGACGAATCCGATTTGGTGATGGCCTTTGTGATTGTTGAAACCTTAACCCCCACAGCGTAAATTTATTATGACGATACCAACTCCAGTCAATCAGCCCCTTGGCCCCGTTATGGTGGATATAGCGGGCACAGCCCTAACGGAAGCGGAGCGCATCCGTTTACGGCATCCATCCGTGGGGGGCGTGATTTTATTTACCCGTAATTTTCACTCTCGACAGCAGCTCACCGAGTTGTGTACTGAGATCCACGCGTTACGCAATCCAGCCTTATTGATTGCTGTGGATCACGAAGGGGGGCGAGTACAGCGTTTTCGTGAAGATGGCTTCACGACTTTACCATCCATGCGCAAGCTCGGGTTTTTATGGGAAAAAGACGCCATCAAGGCAGGTAATGTCGCGGCCGATGTCGGCTACGTCTTAGCGGCTGAGTTGCGGGCGTGTGGGGTGGATTTTAGCTTTACACCTGTGTTGGATCTGGATTACGACTGTTCGGCGGTCATCGGCGACCGCTCTTTCCATCGCAATCCCAAAGCGGTGGGTATGTTGGCAGCGGGGCTGATCCGCGGCCTTAAAAAAGCGGGTATGGCCAGCTGTGGTAAGCACTTTCCAGGTCATGGCGGGGTAGAAGCCGATTCGCATGTGGCGGTACCTGTGGATGAGCGCACCCTCGAAGAAATTCTTGACGAGGATGTCGCACCCTATCAATGGCTCGGTGATCTAGCCTTAGATAGCGTGATGCCCGCGCATGTGATCTACCCCCAAGTTGATCCCCAACCTGCTGGGTTTTCCAGCTTTTGGCTCAAGCGTGTATTGCGTCAAGCCTTAGCTTACAACGGCGTGATTTTTTCTGATGACCTCACTATGGAAGGGGCCAGTGTCGCTGGCGACATCCACGATCGGGCTGTTGCAGCGTTTAACGCGGGCTGCGATATGGTATTGGTGTGCAATCGCCCTGATTTAGCCGACGAGCTCTTGGCAAAACTGGACTACACCATGCCCGAAGCCTCTCAACTTCGCATTCAAAAGCTGTATCCGCAAACCGAAGCGCTGGATTGGGATCGTTTACAAGCTGACGACCATTATCAATATGCCCGGAACCTTCAATCTGAAATTATTTCTGGCTGACCTGCCGCCTTTACCAGGCGTTTATCGACATATTGATGCGCATGATGAGGTGCTGTATGTGGGGAAGGCGCGTAATTTAAAACGCCGCGTCAGCTCTTATTTTCAAAAAAATCTGAGCAGCCCACGTATTGCGCAAATGGTGACGCAGATTGTGCGCATTGAAGTCACCATTACCGCAAGTGAATCGGAAGCGTTGCTGCTTGAGCACAACCTCATCAAGCGGCTCCAGCCCCGTTACAATATTATTTTCCGTGACGATAAGTCTTATCCTTATTTACGGATTACCGATCATGAGGCCCCACGAATCGCCTACTATCGGGGAAGCACCAATGCTGGGGGGAGCTTTTATGGACCTTATCCTAATGCGTGGGCAGTACGGGAAACCATTCAAGTCTTGCAACGCGTCTTTAAGCTCCGTACCTGTGAGGATTCTGTCTACGCGCACCGCACGCGCCCCTGTTTGTTGCATCAAATTGAGCGCTGCACCGCTCCCTGCGTGGGCTTAATTGATATACCCAGCTATCAGGCTGGCGTGCGACAAGCACAGCGTTTCCTTGAGGGGCGCGCCCAAGAAGTCATCAAAGATATCGAAGCCCGTATGCTCGACGCTTCGGAGCGGTTAGAGTTCGAAGAGGCCGCCGCACTACGCGACCAAATGTTGGCTTTGTCCACGATCTTGCAGCAACAAACGATGGAGCATAGTGGTACGGATGATGCAGATATTATTGGCGTCGTCAGTGAAGGGGGGCGCAGCTGTGTCAATTTGGCAATGGTTCGAGGTGGCCGACATTTAGGTGACCGGGCGTTTTTCCCGACTCAAGTGCGGGGGCAGCCTGATGACGAGGTCCTGCAAGCGTTTATCAGTCAGCATTATATTGAACGGCCTTTACCCGCCTTGCTCATTTGCTCCCATCGAGTCAATGACGAACTGCTCACCATGCTGGCTGCACAGGCCGGCCATGCTGTACGGTTGCTACTTAGGCCTCAAGGAGTGCGCAAGGCTTGGCTTGACCAAGTACTCAGCAATGCGCAACTTGCTTTACAGCGTACCTTAAGTGAGTCGATTTCTCGTGCCGCACGAACCGCAGATTTGGCGCAAATCCTGCAGCTCGATATCGATGATGCCGCTTTAGAGCAGCTTACGATCGAAGGTTTTGACATTAGCCATACAATGGGTGAGGCCACCCAAGCTTCCTGTGTCGTATATAAGCATCACGCGATGCAGCCTGCAGACTATCGGCGCTACAACATTGCTGGCATTACTTTAGGGGACGATTATGCGGCCATGCGCCAAGTTCTCACCCGACGCTACAGCCGTGTGGCCGAAGCCCAATCTGGCTTGCCGGATGTGGTGTTGGTCGACGGGGGGAAAGGGCAGCTTAATATTGCCAAGCAAGTTTTTGATGAATTGGGTTTAGATCATCGCGTTTTGGTGGGCATCGCAAAGGGCGAAGGTAGAAAAGTTGGCTTGGAAACCTTATTATTTACAGATGAGCGCCCTAGTGTTCAGTTGGGCGTTGAGTCTGCTGCCCTCATGCTTTTAGCCGAAGTGCGTGATGAAGCGCACCGGTTTGCCATTACAGGCATGCGTGCGCGTCGGGCCAAATCGCGTAATGTCTCGCGCCTTGAAGACATCGAAGGTGTTGGGGCGAAGCGACGCCAGCGTTTACTCGCACGTTTTGGTGGCTTTACGGGTGTGGTCAATGCCAGCATCGATGAGCTACGTACCGTTGAGGGTATTTCTGCAGCACTCGCTGAGCGCATTTATCATGCTTTACGTTAATTTTATAAAGTCTTTGCACCTATGATGCCTTTAAATTTTCCTATGGTTCTGACGTGGCTGCGCATCATCATGATTCCGGTGGTGCTGGGCTTATTTTATTTGCCTGAAAGCTGGTTAAGTGTGCATGTACGTGATGTGTTGGCCTGCAGCGCTTTTATTATTGCGGCGGTGACCGACTGGTTTGATGGTTGGTTGGCGCGTCTCTGGAAGCAAACCACCGCTTTTGGAGCCTTCTTAGATCCCGTGGCCGATAAGCTCATGGTTTCGGCGGCCTTGTTGGTATTGGTGGATCTAGGACGGTTGGATATATTAATTGCTTTTATTATTATTGGGCGTGAAATTACGATTTCCGCTCTGCGTGAGTGGATGGCCCAAATAGGCGCCAGCGCCAGCGTAGCGGTGAGCTGGTTGGGTAAATTTAAAACCGCAGCGCAAATGATCGCCATTCCGTGCTTGTTGTATTGGGAGTCCTACAACGATATACCCGTAGGTTTGATTGGCAAGGTTTTAATCGTCATTGCGGCGATTTTGACTGTGTGGTCGATGCTGTACTACTTGCGTAAAGCTTGGCCAGAAGTGCAGCGTAAAAGCCTGTAAATCTAACGAGTAGATGCAAGCTTTTACGCTTCATAAGCCCCTTACGCACTCCTACTGACGTGGGGTGCGTGTGGTCGCAACATGATTGCGTTGTGAGCTGCGCCATGGGTTGATATCCAACCCTCCTCGACGGGTATAACGGGCATATACCAATAGCGACTTAGGGGCGCACTGCGCTTGAATGTCCGCGTAAATACGCTCAACGCAATGCTCATGAAACTCCGTGTGGCGACGGAAGGAAATGATATATTTCAGCAAACTGGCTCGGTCGATTTTAGGGCCTGTATAAGCAATTTGTATGGAGCCCCAATCAGGCTGGCCGGTTTCAGGGCAGTTGGATTTTAATAAATCAGAGTATAAGCATTCAAAAACTACTGGGGCGTCCTCCTCACAGCGCAGCAAGGTGGGTTCGGGCGAATAATGCTCAATCTCAACCTCAAGATCATCAATATTTTCCCCCTCGAGGTCGTGAATAAGCGGGCCGCTATAAGGTTGCAGCTGAAAAAGCTGCACATCCACATGTGCGTCAACCGCCGCACTCAGATCCGTCTGTATGTGTTGCTTGACCTGTTTAATGGATTCAAAACTGCTGTCATTGAACGAGTTCAGATACAGCTTTAACGACTTGGATTCCACAATCTTTGGGCTGTCCCAAGGAATCCGGAACTCACCAATCGCCACCATAGGTTTGCCTTGCCTATTGAGCCACGAAATCTCGTAGGCTGTCCAAATGTCTTGGCCATGCCATTCCTTGGGGATCGTTAATTGAGCTCGATTCGCAGCACGGTCAATCGTAAACAGTAGAGAAGCATCATACTGAGAGGGGTAGGCGGTTGCTTTGCCTAAGGGCGAAGAAGAAAGAGAGGAACTCATGGTCGTGCAAAATTAAGCAAGAAAAATTAAAAGCTTAGCACAACAAGACCATCACGTTTTTCATATTATGAAGAGGTATTGCCACAATGTGGAAAGTGCTCATCAAGCATTCTATAAGTTGGTTTTGCTTTATGGTTTTTGTTTTCATAATGTGGTGGGTTTTATTTAAGTTGTTGATTTTTAACGGTATAAAAGCATGTCTTATATATAATATAAGTGTGTTGTGGAGGGAGGGTTTTCGGTAAGCTAAT